>JAPSGR010000050.1 GCA_031177355.1 Candidatus Nitrosocosmicus sp. | reverse complement strand
GAAGTGTATTTAGAGTCTCCAGATGTAGAGTGGGGAGACGTTGGTGGCCTAGATGAAGTCAAAAGAGAGCTTCAAGAGGCTGTAGAATGGCCATTAAGATACCCCGAGCTATATACAAAGTTAGGACACTCCAATCCTAAAGGAATTCTTATGCATGGTCCATCTGGTACAGGAAAGACCATGCTTGCCAAAGCAGTTGCAACAGAATCAGAAGCTAACTTTATCAGTGTAAAGGGTCCTGAATTATTGTCAAAATGGGTAGGAGAATCTGAAAGAGGAATCCGAGAAATCTTTAGGCGCGCAAGACAGGCAGCACCATGTGTTGTATTCTTTGATGAAATTGATTCTGTTGCTCCAGTTAGAGGCTTAGGCGGCGACAGTATGGTAACAGAAAGAGTTGTTTCTCAGCTTTTAACTGAATTGGATGGAATTCAAGAATTAAGCAGTGTGGTTATAATCGCAGCAACTAATCGTTCAGATATGATAGATCCTGCTTTGTTAAGACCAGGTAGATTTGACAAAATTGTATATGTACCATTACCTGATAGGGCTACCAGGAAAAAGATTTTAGAAATCCATGTGAGTGAAAAGCCCATCTCTGAGGTAGTTGATTTTGACAGAATTGCCGAAATTACGGATGGATTTAGTGGCGCTGATGTATCTGCAGTAGCCAATACTGCAATCTCATTGGTATTGCATGAATATCTTCAAAAGTATAGCAATCCAGAGGATGCTGCAAAGCATGCCTCAGAGGCACACGTAACTATGAAACACTTTGAAGATGCTGTAAAGAAAATAAAAACTCAGAGAGATAGTAAATCAGGTGAAAAAGTTACCGTACCTTACTATAGATAATTTTTCCATTTTCTCTTGACTTTTATTTTTTTTATTGATTAAAAAAAACTCAATTCTTGAGGTTTTTGTTTATTTTCTATGGATCTTTTTATAAATTATTTAACATAGGCTTTAAAATAAAAATAATTTTAAGGGGCAATGTTTTTAAGTTTAATCTCTTTGAATAAATTTCACAAAAAGAATGGTTGAAAATGTAGTACAGATTATTCAAAACAAAAAAACGTTATCAAAGACAAATCGTTTTATTACAAACGAGGAGATTAATCAATTGGTCAAGGAACACGGAACTCCTTTATATCTAGTAGATGAGGGAACATTGCATGAAAAGGTTTTAGAACTTAAAAATGCTTATGAAAAATTTCATGGTCATGTAAGGATTGCATATTCGATTAAAGCTAATTTTAATCCATCTATTCTTAAAGCATTCATGAAGGACAATGTTACATTCGATCTCACTTCGCTTGGTGAATTGTTCTTTATTAGAGAATTAAAAATTAACCCTGAGAATGTTATCTATACGAGTGTGACAGAAGAATTAGAAGAGTATAAGCAAGTATTATCATACGGTGTTGAGAGAGTTGTAGTTAGCTCATATTTTGGATTAATTAATTTATCCCAGGCTGCCAATATTGTTGGTATTGTTCCTAAAGTAATGGTGAGAATTAATCCTGAGGTAGGAGTTAAAGCTGAAGTCCGTGCGTCTTACAAAAATGGCAAGTTTGGAGTCCCTCTAAATGGTGGAAAGGTTGATTCAGCTTATTATATTGTTAAATCAATATTTAGTAACCCTTTGTTAGAATTTGAGGGGTTCCATTTCCACCTTGGGTCTCAAATTACAAATTTTGTATGCTACATTAATGCTCTAGAAAGATTGAATTCTCTTTTAAACAAACTTAAAAAAGAGATACCGAATTTCTCTTTCAAGACTTTAGATATTGGCGGTGGAACTCCAGTCTTCTATAATGAACCTGTTCCTACTCCGCAGGAAATGGCTTCTATATATATAGATAAATTGAATGACTTGGTAGCTTATCATGGTAAATTCACACTAATGATAGAAAGTGGTAGATTTCTCGTAGCAGAGTCTTCTATAATGATTTCAAAAATTGTCAATACTAAAGAATACAATGATCATAAAATAGTCATCTTGGATACAGGATATCATTTATTGTTGGATGCTGCCCTGCTCAAACAAGAATATCCTCAAGAAATAGTATCAAATAAGAGTAACAATAATCATCTCTACTTTTCAAATTCCAATAAACAGTATACAGGAAAAAATATACACCTTGCAGGACGATTATGTGATACTTTTGACGTTTTTCCTACATCAAAAATATCTGATTTATCATATGCAAACTTGGGGAATTATATTTTGTTTTACAATGTGGGTGCCTATTCTCTGGTTTTTAATATGCCATTTCATTGTCAGACTAAACCTCCA
Organism: Candidatus Nitrosocosmicus sp.; assembly: GCA_031177355.1. Lineage (GTDB taxonomy): Archaea > Thermoproteota > Nitrososphaeria > Nitrososphaerales > Nitrososphaeraceae > Nitrosocosmicus. The sequence goes on along the minus strand of JAPSGR010000050.1, from coordinate 12,908 downwards.
GTTTTAATGAAAACATGTAACGGTGATATAAAATTAATAAGAAAAGGCACATCATTTAATGACCTATACATAGAAGAAGGTGGATCAATTCCTTAAATTTCTTTTAGTTAGTGGTGTGGTGCTATTATTCCTATTTGACAAAAGATTGTAGGGTTCATATTTTTGTTAGTGGAAAGGTTCAAGGCGTATATTACCGTCAAAACACACTTCAAAAGGCACAAGAATTAGACATCCGAGGCTGGGTTAGGAATCTGTCGGATGGTCGGGTTGAATCCATCATGGAGGGCAGTAAAGTCAATATTGACAAAATGTTGGCCTGGTGTAAAGAAGGTCCTGCGGATGCCAAAGTAGAAGAAGTCAAAATCATTGATGAAGAATATAAAAAAGAATTTTCAACCTTTGATATAATCAAAACACTCTGAATGAATAGTATCTTTAATCCAGTCGCTAGTTCTCTTTCGCCGATCTTAAAATAAATTCTATTGATATATTGTTTAATTATACATCTTTACATATTAAGACCGAGAAAACGCTGATCCTATTTCTTTAATTTCTCATTATTACGGAGGCCTTACTAGGATCTCGTTTTTTGATAAATATTTTTTAACCTCTCTTAATTTTGCCTTATTAAAATGAAATAGTGAAGCAGCCAATGCGGCGTCAACTTCTGTATTCTTGTACACTTTTAGTATGTCATCAATTGATCCACAACCTCCTGAAGCAATAACTGGAATATTGATTTTATCACAAATCGCATTAATCAATTCTATATCATATCCATTTTCTGTACCATCCGTATCTATGCTTGTTAAAAGTATCTCTCCTGCTCCTAGCTTTTCCACTTTTTTTGCCCATTCTATGGCGTCAATTCCGGTTGCTTTTTTTCCGCCAAAAATTTGGATTTCAAACCAGTAATCCTTTCCATCTTTGGAAAACAAGTATTTTCCTTTCCTATCAAAAGTTCTTTTTACATCCAAAGCTACTACTATGCATTGTTTTCCAAAAATACGCATCAATTCTTGGATCAACTCAGGGTTTACCACCGCCGCTGTGTTAATCGAGACTCTATCCGCACCACTTAGCAACAGATTACGTGCATCCTCTAAAGTTTTTATTCCACCACCTACAGTAAACGGAATGTTTATCACACTAGCTACATTTTTTACGATATTTTTCATTGTTTTACGGTGTTCTTCGGCGGCTGTAATATCTAGAAATATTAATTCATCTGCTCCTTCGTCGCTATACTGTTTGGCTAACTTAACCGGATCTCCAGCATCTTTTAATTCTTTAAAATTGATACCTTTTACAACTCTACCTTTGTTTACATCCAAACAGGGTATGATTCTTTTTGCTACTGCCATATTAAATCAATTCTTGAACATGTTCTATTTTCAGCTTCTTGTCATACAACGCTTTACCCAATATTACTGCATAACAATTAACATTCCTCAACTTTAAAATATCTATAATATTACTGATCCCTCCACTAGAAACTACTTTTACGTCTTTGAATGTATTATTTATTTTAACCAATGTTTCTATGTCTGGTCCCTCTAATGTACCATCCTTATCTATATTAGTCAACAAGAACTCATTTATTCCCAATTCTTTGTAAAATCTTATAGCATCAAATAATCTTATGCCTGAAAATTCCTTCCATCCAGATATCATAACATTTTCCCTGTTGTGATCTACAGATATTATAATTCGACTTAGTCTCTTCTTGGAAATTTTTTGTATTATTTCGGGTCGTTTGAAGGCGAATGTTCCAATAACAACTTTTATTGGCTTTTTGATGTCCAAGAATTTATTAATGCTATTTATAGTTCTAATGCCGCCAGCCACTTGAACTGGAATGTTTACGGAATCTATTATTTTTAATATTATTTCGCTATTGTTCTTGCCAGTATTCAGTGCTGCATTAAGATCAACTAGATGTAGCATGTCAACTCCTTCAGATTCCCATTTTTTCGCAATTTCTACCGGATTATTATCATACACTGTTTTATTCTCTAATTTGCCATTAACTAATCTGACCACCTGGCCGTCAAACAGATCTATTGCTGCAATGCTTTTCATTTTGATCTTTTACAAATTTTTACAAAGTTTTTTATCATTTTCTCACCTATAGTGCTTGATTTCTCTGGATGAAATTGGGTGCAATAAATATTATTAATTTCTATTGATGCTGGAATATTTATCCCATAATTTGATCTTGAGGTTATTATGTCGCTATTCTTAGGCGTTGTATAATAAGAATGTACAAAATATACCCATGATTTGTTGGGCACTCCCTCAAATAATTTGCTATGTGAATTTGTTATTTCCAAGCAATTCCATCCAATATGTGGAATTTTTACCAAATTTTTAGGTAGAGATAATACTTCACCTTTTATTATGTCAAGTCCCGCTAACTGTCCTTCCTCGCTTCTCTCGAATAACATTTCCATTCCCAAACATATTCCCAATATGGGAGTATTTTTTTCTATAAACTTTGAAAATCCTGATTTACATTTATTTATTGATATGATTGCTGGATCAAAATTTCCTACTCCAGGTAATATTATTCCGTCTACCTCATCTAGTGTTTTATCTAAGTTAAGATCATTTATTATCGATACTTCTTCTGCTCCATTTCTTTGCAAAGAGGATTTCAAACTAAAAATATTTCCAGCTCCATAATCAAATATGGATATTTTTACCATTAATTACATCATTCCTTTTGTAGTAGGAAGAAATTCTCCCTCGTTAGTTAGGTCTATTTTAATTGCACTTTTTAATGCTAGTGCGGTAGCTTTTATGGCTGATTCGATCTTGTGATGATCATTTGTACCATATTGTACAATAACATGAATACAGCAGTTCAAATTACCCATAAATGACTGAAAAAAATGAATAATATCCTCTCGTGATATATCTTCTATCTTTTCTCTTTCTAATTTCAAGTCTATATGACTATATTGTCTCTTTATTAGATCTATAGCGACGCTTGAAAGCGATTCGTCCATGGGAACTATTGCATGCCCAAAGCGGGTTATCTTCTCTCTTTTATCAAGAGCCTTAGATACTGCTTGACCTAATACAATTCCGGTATCTTCTATCAGATGGTGTCTAATACCATCTTCGCTTTTAGCGTTTAATTCAAGATCAACTTTGCTGTGCTTTGAAAATGAAATGATGATGTGATCTAAAAAATCAAATCCGGTATTTACATTTGAATTTCCCTTTCCATCTAAATCAATTTTGGCCACGATACTTACTTCTTTTGTTTTTCTCTCTATCGTGCACGCGCGTTGATGATCCTCTATAATCACTAATTGCTTTTAATTTTTTGTAATATTTAATATATTTGGTAAATCATTAACATTTTCTATAATTAAATCAGCATTTTTTGACTTTAATATTTTCTCTTTAATTTTAGACTGGTTGTTTTCTTGGGCGTTATCTAAGTTGTTGTTATCGGTCGATTCGGAATTATTATTACCATTATTACTACTACTCTTCTCTCCCTCGCCATATACCCCGCAGAAAAATATTTTACCCTTTTTCGTTTGACTTTTAAAATTTTCTACCATTAAGAGATCTGCTATGGAATCCCCTACGTAAAGCGCACTTTTTAATCCCAGATTATCAAACACTTTATGAAGAGAAAATGCATTTGGTTTGGAAAATTCTCTCTTTTCATCTTCCAAGAATACGCACGCATCCTCTTTGAAATATTTCATAAGATTACCTAAAGTAAAATAAGAAGCGACCTTACTTCGTCCAGTAATTAATCCTAGATTTCCATTAATTTTTTGTGAAAGCAGTCTAATAGTCTCTTCTTTTATTATTACAATATCATGACTAATCAGAGGTTTATCAAAATAGTGTCTTGGTTCCTTATTGAATTGTTTCTTAAAAAGAACAGGACCATAAAAAATTTCATTAAAGAGCCTGGAAATCTTGTTATCATCAGCATTGTCGTCATAGTCAACACAGCCTGGATACCTTAAATCATTTATTATATTTCTAATGTCTCCTCTCTTTTCTAGTTCTTTTTCTACGGCATCTTTGCCTTTATCATCTAGTTTCCCAACTATTTCGTCAAAAATGATTATAGTCTTGTCTATATTCATTTTGTTTATTAAGACACAGTGCAATATGATTAAGATAATTGCGTATGCGGTATCAATATCGTTATTAAATCCACCTGTATTTCGAAGTTTTGAAATTAAATTCTCAAAAGGAAATTTATTTGCTATTTTAATGTCATAACTTTCCTCTAGAATTAGCTGAACTGTCTTGATTATTGCTTCATTATAGGATCGTCTAACGTCTACTAGTACCCCGTCGATATCAAAGATAACTGCTTCACATACTTCTATGACATTAGCCAAGTCTTAAAATTCAATAATAATTAATTATTAATAATTGTATTAATAAAATTAAGCCCATATCAGCGAGATTATAGTATATTAATATAGTATAATCAACGATATAAGTTATATATTACAATCTTCTATAATATTGTGTGAAGTATCGGAATAGGACCGAAATAATCTCTAATATTCTAAATGCCGCTAATGGGGGTATTTCTAAAACTAAAATAATGTACAAGGCATTTCTTTCTTATGCTCAAATTAAAGAATATTTGCCTATATTATTGGAAAATAACTTGCTAGCGTTAGGTCCTGACGGTAAATATAGAACCACAGAAAAGGGCATCAGATTCTTAAAAATGAATGAGGAGATACAAGAATTAATAGAATCAAAATCACTTCAAGATGATTTTACCTAGATGCATATACATCCCTATGACTTGAACTTATGAAATTAGGAAATATTTTCTTATTATAGTAACTACTTATCATCCTGAGAATTTAATCATGATAACCAATATATTGTTATAGTAATAAATAAAAATGGAATTATATAATGCCTATGAGAGCCTATAATCTGGGTATGATATTTGTGATTCTTTCCTTTATTGTTAATGTTCAATCTGTTTATACTACACGTGTTATTGGAAGCAACAAAAGTTTCTCAAAAATATAACATACCAGAAACCGGACAATTATGTTATTAAAGTAGAAGGAATGAATACTTCAATCTCTCTTACAAAATATTTTCCTCCTTGTGTCGAGATTACCACAGGTGATAGCATTACATGATGTAATGGAGTAGATGTTCCCAACCCCTCATACTGTTACTGTTACTTTCGTAAGAGATTTGGATAAAATAGAAAAGATTGGGGTACCATTTATGTTCCTAATAACACTAAATTAATTCCTGTAAGTAATTTGGATGAGCCTTTAGAAGAAGTAACTGAGAATGGAACACAGGTGTTTATGGTGTTAAATGTTAGAGCATTAACACCTACAATCATTACGACTGATAACAATGTAAGTAAATTTGAATAAAGATCCCGTATATGTCTTTGAAGGTAGTGAAAAATATATAAATTCAGGACCATTGCTGCCCTTAGATAAGGAACAAAGCTTTGATTATTCATTTAATGGCTCGTTCACTGTAATGTCTAACAAGCCTAAATTATTTGAGTATAGTTGTCTGTTTCATCCATGGATGGTAGGAAAAATATTAGAAAAATAATACGTGTTAATGCTAATAACTGCTGCTGCTACTGTTATAGTCATTGAATCGTATCTAACTATATATATTTTCTAATTCTTTTCATAATTCTATAATTGACAGAAAAAATAAATGATGCTTTAGGTTCGAATAATAAGGATAAAAATAAGAGAAATAGCTATAGTAAAAAATCTCAACAATTTTTAAACAAATTTAATGTTGGTACTGGTAATGAAGTAAAAGTAATCACTAAGAAGGAAGAATTTTTTGGAATTATTTTGCCTCGATATGAAACATTTAGCGATAAATACATTGTGTTAAAACTTAAAAGTGGTTATAATATTGGCATTGAGATTGATAATATTACCAAAATAATACCTATTGAAAATGATCAAACAGATGCTACAAAACATGTTTCAACACCATCTTCTAATTCTTTTAATACTATTCCATCTATCTCTACATCGTTTCAATATGAACCACAGCCAGGATCGACCCATAACCATAATTCTATTTCTGATAAAATAGGAGGAAATTCAAAATATCTACCCAATATATTACTAATTAGTACTGGTGGTACCATAGCAAGCAAAATTGATTATAGGACAGGAGGTGTAACATCACTTTTGAGTGCTTCAGAACTCTATTCTGCTTTTCCTGAATTGGCAGAACATGGTCTTATTAAACCAGAATTTTTGTTTAATGAATACAGCGAAAATATAACACCCTCGCATTGGTCTTTGTTAGCTAATAGAATTTCGCATGCGATTACCAAGGAACACTATGATGGAATAATTATATCTCATGGTACAGATACTATGCATTATACTTCCTCAGCATTGAGTTTCGCCCTTAAAAATGTCCCGGTTCCTGTAATTTTGGTCGGCTCTCAACGGTCATCCGATAGACCATCATCTGATGCATTTAGCAACTTAGTTGGTGCAATTAGGTTTATCAGAGATGCAAGATATTCAGGAATATTTGTTTGCATGCACAGCAGCACTTCTGATGACCTTATTGCATGTCATATTGGTACGAGAGTAAGAAAGAATCATACGAGTAAACGTGATGCGTTTAAATCACTTGATTCCCTTCCTTTTGCTTTGATTGAGAATTCAGGCATAAAGTATAACGATACTTTACATAGAGAGATTATAAAGTATAAAGATACTTCAAAGGACTTTATATCAAAGACAGCCTTTGATGACAAAGTCTTTCTTTTAAAATTCTATCCTGGTTTTAATCCCTCATTTCTTGAAACCTTTTTGAATTTAGATTACAAGGTCATTATCTTAGAAGGCACTGGACTTGGTCATATTAATAAAAATTGTTATGGAAATATATCAAAACTGATCGAATCAGGAATCTTTGTTTTTATGACGTCTCAGTGTATTTTCGGTAGGGTACAGATGACTGTATATGATACGGGCAGAGATCTTTTAGGATTGGGCGTAATACCGCTTTCAAATATGAGCTCTGAAACTGCTGTTGTAAAAGCAATGTGGGCTTTAGAGAACAATTCTGGATCTGATGATTTCCTTAGGATCATGAAATCTGACTATGCAGAAGAAGTTTCTGATATTTTACCATTAGTTTCTTCTGTACAAGAGATAAGAGGAAGAGGAGAATAAAGCCTAATGAGTTTAGACATTGATAATAAATTGAATGTAAAAGTTGGATTTGAAATACACCAGCAATTAAATACATCGACTAAATTATTTTGTGATTGCAATGGCAAGGGATCAGAGGATGTATATGATTTCGACTTTATTCGTGTATTAAGACCTACTAAAAGTGAATTGGGAGACTTTGATAGAGCTGCATTATTTGAACATGCCAAAATGAGTTCTATCAAGTATTACTCTAAAATTGGGTATAGTTGCTTGGTAGAGGCTGATGAAGAACCGCCCCATAATGTAAATAAGGATGCACTTGAAACGGTGTTACTATTTTCCCTTGCATTAAATTCCAATATTGCCGATGAGATTCATGTCATGAGGAAACTAGTCATAGATGGATCGAATGTCAGTGGATTTCAAAGGACCATGTTGGTATCTACAGGTGGTTATTTGGAAGTTGATAATTTTAAAAAGGTAGGCGTACAGGGTATCTGCTTGGAGGAAGATGCTGCAAAACTCATTTCAACAACAAATCCAAAATTTAAGGAATATGGATTAGATCGACTCGGAATTCCACTGGTAGAGATAGCACTTGAACCTATTTCTGGTACGCCTGCAGAAATTGTGAATGTAGCACTTACTCTTGGACGACTACTTCGAAGTAGTAAAAGAGTAACAAGGGGAATTGGGAGTATAAGACAGGACGTAAATATTTCTGTTAATGGGGGTCAAGTAGTAGAGGTCAAAGGGGTACAGCAATTATCTCAACTTGTTAAAGTGTTAGACTATGAAACAAAAAGACAGTGTGGCATGATTAAGATCGCAGAAGAATTTAAAAATAGAAATATTGAGGATTCACTAATTGGAGATAAGATTGCAGATGTTACATCCCTTTTCATAAATTCATCATCGAATGTTATAAAAAAGATCCTAAAATCTTCTGATCCAATTATCAAATGTATTCGCTTAAGAAAATTAAGAGGGCTTGTTGGCTATGAGCCCGTTGAAGATATTCGAATAGGAAAAGAACTAGGAGAATTTGTTAGATTTTTCGGATTAGGAGGTCTCTTTCACTCAGATGAATTACCTAATTACGGAATCACAGCCGATGACATAGGGAACATTGAGAAATCCCTTGATATTATTCCGGGTAGTGATGATGCCTTTATTATTATTGGAGGTAACAGAAATAAGATAGATAATTTGATTGGTCCGTTGACCAAACGAATAATTCAGTTTAAGGATGGTGTGATTGCTGAGACGCGTTCAGTTACTTTGGATGGCACAACAATTTTCTCACGGCCTAGACCAGGTTCGTCTCGAATGTATCCTGAAACGGATATAATGCCAATCCCTATCGACATCGAGCTAATTAGCAGACTAAAGGATAAAATACCTTTACCCTGGAATGAATTGATTAAACGAATTATGAAAAAATATGGATTGAATATGAAATTATCTGAACAAATATTTGATTCTGATTATTATGATTTGTTTGAAGCTATAATTCAATCTACTTCTCCCTCCTCTACTCTTTCTCCTACATTTGTAGCGTCAAAACTTACTGAAGATATCGTAAGTCTATCTAGAAATAATCTTGATAAAACTCTCTTAACCGACGAAATGATTTTGGAGATCTTTAATAGACTTGAAAAGGGACTTATTGCCAAAGAGTCTGTAATATTAATTTTTGAAAAATTAATGAAGGGAGAAAGTGTGTCAGTACAGGAAGCAATAAATTCACTCAATTTGACCAAAATGGATGATATAGAACTTTATTCTCTTTTGGATAAACTATTTAATGATAATATTAATATTATAAGAGAAAAAGGTGCTAATTCTATGGGTATACTTATGGGAAAGAGTATGACGGTTTTAAGGGGCAAAGTAGATGGTAGCAAGATTAATAATTATTTAAAAGGCAAATTAGAAACTTTTCTTAAAGATGGATCATCTATGTAACATGACTCGTCTACCAAAATCGATAAAAAGTCATTACATTGATTCATTTGAAATAAATTTAGAAAACTTGAGAACGTTTCTATCCTCTCATAAAATACAAAGCTCCGAATCAGAAGATGTATGTCTATTGATTTCCAAAATTTTTAGTCAAAAGGTCAATTACATTTTAACAAATTGTGAAGATGACTGGAACAAATTAGAGCCTTTTTCCTCTCCATTAATCATTTTTGTTCAATGTATTGATGAACTCCTTAGTCAAGACCATCCCAAAATTTCATCAGAATGTAGATTTATTTTGAATTCATTTACAAAAACGTTAGAATCTTGGATGATGTGGTAGTTTATATTATAATTTTCTGATTACACGATTGATATTATAATCTATAACCAACTAATTATCTATCTAAATTTCTTTATTGCAATGAATAATTTCGTAATTTGATCAAAAAAATATTTAGTGTGCGTGAGGTGGAGGTGCACTACCCTTTGATAATTCTTCGTTAAATGTTCCTGATGCCTTTTCATGGAATTCTAGTGCAGCTTGATCTACCTTTATTGCTTGAGGTGGACATACTGATACACATGCCATGCACCAGATGCAATCATGTTCTCTAATTGGATCTGCCTTATCGGTGTAATCTTTTCTTTCTTCCTTTACAGAAGAACCAGTGCCTTCCCATTCTACATTTACAGTTTCCTTGGCAGGTACGTCATGCTCAGTTCTGTACCATTGAAAAACCTGTACAGGACATGCTTCTATACATGCACCATCTGCTACACATGAGTCCCAGTCGACTGCTACCATAGTTCCACTTATACCTAATGGCCCTATCTCTTCTCCCTTTGCTTGGAATGCTTCTTTAACTTCTGGATTTTCTGAAGCTTCTTTTAGTGAACCTGGGCCCCATAAATAGTGAAAATGTTCACCGTCTGACATTTTTATCTTTCCAATTACCTGGTTATTTGTTGGAAAATCTGGATCAATTGGCATATTTTTTCGCAGAGGTATTTGATTTCCTATATTATATAAACCATATGTAAAAATTCTTGTAAAATTATATTTATGTATAAATATATTGTTAACCATATATATATTCGTCAGATTATCTCCCTAGTCAAATGACCAGGTGTCTTGACTATGGTCATTTCGCATTTACCAGTTGAATATATTGATAAGCTGACGTTTTGTCATCAAATGCGTAATGTACTTTTTGAAAGTTTTTCTTAAATTCTAACACATTTTTCAGCACCTTAGATGTATCTTGTTTGTCAATGACAACTTTTTTAATGAACGTAGCTATTTCTTGCATTTCGTTTTCCTTCATCCCTAGTCGAGTCACCTCTGGAACTCCTATTCGTACTCCGCTCGGATGGAAATAATTTCTACCTTCTTTTATATCCCCAGGTAGTAATTGTCTGTTTAAGATTATGTTACATCTTTCAAGGTCTTTTTCAATATTTCCACCATCGCCGAAATTTGAAACATCTACAGCAAGTTGATGTGACTCTGTATAACCTCTCTTTTCTCCTAAAACCTTGAATCCATGATTGGCAAGGGAATAAGCAAGCATTTTGGCATTTTTAATCACTTGTTTTGCATATTCTTCACCAAATTCTAGAGATTCAGCTAATGCAACAGCTTTGCCTGCTACATGATGCAGGTGATGGCTGCTTGTGTTTCCTGGAAAAATCGCTTTTTTTATTGGCTCTGCATACTTCTCTGCAGAAACTATTATCCCTCCTTGGGGCCCCCATAGTGTCTTATGAGAACTCATTGTCATAGAATCAGCTCCTTCTCGTAATGGATCCTGAAATTGGCCTCCGGCTATTAAACCTGCAACATGTGCGCCATCATAATTTATGTATATATTATTATTATGGAGAAATTCAGATAATTCTTTTACAGGATGTGGGAACAAAAAAAGACTTCCACCAAACATGGCTATTTTTGGTGCCCTTCCATCACTGATCATACTGTCTATTTTCTTTTTGGTTTCTTCAATATCTATTGTCATATTTTCTTTTGAGAATGGAAAGTGTTCTATTGATAAACCATGTACTAGACCTGCAGTTCCTGAATGTTCTTTTTTACCATGTGAGATATGTCCTCCTGTAGGAATCGAAGAGGCTATCATGGTATCCCCGGGATTTGAAAAGGCTGAGTAAATTGCCAAATTAGCTACAACACCTGAAGTAGCTCTACAGTCTGCAAACTCAGCTTTAAATACCGACTTTGCTAAATCGTTGCAAATATTTTCAACTTTGTCTATGTATGTGCAACCAGCATAGACTCTCTCTCCGGGCCAGCCTTCCGCATATCTATTTCCAAAATCTGATGCAACCGCCTCTCGGACTGCAGGACTAGGAATATTTTCACTAGCTATTAATGGGATCGAGTTATTAAACCACTCATGATGCTCTTTTATTAACTTTAAAATATCATTCTGAATTTCTTTTCCATTCAATACCCTTTTTTGGAATAATTACTTATATAAAATATCGTAATCTTGATAAATAGTACTATTTTAGGTATAATTTTTTAGGTAATTATAACAATAATTTTATACTACATGTATTTTATCTACTCATGCAGAGGTTAATCAGATGGAAGGATATTGCGTTAAGTGCAAAGCAAAGAGAGAAATGAAAGATGAAAAACAGGTAACTATGAAAAACGGGAGACCTGCCACTCAAGGCATATGCAGTGTGTGTAATACGAAAATGTTTAAGATAGGAGGAAGCAAAAAATAACAAAAAAAATAAAGAACATAATGATAATCATGATCGATTTATGTCGATGTTTTCATAATCTATATTATTTTGAGTATGCTATTTAGCGGCGATTTGTATGGAAACTGTAAATGTTAATAATTCATAATTCACTTCAATATCCAGTTAAAATTAACAGTGTCAAAGTAAAAAGACTCACAGACTTTAATTAATATTTTTATATAGGATGACGTCTATTTTTCCATACAGTAATGATGACAACCTTCTAGCTCTGAACTGTTGTTGTATATTAATTAGTGATCCTTTATAGAATTCATGAAAGAGTCATCTGCAGTGGATTTTGACAGGCCAGACTGGGACACCTACTTTATGATACAGGCCTTTTTAGCTAAACTTAGGGCAAACTGCCTTACTAGGCAAATTGGGGCAGTTATAGTTAAGAATTATAGGCAAATATCAACAGGATATAATGGTACTCCTTCAGGTTTTCCAAATTGTTATGAAGGTGGGTGCAAAAGATGCTCTGACAGAGTAAAAGGCTCAATCAAATCAGGAGAAGGATTAGAGCGATGTATTTGTGTACATGCTGAGGCTAATGCGATAATGCAATGTGTTATGTTTGGAAATGCTGGAAGTACGAAAAATGCTACTTTGTATTCTACTCTTTCACCATGCATAGAATGTAGCAAAATGGCAATAACAGTTGGAATCAATAGAGTCGTTATTCTAACTAAATATACAGAAGATGGGACCGAGATATTAAAACAGGCTGGCGTACGAATCATAGAATTGGATCCATCCAATTTAGAACCTTGGATTGGAAAACTGTTTGGACGATCGTAAAATTACTATTGCCTATTAACTCGCCATACTGTAAAAACTAATCTATAAACAAAAATGACAAAAAAAAATTAAGGTACTGATCTGCTGTAGAGTTTTCCTTCTAAGGCTAGCTTGTACATTTCAGCTACGTATGGGTTTCTTGCAGGAGTTTCTGCGCCTAGTTCTACCAAACGTGCATAT
>JAPSGR010000074.1 GCA_031177355.1 Candidatus Nitrosocosmicus sp. | reverse complement strand
AGGCTTGGACACAGGGGGAAGCCACCGAAGCTAGATACTGGTTTCCATGTATCGATTCACCACATGCAAAATTTTCCTTAGATATAGAAATTACTGCACCAAGTGGATTGGATGTTATTTCAAATGGGGTGCTCATTTCTAAAGAAGGTTCAGAAAAGGATAAACAGACTACATGGAAATTCGTTGAGGTAAATCCACTGCCTGCGTATCTTGTTTCAGTTGTTATAGGCAGGTTCTCAAAAAAAGAGGACGCTCATAATAACCTGCCACTGCTATATTATTGGCCAGAAGATATTAAAGTAGATGATGCGATGTTAACATTTTCTGAAACACCACATATGATAAGGTTCTTTGAAGAATATCTCGGTGTGCAGTATCCTTTTCAAAAATATACTCAGGTCGCAGTTGACAATTTTGAATTAGGAGGGATGGAAAACCAAAGTTGTACAACTCTTACAAGAAGGGTGCTACATAACAAGAAGACAACACTAGATTATAAGGATGACCTGTTACTAATTGTTCATGAGCTAGCTCATCAATGGTTTGGTGACTTGGTAACATGTAAAGGATGGCCTCATATATGGCTTAACGAGGGATTTGCTACCTATTGCGAGTCACTCTATATAGAGAATTCAAGAGGAAAAGATGAATTCCAGTATAGCCTTATCGAATCGACCGATATGTATTTTGAGGATGCAAATGAATACTATGTTAGACCAATTGTTACAAAGATATACAAGCATCCAAATGATGTTTTTGATACTCATTCGTATGAAAAGGCTGGATTTATTTTGCACATGTTACGAAATTTTTTGGGTGAAAAAATATTCAAAGGATCATTGACACAATATTTAAAAAAATTCCAAAATCAATCTGTTACCTCAGCTGATCTAATAAACATTATCGAAGATGTTTCTAAAATGGATGTTCAAACTTTTTTTGAACAATGGATTTTCAGAAAGGGACACCCAGAGATTGAAATCGAATATACATTGTTATCAGACGTTATCACGAACAAATATGAAAAGGCCAACAAAATTAAGGTTAAAATAATTCAATTACAAAGTCATCATGAAAAGCATGACGGTACAATACTACCTTATCATTTTTCACTAGAAATCAAGGTCAAACTTCAGGGCATTCAGGATCAGAGGAAGGAAATCATTCATTTGATGCAAGTTTCGAACTGGGATTCTGAAAGCTTCATTGAATTTGATCAGAGCGATTCAATTTCTTACATTTCCATCGATCCTAATTTTAAGATTTTAAAAAGTATCAAATCAATAAAAATTCAAAATGAGTCAAAAGACTTTGGATTAAAAAGAATCCTATTGGATCAACTAAAGACTGGCGACACCATAATAGAAAGGGTTCAAGCAGCAAGGATATTAAAAGAAAGATTTGACGAAGATATCATCAACTCTTTACAAGACACAATCCTAAATGACAAGTTTTATGGAGTTTGTAAAGAGGCCGCTAATACTATAGGGTCATACCAGGACAATAACAACTACGAAAACTCTGACAAAGCATTTCAAGGATTAATATCCGTGGTTTTAAAAAAAGATACTTTCAAAAATCTAAACAATCATGTTCAAAGAGCAATTATAAAGAACATTGGTTTGTTTCAAAGACCTGATTCAGCAGAGATACTTGAAGAGATTATAAAAGATTCAGAAATAAAAAGTGACTTTATCAAGGCAGCTGCTGCAACAGCCCTAGGCAGAAGCTACAAAAAAGGAGATATAAATGAAGATAAAAAAAGAATAATTTCTCTTTTAAAAGAAATTGTAAATACGTCAGAATCGTTTCAGAGCATACTTGCAACCGGAGCCTTAGAAGGGTTAGCTGAATTAGCAAGTGATGATTCTAAAAATATCGAAATTAACATTGATGTAATAGGATTTCTTTTAGAAAATACATATTATGAAAAAGATTACTTTCTTAGGTCCAAGTCTACAAGGCTTTTGGGAAAATTTCTGTTAAACAAATCTGGCCCAAGTGACCCTCGAATTTCAGAAATAAATCAAAAAGTATTTTGTCGATTAAAAGAACTATTACAGGATGAGAGAAGAAAAATCAAAATAAATGCTTGTGAAGCGCTATCAGATAATGAAGCAAAGTTTTTAAAATCTCCAGAAAAAATAACCTACGAATCGATACAAATTCTAATGAAAATTGCCAAAGAGGATTTGGATGGGTTTGTGAGAAGAAAGGCCGAAACTAGTGCAAATCGCATAAGAGAATGGATTCATAGTTGGTCAAGTAAACCTCTGATTATTGATTAATACAAAATATTAGGTTAACATGAAAATATGACCAACAGCCGCTTCTTTTACATTAGAGCAAAATAATATAATTTCTATCTTTATATTATGCATATATGACGCATATCCTTACCAATTAGATGAATAGAGCACGATGCAAACTCTTTTTTTATTTTAGTGCAAGTTTTAAAATGTTAATATATCCTGTATTCAACTTTTCTTTAATGATTATAAATAAATTAGGAATCAAGAAAATTTCTGGCTTGTTTTTATGTTCATTTATGGCAATTTCTTTAGTTATTGTTTTAAATTTAGGGCTGTCTATTATCAGTAGCGGTAATAGTAATAGTAGTAGTAGCAGCATAATTGTATTTGCTCAGGACAATAATACATCAATTCTAACATCACCATTAAATCAAGGTGCTGCAATCAACAATTTATCAGATATCCCAGAAACAGTTCTAGGTCAACCATTTTACACCGAAAATACTAAATCAACTTATATGCGTGTCTTAAATGTAGACTATTTACCTTCTGTTGAAGTTTCTTACAATGGTAACAGTAGTATTGATGGATTACCTACTCAAACAATAGGAACAGTAGTTGATAAAATGGGTTCAGAAGGCGCTATTCACTCAAAGGGACAAGCGATCATCTTGACTCCAACAGGACAAGTTATAGCCTATAAAACAGAATCACAGGGGTATTATAATCCCGATGGTAGTTTTTCTGCTAGCGGAATGATACTCTTTAGTTTGCCATTTTATGGCTCTAATAACAATACAACAGCCTTACAAAATCATCATTATGATGCAACACAAGACAATTCCTATCTGGAGTTTAACAATGTACTGGGAATTTATAAAAAGACAGTAGATCCATTTGGGAATGGATTAACTAAAGTATGGAAATGGGGTTAATTATGAATTGCGAATTCCTTTCTATATTGATATTTATTTTTTAGTTATTGAAAAATCATATACTTTTCCATTTCCCAGTTCAAGTTGATTCATAAAATTTTGTAGAGTCTCTTTAAATTTTGATTCCAAGGTTTTAACAAATTGATCAGAGCTGTCGTTTTGAAAGCTTTGAAATTCGATTTTTATATTTATATCATACATTGAACTTATCATATTATATCTAGAATATCAATATTTTCTGCAATAAAATAAACATGTTATAGAGAAAGACCTTTCAGATGGAGGTTATCTGAGGCATTATGCAAATTAAAAAATTTTCCTACAACTTTATTCTAATTCACCTCAAACAAGATTTGATTAAGAGGAGTTTGAAAGTGAGGAGTTTGAAAGTGAGGAGTTTGAAAGTGAGGAGTTTGAAAGTGAGGAGTTTGAAAGTGAGGAGTTTGAAAGTGAGGAGTTTGGGTTTGACTGGAATGTTTCAAAATCAGGATTCAAAAAAGATTCAACGTTTTGAGTACTGATAAAAACTCCTGAAAAAAAACCCGTTGCTATTAATAGAAATATAATGAGGCAGAGATGCATAGTTTTAATAACATAGAGAGAGCTATATTTATCTTGACAAATATGTTCAATTTTTTCCTAAAAACTTCAATTCTTAACAATCTAAATTAAGAAGATATCTGCATCAAGATATCATGAAAATCCTGGTTTGCAGCCATAAAATTCTACAGACTTTAATATTTTGTAGTATTTCCATTTCCATTTTAATTATGTATATGGCAGTCTGTGGAATCTCTTTTAGTGTTTATGGATTAAATTCACCGCAATTTGAGCGGCAAGAAATAAGGGATGAAAAAGCTGATTGGGTTGACATGCTTACTGGTAAGAGTTTAGAAAATAGTAATCTCAAAGGGCCAGCATACACTGATATTGAGTCTATAAATTATTATTCTGATGGTAACACACTAAATGCGACATTTTGGTTGAGTTCCATTTCAAGTCTATTTGATAGTTATGATGTCCCCAAAGATAGACAGATATACTATGGAATTTTGATAGATTCAGATTTTAATAATGACACTGGTTATCAGGGTATTGATTATCAAGTAGAAATAAAATGGAATGAGGTGTCAAACTCGTGGACTAGAACTTTCAACGAGTTTTCAGCAAATGGTCATACGAGAAACATTTCGGCTATAGATAACAATCACAAGAATTTCTTTGATAAAAAAAGTGAATCAATTCTATTAGGTTTAGATATGAAACCAATGCTTTTTCCAGATAAGTATCGATTGTTTTTTTATGCTTACTCTCTTTCAAATGGAACGTATTTGCTTGATGCGGTCAGATGGGTATATGTACCTCCACCAGAATTTACTATCTCTACAAACCCCGAAGTCCTGCTTCTGGTACCCGGAGAGAGAAAGAATATAGATATAGAGATAAATTCGACTACGGGATTCCAGCCGCTTGTAAGTTTGAATGTAGAAAACATCCCTGACAGTATCAATTTTACAATAGCTGATACGAAAATACCTCTACCTCCTTATGGATTTGCCATTACTACACTGAATTTGAATACAGAGCCTATTGCTTCTTCTGGGACACGAACTTTCTTTATACTTGCGAATATTAGTTTCCTAAATTCCACATTTCAAAGCCCAATAACCAATCCCGTCACACATCAGAATCCCGTTTTGAAGATAGATAGCGAGAGCATAATGAAACGCTTTCCTATTGTAATGACCATTACAGACCCAGTTCCACTGTCTGACACTATCAAGACGTGGCTAAACGATTGGTTCAATCCTCTAACAGGAACCTGGACTACATTGACAACAATAGCCACAGGAATTCTCGGATGGCGAATATGGAAGAGAAAATCAAACAGAAAATATACAAAAAATAGCCAAAAAAATATTTGATCATTGCCATAGCTCGTACTCTATTAAGGCCTTTGAAGATAGAAAAGGTATGACCAGATACTAGAAAAATCGATCTCTGAATAGTTATCAACCACCTCCCTATACTCTAACCGGCAATTTCGGATTCGCAGACTGATCCTATTAGCTTATTTTGTCATCACTAAAAGTGGTAGATTAAAGAGAGATATGTTGAAAGTATTGAATTTTTCTAACACAATTTAATAATTTCATATTGACAATTCACCAGGATTTAAATCAGAACAAGAGACAAACTAGACTTGCAGTGAGACACCATGTATCATCTAAAGTAGTGTACACATCAAAAAAGGGTAGATTAGTAAATATTATTCGAATTTGAATTGCTTTATTGTTCTGGGATCAAATGTGCAAATTCGGTAGTTCTCGTACAATCTTCTCCCCTACATTTGTCATCGGGGCAAACATTTGATCTTTTGCATCCATCTACATCATCGAAATCGGTTTCGCCTCTTACTAATATTCCCTCCACGATACCATTTTCTGGATCATTATCTTCGCCAGCATGCAGTACACATGATCCAGAATTTCCTCCGTAAGTATCTAGATTAGCGACAAAGTACGATTCTTCTTGATTATTCCTGACTCTTGATCCGGTTGCAAATTTTAGCGGAAGGCCGCAGGGATGACCTATTACATAAACACGTTGTTGGTCCTTTATTTTTCCTTCTCTACGAATTTTAAAGGGCGTGTGATGTTTTACTGGTCTATCGAGTCGTACCACAGCCCAATCGGTCCCGTCATCAGTAAGCTTTCTTCCTACAATTTCCTTTCCTCGATAAACCTCAGAAGAGCTAATTTTAGTTTGCGCGTCATTTTCAGAATTCATCCTATAACCAAATACGAAACTCACGTTAGTAACGTCATCGTCATTAACGCAATGACCTGCTGTTGCGACCAGATCATCAGCAACTAGAAAACCCGAACAAAATGCACCAACTGGCTGATTAAAAAATATTTCGTCTTTGCATAAACCATATGCATCTCCAAATTTAGAAGTTCCAAGACTAACCTCTTGGCCTTCACCATCCTGAGATATCACCAAATCATCGTTATTAAATAATGAGACAACACTATCGCATTGTTCTTTGATTTTTAACTCTGACTCCGACATTTGCTCTGCTATTTGATAATAGTCCTTTCTGTTATCTACCCCATAAATGACTTTTTGTCTGCTCTTTTTTTCTTCGTGGAGGTCTGCAGCGCTAAAGTCTGCAATACCTATTCTACGACTACTGCGAGTATTGGCGGCTTGGTCACTAAAACTAGGGCCTCCAGCTTGCCTCTCTGGAGTTATTTTTTTCTCCCTGTCGCTTAGTTCTTTGTTTATTTCCCAAAGTGAAAATTTCTTCAATTCTTCTTTATTCACTTTGCTATTTTTATCATTTAGATTCATTTAAAAATGATAATATTGATAATATTTAAAATTATGGATGAAACCTCCATCACGTTAGCCAAAACGCTGGTAATTTATTGTAACTTGAATTAGTTACTCAAGCAGAATACCAAATTCAAATTGGATTTGAATTCAACATTTCATTTTGAACAATGGAACTATCGATATATTCATTTGAAGATTTTTTTGAATCAAATATAAATAACGTTTAATAATACGAAATAGAACAATTTTTGTGCATTCATCAGACCCGCCTAGAGAAAAAAAGCAATTAATTTTAGTTGATCGGAATGAAATAAAAAGTCTAAAAAAAAATCCCTTTATTATCAAATCAATTCACTTATTTGAAAAAGAAATTGAAATAAATGTCTCATATACAGGTGGATGCAAAACACATGAATTTCAACTTCTTGTAGATAAGAATTTGAAAATGAGGCAAGGTAAGGACATTGACCTGAACTTGCGTCATAACGACAATGGTGATAGATGCAAAAGAATAGTAAATGAGAGGCTAATATTCGATTTATCACCTTTGCT
>JAPSGR010000073.1 GCA_031177355.1 Candidatus Nitrosocosmicus sp. | reverse complement strand
ATACATTCTTAACTGTATTATGAATAAAAGATAAAAATGATTGATGATTAAAAAAAAGGTTTTTTAATCATCCTCTCTGCAATTCATGCAATTCAGGTTCTTACACTGGTATTGTAACTTCAATACCTAAGCATTCTAGTAAGGCTATTGCTGCTTCAAAAGACAATCCAACATCTATTAGTATATTAAATAAGATTTCAGGATCCAAATCAGCAATAGCTACACATGCTTCGGCTAGATTCAATACTTCCAACTCTAGTAATAATGCTGCTTGTTGTTCTGGTGTTAGGTGTTCTGTAAGACATTCTTCACATATTGAAGGCTCTGGTCCATTTCCATTTGTATCATTATCGCCGCTATTAACAATTACATCACCACTGCTACCAACTGAACCAACAGCGTCACAGCCTACTACTACAATAACACATTCTAGACTTTGTCCGATATCGTCTGCGTTTTGAATGTCGCTAAATATGGATGCAGATGCATTCATATTTGAGTTTACGTTGAAGGCCATCATTAACAATGATGCCATTGCCACTACTGTTAAGTACACCTTTGCTTTTGAGGTATTAATTTTATTGTTCAATACATTCCATAATATCTATATTAAATAAAAGAAATATTACTAATGTTATCCTGAACTTGTTACGCTAGTAAAAACCAAAAAAGGATAATGTAAATAATGAAGGTTAAGGTTTTTGTTGTTATTGTAATATAATACCCATTTAGCTTTTAATCCGATAAAAGTCTATAGCAATAACTTGCAGTGATTCTTTAATAGAAGAATATTAGTATATTACGTTTTATCGAAATTCTATCTCAATTTTAATTTTAAATTCAGTAAATTGCGGTATTTAATTGTGTTTGATTTTACTTATAGGTTAATCTTTTATTTATAAATTTGACGGCCAAACAGCTACTTATAAGTGATGAAAATTCTGATTCATCCTTTCCCGTATTACGTTTAAACCAAATTTATTTATTAATTAGACTCGAATGTATACTAATAATTAAACTATATCAATTAGTTAATAACTATTGACTTAAATACAATTGAATTTGTGAGGATTTCGTTTGGTTCCTGGTGACACCGTAATAATTTGATGGTAAGATGGTTTAGAATATCATTATCTCATATTTATCTATATTAGATTAATTGAATCAAGTAACAGCCTTTATATTTTATATAGAAATTAATTTCTTAAAATGGTTTTGAATAACAATTATTAATTGGGATATAATTAATTGAATTTTTGAACTGTTGTAAAAAAAGGATTGTGGTTATGCAATTTCTATAATTGCAAGGATTTCTGCTAAGGTGATTTCAATGTCTAAGCAAGTTAATAGGGCAAGGATGGCTTGTGCCGTAAGTCCAATTCCACTTAATAACAGTACTAAGGCTTCGACAGATGCTACTGCATCAAGGGCTGCACAGATTTCGAGTAATGTTGCGTCTGCACCTAAGTTTAATGCTGCTCTCAGATCAACTAATTGTGCATCAGTCAAGTGTTCTTCAAGACATAATTCACATTCTGTTGGATCTACTGGAATAACACCGCCGTTACCGCCGTTTGTGTTGTTATCATCATTACCGCTTCCTACAATTACATCGCCACTGCTACCAACTGAACCAACAGCGTCACAGCCTACTACAATAATGACACATTCTAGACTTTGCCCGACATCGTCTGCATTTTGAATGTTGCTAAATATGGATGCATATGCGTTCATGCTTGAATTCATATTTGAGTTTACGTTGAAGGCCATCATTAACAATGATGCCATTGCCACTACTGTTAAGTACATTTTACCTTTTGAGGTATTAATTTTATTGTTCAATATCTATCAAGGAACAACATATCAAATATTAAATAAAAGAAATATTACTAATGTTATCCTGAACTTGTTACGCTAGTAAAAACCAAAAAAGGATAATGTAAATAATGAAGGTTAAGGTTTTTGTTGTTATTGTAATATAATATTAGCAGGGTTTTTAAAAAGATAAAATTTAATATGATCGGTTGCAGTGATTCTTTAAGAGAAGGTATTACTATACTACGTTTCATCGAAATTCTGTTCTCAATCCTGATCTTATAAGTGACGCAACTTTTAGTGTTTAAGTGTGTTTTGAATTTTCTAAAAGGGATTTAATCTCTAATTCATGCAATATAAAGGCATTTAATATGTGTTATTGATTTTTGATGTCGGTTTATAATTGCTATATGATAGTAATTATAGACCAGATTGTATTGATTCTAAAAATCTTTTGAATAAATATTTATGACGCATTAGTATTTCGATATAAACTTCATCTGCAAATACGAATTCAAATTAACTCAAGTATAGTATAATTAAATAATTGAGCGATAATAATTAGAAGTATTTGTGCTTGCATGTATAATAAAAAAATGATTGGAGGATATGTCATATCAATACTATTCAGAGGTACCACCGATAATCTCATTCTATAGATTGTTACGCACTTTGCAACCCTAAGCAGTCCAAGATGTCAAGAGCAACAAACAGATCTACACCCGCATCTAGTAATAATTCTAAGAATTTATCAGCAGTCAGTTCTCCAATAGATAAGCAAACATTAGAATTATTTTCAGCGGATATTGCTGTAATCAAAGATTCTCTCTGAGCATCTGACAAGTCAGCCAAGCATTCTTCACACATTGCCGGATTAATTGCTCCAATTGGTTTGTTATCGCCAACAGTCCCTTGGCCACCGCATCCTACAACTACCTTAACACACTCTTCGCTCTTGCCTATGTCTCTTCCATTGTCGGGGTTATCTATGTCAAATGCATTTACACTTATGGGGTATGTATTTACATTAAATGTAGCCATCATTAACAATGATGATGCCATTGCTACTACAGTTAAGTAAATTTTACCTTTAGAGGTATTTAATTTGGAGTTATTATTCAATATCTATATCAAAAGTGAGCATATCAAATATTAAATAAAAGAGATACCGATAATACTCTACTAAATTTATTCGCTATTTAAAGTCAATTATGCAACAATAGTTAAAGAATAAAGTGTGATAAAAGATAAAAATCAATATTAGATATTAAAATAACAGAATTAGAGTGTACTCCTACAGCTAAATTAAGCACACTTTTATCGTCGAATTAACTATATATTAGATTTATAAGCAATTTTAAAATAAAATCATTTTTTTATTTATTTAGAGTGGAAAGTCAATGTATTACCAAAATGAGAATAATCTTATTTATTTCGAATTTTAAAAGTAATTAATAAAAAAAATTTATTCCCAGGTAGTGCCATTTAATTTTGCATATTTCAAGTATGCATTATTTTTATCTAATCCTTCAGTGTTTGCATTTGAAAGGTTTGCTTCAACAAAAATTGTTTTATACATATTGCTTTGTCTAAAATCTACATTCTGCAAATCCGACCACATAAAATTGGTATTGCTTAGTTGACTCTTGGATAAATTAGAGTCTTTCAATACAGCGTACATTATCAAAGCTCCAGACATATCAGAACTTTCAAAATCGGTATTCGATAAATTAGCTTGAACAAAATTAGTACCATTAACTATTGAATTTGAAAAATTACATCCGGTAAAAGTTATGCCATTAAGATATGCATTAGAGATGTCTTTATTTGAAAAATCCTCTCCAGTAAAGTCTAATTTTAATGTGAGGTTTTTCATACGCCATTGATTAAATTCACTTATTTGTTCTTCACGTAACAGCATCAAGCCTTCATCTTGTTTGGGATCAGACATATTGATAGACCTATATTTTTTGTTGAAGAATCAATATTAATTTGTCGATCATTTGTGGTATATGTATCGGTTCTTAAGCACCAAAAAAAAGAATATGATATGGTCATATTCCTCTTTCTCCTTTCCCCTCCCTTTTCTTCTTCGTTGCCAACCTCTTCCTTTTTTTCAGTCTTGGAATTATCCACCGGTCAAACTTGTAAACTTGTTAGTTCTTTTTACATGAGATATATAATCTAAATTTGCAAGCGCTATCATTGCAGATTCTTTTACCTCTTCACTCTCATCATTGAGTGCCTGTTCAAGTGTTTTTCTAGATTCCTCAGCTCCTATAACACCCAAAGCCACTGCTGCTTCATGTCTTACAAAAAAACTTGGATCATTTATGACGGCTTTTGATAATGCTTCTATTCCGCTTTTAAATCCCAATTGACCTAGAGAAAATGCGGCTTCATGTCTTACAAGTTGATCTGAATCATTTAACAAGACTTGTCCTATGGATTCGATCGCTTTTTCTCCAGAAATATCTGCCAGTATACACACTGCCCTAGTCCTTATTACTAAATCCTTATGATTAACTAGATTCTTAAAATATTCCTCGTCTTTATTATCAAAGTGTTGTTCCATTTCCATTAACAAGTCTAATCTGTTATCCAAAGCAGATTTAGAAAATTTGCATGGATTTATAATAGTTTCTGACTAAAATTATGTTTCCAAATTCTTATTTATTTATCTACAAATTATTATAATCTGTCTATCTTATTGCACAATAAATCAAGTCAAAAGAGATTGCCGTGATAATTAATAAAAAAAGGAAAAAAAATGTGTCCCGTTACTTATTTTGATTCTTGACCTATAACTCTAAGGCTGCTTCTATGCAGGCTATAATTTCTGCAACTACTTCTGCATCAACTCCAACACCCAACAGGAATTCTTCGACGTCTACCAAGATTGTAGGATCTTCCATTATTGTCACACAAAGATCTGCAAGTGTAGCTCCTTCAAGAGCATTAATAAGTATCTGGAGTTGTGCAGGTGTTAGATTTTCTTCAAAGCATTCTTCACAGGTTAAGGGATCATCGCCGCCTCCGTTACTAGTATTGTTATCACCGCTATCAACAATTACATCGCCACTGCTACCAACTGAACCAACAGCGTCACAGCCTACTACAATAATGACACATTCTAGACTTTGTCCGATATCGTCTGCGTTTTGAATGTTGCTAAATATGGATGCATTTGCGTTTAGGTTCGCATTCAAAGACATCATCAAGACTGCTGCAACTGCGGCTATGCTTAAGTAAACTTTACCTTTGGAGGATTTTATTTTAGGCATATTATTCAATATGATTTGAGATATAGATTATTAATTAAAAGAGTTAAAGAGAATGTTCATATAAGTTTAATAGAGTAGTTATTTATCAAAAAGAATTTATTAATAAAAACAAGTTGTAATTTTCTGTTTATTAATTAAAAATTGCTTGCCAAAACTAAACAGAATTAAGTTTTCGTATAATAAAGGGTAATCCACATCAACAACAAAATTGTACAATATTTTAAGGTTTTATTTCAAGGGAATAAATCCTTTTGGCTTACCCATCTCTCATAGTAATTATGTATCGGTATATTGACCCTTCAGAAGATTCTTTTTTGAAAAATGACAATACATATCAAAGAATACTAAAACAACTAGATAACCCATTCATTTCTAATTTGAAATCTGAAGAGGATAAACAACTAATACTAAAAATGATTGCAAACTGTTATCATAAATATCATAATTCTATAAAAACTAAATCACAAAGCGACACAGAGTTACTGTTTTCGATGATAATGGCGTTACTCATAGAACAGAGTAAAGAGATTGAAATATTATGCAGTATCAAGAACCAGTAATCTAGAATAAATGCTCTAACCGTTTGATTTGATAGTATGAAGGGGCGATTTTAGTTTATATACGAAGAGCGCCCCCCTGATTAAATCCATGCATTTTATAGTTTTAACTTCAAGATATAGTTCTCAAATAAATCAAGATATTACCTGGCTATCCTAAGAACGCTCACATCTATTACATTTGCTTAAGACATACAGGTGTGCGTTTGGAGGACATCTCGCGGCAATTATAACACCAAATATCATAGTATGGAGATCTGTGGCAGCTATCATCGGAAGTAAAGGCGGGTAGTCCAGTTACCTCTAAATTGTCATTGTTCTCATGACATTTTTGACAGGCTATCGAAGATAAATCATATTCAAAAGACATTTGGACTATATTGTAATAGATTGTTGATAATAATTTTGCGAAATAATGCTAGAATATAATTTATATTAATTCTTGTTTGACAAACCTTATTTTTCCAATAGGGGTAACAAGATTGTTTTCTTTATTGATAAAAGTTGCTTAATATCAGATTTTAGATACCATCAGTCTAGTTTTAATTA
This sequence comes from Candidatus Nitrosocosmicus sp., assembly GCA_031177355.1. Lineage (GTDB taxonomy): Archaea > Thermoproteota > Nitrososphaeria > Nitrososphaerales > Nitrososphaeraceae > Nitrosocosmicus. The sequence goes on along the minus strand of JAPSGR010000073.1, from coordinate 881 downwards.
TATATAATTACGGAAATATTCTTAATTTCTTAAAAAACATACCTAAAAAAATAAAAAAATTGATTTGTTTATTTATCCCTGAAGAACTCCCGCTTCCACCAGACAATTTACTAATGCTTGAGCTGTTTGTTCACTAACTCCTATCCCAATTAAAAGATTCAGGTAGTTCTCTTCATTATAATCAACTATATCTATACATACATCATCAAATGAGGAAGCCGAACCAGCGAAAAAGAAAATGTCAACAATCTGTTCTTGTGTAAGATTTGCATTTTCAAAACACTCTACACATGAAAAAGGGTTTGGATTTTCATTTGTACCGTTGTTTACGGCGACATTGTTATTGACCGTATTGTCATTGTCACAGGTAATGGCTGCACCAACACAATTGAAAAGACTACTAGTATCAATGCTTCCAATATTGGTATCTTTTGATATTAATCCCAAATCGATTGCATTAGCACTCATTGAGTTTGTGTTTACACTAAAGGCCATTACTAACAAGGATGCGAACATTAAGATAGTTAAGTAGGTTTTACCTTTAGAAGTATTAATTTTAGATGACTTTTCTGACATATATTCTACAGGCTAATTTCTAAATATAACAAATGCTACTAATTTTGCGCTGAGCTTATTAGATGAGTAAAATATTAAAAAAGAATAACTAATATTATCAATATATTAATTTGTATAATAATTATCAGTAGTATTTGTCTCAGTGGATGTGTGATGTGATGAACATTCTGCAAAGGTGAAATAAAATAGAGTAGTATGATTAATCTAAAAGTTAGAATTTGAAATCTACAAATATAAAATACATGGATTTATCCATAGTTATAACATGCGTGTAAGATATTGGAGACTTAACCTAGACGAATTAA
>JAPSGR010000104.1 GCA_031177355.1 Candidatus Nitrosocosmicus sp. | reverse complement strand
CTTCCGATTTGTTTATGCAGCCGGGTTTAAATAGTCCAGTGACATCAGACGACTTGTCAGAATCAATGATTGGCCTCTATAGAGCTGCAGGTATATTCGCAGCTGAGGCTCCTGTGCGACAAACTACCATGAGGCTTGCTGAGCTTAATCCAGATATGGTATACCCAATGCACGGCTCATGTATTGATAGATCTATGTTCGGAAAATACACAGATGCCATTATGAAAAACGATTTTGCTTACACCAACATGCTTCTTGGCCGAAAATTGGAATATGATGTTACATAACAAGGTATCATATATAATTTTGATAAGTTAGAAATAATATTGTGTTATTACTTACACTTGTTACCACTTCAATCTGTAAATAACCCTATAATGATTAAGTGGAAAGCGCATATAACCCTATACCACTAGTAACTCAATCCCCACGCGTCAAAACTAAATTTCCAATCCCGAACCTATGAATACATTGAAATCCTTCTACATTGCTCTTAATTAGCAATTATATCAAAAACCTAATTATACTAGATTAATTGTATCAAATTACATAGCAGAAAAAACCTTAGTAACTTAAATTTAGTAACATGTAAAATAACACGGATATAGCATATTTAGTTTAATATATCATGAATAAAAATAAGATAAGTAAAACAATAATGTATGCTTTTATTGCAGTTTTTCTATCGAGTTCGATCATGGTCTCTAGTCCCAATATGGCTTTTGCCTTCCTTGGCTTTTTTCTAGGTGGCGGTGAAGAAGAGGAGCAGCAGTCCACAGGAAGTTCACAAAGCTCAAGCTCATTACAGAGTGCACGTTGTTATTCTCCACATGGCAGTATTGTAGATTCATGTAACTCTGGAGATTTGTCAAGCGATAATTACACAGGATATAATGGGTTTGTACAATAACAACTAACTAATTTTTCCTTTTTTTGTAATGGATAGAGGATTAACAATTTTGATTACTTCTCCTTTACAAGTATACACTATATAGCGATTAATTGATTGTTGATTTATTTAAAGAATACCAGATCATTAAATAGACATAAATATCATTAATATAGACACTTATATAATCAGGTCTATTTACTTCTGAAAAAATCATACTAGAGAGCATATATTGTAAAGAAAGTCTTCTACAGGTATCTTATTTGATAATCTAGTTTAGTAAAATTATTTCAGAATTAGATGAAACAATTGTATTATATGAGTTTAGAAATATAGTTCCATGAATAGTAAGAAAATTCATATATCAATTTTGTCAATCTTTATTGCTGCAGCCTTAATTGGTTCAGTAGCCGCAATTGGTAACAACATGGCATTTGCAGGTGGAAATAATCATGATGATGATAAAGATAAAGATAAAGATAAAAAGTCACATCACAATGGAAAAAAGAGCAGCAACAATGATGCAGAACAATTTATAGCACAATCCACAAGTACAGGACAAGCAGCAGCCTGTGACTCTTTAGGAAATACAACCGCATCATGTAACAACGTAGCCTTGTCATTTAACCTAAATGATGGCAACAACGCATTAGGTCAACAATAAGAAAATAAGAAATTAAACGAGTAAAATTACTTCTATTCTTATTTTTTATTTTATTCTCTTGTGGCCAAGCTAACAGAAAAGTCTAATGATTAAATCTTCATATTTCTCGTCTTATTATCTAATAGAATCTATTGTAAAGAACCGAAATGGGTATAAAGCCTCTGAGGGGACCTGTTACTAATAATTTACATCATATTGGATAAACTTTACAGACCAAAGCATCAGCCAGCCAATCTCAATCCTCTAACCAAAACAGTCAGGTAGTATCCGGTGGCGACACAATGGATTCTGGTAACAACATTAACGTTCAAAGCCCGACAAACACAGGAAGCAGTGCCGCAGCACAAAGCTAAGTTCAAAACCCAATAACTTTTTTTTTAAAATTCGTACTTTCGGTTTAATTTAATATTAATCTAGGTTTAATTAATTATTTAATATAACTCTAACAAGGGAAATTTTATCCCGTGGCTTCAAATACCGCACTTTTTTGTCAGTATATAAAATAATATTTATTATAACAATATCAATGAATTGAAAGCGTAGGGTAAATAAAAAAAATTAAAAAAGTGTGATTATCTATTCTACTTTACTACAACACTTCCAGTCATCCATTCTTCTTTCCACCGGCATATGCCATGTTGTCGCCATATGCTACTACTGAACCAATTAAGGCTGCAGCAATAAAGATTGACAAAATTGATAATTTTAGTATTTTATCCATAATACAATAATATCAGTCTGACATAACTACTTGCTTAAGGCGATTCTGTAACAATTTTTTTAATCCAATTTATAGAACTCTAACATGCACTACTGTTATTAATCTAAATATTCAAACTAGTTTCCATGATAGTTTTTATTAAGTGACCAAATAATTAAAAGGAACATTTGGAGTGATAAGTCAGTATGTTATTCACTGCTTGATGTAGATTCTTTTAGGAAACATTAAAACAGATATAATGCTTATTACTTTATTAAAACCAATTGAAGTTATCCAATCTGATACTTTCCCTAGATCTTGGTAGTTCCTCTTATTTTTTTTATTTATTGTATCAGAATCCTTTTACCACAAGATATTTTATCCACACAGATGAGAACTGTTACTATATTTAAATTCTTAAAGATGTAGTTAAACTCTGATCTGATCTATTTTCGTTATTTAATATTTTGAAGTCACTATTATATCAAAAGCTGTCCTAATTTTTTAAAGGCAGGCTGAATGAGAAGGTTACTCCTTTTTCATCTTTGTTGTTTTCGACCCATATATTACCACCATGAGCTTCGATAATGGCTTTGCAAATATAAAGACCTAATCCAGTACCAACACCACCAAGCTCAGGTCCAATAAAGAATTTTGAGAATACTTTGGAAAATAATTTAGGATCTAAACCCTTGCCTGAATCTTTTACCTTCACTATTATTTCTTTTAAATAGTTAGGATTTTCAGTTTTTGTATTAGTTACGTTTATTCTAGTAGTAATAATTATTTTACCGCTGTCGGTAAACTTGATGGCATTGTCAACAAGGTTGACAAGTACTTGAGTAATTCTGTCTTTATCGGCTTCTACGATAACATCTTTGTCACTTTCTTCGTTAAAATTAGA
>JAPSGR010000014.1 GCA_031177355.1 Candidatus Nitrosocosmicus sp. | reverse complement strand
GTTATTTGCAACTGCTGTGTTATTTGCAACTGCTGTGTTATTTGCAACTGCTGTGTTATTTGCAACTGCTGTGTTATTTGCAACTGCTGTGTTATTTGCAACTAGTTGATCGGTGTTAAAGTTTTCAGAATTAAAAGCGGTTTGATTATCTGTGCTCGCCTTTACATCTTGTACTGAGGGTATGGTAAATGCAGTTAATAAAGTTCCAATTGTGAAGACTAATACAAAAATGATCGGTATACTAAGCATATAGAATTAGAATCTGAAGATGAGCAATAAAAACTTGTATTAGATTCTATATATTGAAATACTAATGACCACTTGAGTCAAAAAATTATTTGTGTTAGTTTCTAATAATATATATATGGAAGTTCCGAGTAGAAATCGCCTATCTACAATTCACTGGCATTAAAATGTTGTAATAATTTAGGACTGTCGATTACTAGCTCATTAAATTTATCTATGGGAATTGTTTTGATTGGTTCCATTAAATGATTAGTTGTACTGCCGTTAAACTTTGAACTAATCGGGTTAGTTTTTTGCTGTAAGACGAGCAAATGATTTTTGATATCTCTAGTGATATCAGTATTGCAAATCTTACTATTGTTGATTACCGTAAGAGATTCTTGAAGCATACTTGCAACATGCTCATCGCCCTTATTTTCATGGAAGTGAGGATTTCTAGTTTCGATTTGAAATATTTCTACGTTATCTTTATGGACTCTCGTAGAGTCTTTTATTATTCCTCCAAATTTTTCTAGTATGTTAATTAGTTCATAGGGTTCTACTGAATATCCACTTGCAAATTCCATATTTTCAGCGAGTGACATGGATATTGCATGTTCACCTGCATTACCTGTTGCGATTATATCTGTCTCATAGCCTGTAATATAAGAAATTAAATCATTTAAATACTTGTTACTGTGTTCAGAGACTCGTCCCCACCGCGGGAAGTAAATCTTGTTATTTGCAATTTTCGGTTTTGATCTCCAACAGACTCGTATGTTACTCAAAGGTGATTTTGACATTGCAAATCCTGATGCAAATATTTTAACGTATTCATTTACCGCTCCAGGAAAATAGTTATCGCTATCAATAAATCCGACATATTTCTTCCCTTGCATCTTAGATAGCAATATTCCAATTACCATTCCTTCCGCCTTTCCACGACGAACTTGGCTGTGTTGATCCAAAATTGAGGTGTAATTAATCTTGTGAAATATCCTGCTAAGATTAGGATCTCTTTGATGTATGATCGAGATTCTCTTATTTGAAAATTGAGAAAACTGCTTTACCATCTCTACTTCCATGGCATATCTATCAACTGGTGTCCTTTGGCTATTTGATACAATGATGATCAGACATTCGTTTGGAATGCCGCTCAATACGCCTTCCAGTAAGCTTAATTTTTCGTTTTTTACCGGGATTATTATGGCCATGTCTGTACATATTTTCGAAAGGTCCTTGTGGTCAAACGCTATTGTAGAATTGTTAATTTGCTGATTTTTAGAGTTCGCAATATTTCCTGAATCTATTTCATATATTTTCTGAAGTGAGTGAATCTTTACTGCACCTATTATTTCAGTATGTTTTGGCGGAAAGTCTAATCTCATCTGTGTTATATCCACATATACATTATAATTTAATAATGTGATATAATAATTCTAATTTTTATGGGTGCATATATTTAACCTTTGCTATTGGGCTCCATGGCATATCTTGAACATAAATCAATTTTCTTATTCTTTTTTACTTTGTATCAGTTGGTTTATTAGTTACGATCAATAGTAACATATGTATGTTAATATAAATCCTTGTGGGGTATCATATTTACGCTGATAGTAACAATATTACTTTAAGAACAGGTACTTGCAGGCCATTGCGATTATCTGGCTTTATGTTATCTTCCTATAGGAATAATGTAAAACTAAGCGTATCACGATTTGGGAATACAAATATTAGGAGTTAACAAAAGTTTTTTCGTTTATTTGATTGATGCACTTGAAAGTGGACTGCATACATGAGTTCTCAGGTACTTGTGATATATTCTTTAAGGATAACCCTGAATCTCCTGATCATGTTTGTTATCAATTTTGAGTATTGTCACTTCTTTTATATTAGATCTTTGTAAATTATACATATGAGTTTTAAGTGTTGTTGTTATGTTTTGATCTTTGGGGTATGTATTGGCGTGTACCTAATTGCAGTAATGGATAACTACACTAATGCCGCAGCTCAAAGTTTAGATGAAAGTGGAACGTGGATAGTGGGCACGCCTATGCCTAATCCCCGAACTGAAGTTACTGCAGCTACTTTTAATAATACTTTATATGTAATTGGAGGCTTTACTGCAGATGGTAAAACTTCAAATTTGATCGAAGCATACAATGTTCCAAGTAATACCTGGAATGAAAAAATAGAACCCTTACCTATTACATTACATCATGCTTCATCAGCTATAAACGATGGAAAAGTTTACGTTATAGGGGGATATACAGGAGACTGGATTCCTAGTAATAAGATGTTTATCTACGATATAATTACTAATAATTGGACCAATGCGCCGGCAATGCCAACCAAGCGGGGTTCACCGACAGCAAATTTTGTTGCTGATAAGTTGTACGTGATGGGAGGAGATATTCGTGGTGATGCCCTTGCCACTGTAGAAAGATATGATCCAGTGACGAGAAATTGGACTATTCTTTCTGATATGCCAACAGCTAGACATCATGCTGCGTCTGCAGTTGTTGATGGGGAAATTTATGTCATTGGAGGAAGAATTACTGGTTCATTAGTAAATGTCGATATTGTAGAAAAGTATAATCCTGTACTAGATAAATGGACCAAAGATCTTAACCCTATGCCGTCGAAAAGAAGTGGTATCGGTGCAACTTCTGTTGATGGTTTAATCTACGTTCTAGGCGGAGAACAAAATCAAGGAACCTTCGGTAACAATGAACGCTATGATCCAAAAACTGATACCTGGACTATAGAGTCCCCTATGCCTACTGCTAGACATGGACTAGGTGTGGCCTCTATTGATGATAAAATTTTAGCGGTTGGTGGAGGTCCACACTCCGGGTTAACAGTTACCGGCCAAAATGAGATATATTTTTTAAAGAAGGATTAATTTTATCTCATTATTGATTTATCTTTAATTTTCATTTTAGTCTTTGTCTAAGGTTTTCTCCGTATTACTTGGTCTTCAATTTTTGAAAAAAGATCTACTCTTTATTAATATTATGTTTAAAATATCTGATACTTTGGCACCTTTTTTAAATTTCGCATTTCTTTTTTGGCTATATACAAGAGCTAAAATAGATGTATATTGTTTTGGAATTAGTTATCAAATCGTTATCCGTATGAAATACGAAAGATGGAATTACAAGGTGAAAATCATGTTACATATATTCAACATACAAATTAGACTGAAATGGATTTTGTTATATAATAGTCAGATTCAATCTCGCGGATGATTCATAAATTTGATTACAAATGCGAATTTTTGTTGAAAATGTTAAATTTTGGAGATATGGGGAATATTCAAACTTTTGTATAGTGATGGAATTTCATGGAAGATAGACCTTTCAATAACTGATAATTAGGCTTTTCGGATAATCTTTTCGCACAATATTACGAAACCTTAATTAAATTAAAATTATTCTTTATATCAATAGACTTACCAATGTTTAGCAGACTAAAACCACTGATTGCCTTTTTCGCTATTTCTTTAATACTAATTTCTTCCATCACTTCTTCTTATGTTCAATTTTCTTATGGTGCTTACGCAAAAGCACCGTTATCCCCGACGGGTCCTACAGTAAACGATGATACCCTTACCGTTGAGGAGGTAGCAAATGATTTGGATTTCCCTACAAGTATGGCGTTTCTAGGACCCAATGATATACTGGTGACTGAAAAGAACACCGGTCAAGTGAAGCGAGTTACAAACGGCGTTGTATTTCCGCAACCAGTTCTTGATGTGCCGGTAGCTAATGCCATCGAAAGAGGATTATTAGGTATTGCAATAGCAAAGCAACCAGATGGGAAAACATATGTTTTTCTTTCTTATACCGAATCAGGTGATGGTGTTGACGGCAGTGATGTTGACAGGTTTGTTGATCCATTAGGTAACAGGTTATATCGATACGAGTTTGTGGATGGTCAATTGATTAATCCTGTATTATTATTAGATTTAACTGCCACTCCACCAAATGGAAGGGGTGAACACAATGGAGGTAAAATCCGGATTGGTCCTGATAATAATGTTTATTATATGGTAGGAGAAGTTGGTGGACACAGAACTCAGGCTCAAAATATCATTGATGGACCGGCACCTAATGGTTTAGGCGGAGTATTAAGGATCACCCAAGATGGTGGAATTGTTGATCCCGATGATCCTATTTTTGGTGAAGGTTTGCCCCTAAATGTTTACTATTCTATGGGAATACGTAATAGCTTTGGAATGGATTTTGATCCATTAACGGGCAATTTATGGGATACCGAAAATGGGCCTACCGGTGGTGACGAAATTAATCTAGTTTTTCCTGGATTTAATAGTGGATGGTACCAGATTCAGGGATTTGCAGCGGATGATATATTAGGTCATGGAACTACTGTGAGCGATCTAGTGTATTTTGGAAGTAGTCAGTATGCCGATCCAAAGTTTGTGTGGGAATGGCCTGTAGGTATAACTGCTCTGAAATTTCTAAACTCTCATAGATTGGGTGATGATTATGCGAACAACATGTTTGTAGGAGATATTAATAATGGTTTATTGTACAGATTTACGCTTAATGAAGATCGAGATGCCATTTTCATAAACGACACGTATGTGGGTAATACAGCAGCATTGCAGGATAATACAGTTGAAGATCCAAAGGAGAATCAACCTCTAATATTTGGGCAAGGTTTTGGTGGCATTACTGATATACAAGTAGGTCCTGATGGATACTTGTACGTATTAAGCTATACTGGTTCTATCTTTCGAATATTGCCAATAACTGATAGTATTATGCCTAGGGCTCCACCTATTGTATCTGCCGAACAGGAAGCATCACGTAACCAATCCATCCCTGCAGTAATACTGGGAATAGATGGTGACAATTCTTATTCACCAGAACCAATAGAAATTGAAGCTGGTCAAACCATAACATGGTACAACGGAGACACTATCTCTCACACAGTAACATCTGGTCGAGATGGTGATCCGGATGAAGGTAGTTTATTTGATTCTGACGCTATAATTCCTAATCAATACTATACCCTTACCTTTAATGACCCTGGAGAATTCGAATATTATTGTATATACCATCCCACGATGGTCGGAGAGGTAGTCGTTAGCGGTGTTGGGACAGGTTCATTCGATTCCGATGAAGACGAATCCTCCAGTGATGAAGACGAATCCTCCAGTGATGAAGACGAATCCTCCAGTGATGAAGACGAATCCTCCAGTGATGAAGACGAATCCTCCAGTGATGAAGACGAATCCTCCAGTGATGAAGACGAATCCTCCAGTGATGAAGACGAAGAAGGCTGATTGTGTATATAGATAAACCAAAAATATCGATAAGGTATATCATCAGAGTCAATATATCCAAGAGATAAAATTTGTAGGCAATTAGAATTGAGGCTCTATATGCTCATCAGTTGATTACTAACGAATATTTTCTCTCTATCTTATTTTATTATTGTTATTATACGCTCTTTCGATTTACTTTGAGCCTTTTTTGTTACCTGGTATAACAATAAGTAGACTATCCTCTTTATTTGTGACCTTTAAGCATAGTGACAAAATTATTTATAATCTTGTGCGACAATATCAGTTTGAAAAAAATAAAATTTACAAAAAATGGAATGGAGACTGTTTTTATCTTCTAATCGCATTATCTATTTTCGTATCCTTCATATCGATTAATTTTCAAAGTGATTTCCTATTCTTTCTGGGTCAAAGTAAACATCAACAATTTCATTTGAGAATACTATTACAGTAACCGAATCTATAATAGGGCTATCTCTGGGGGTAATAGTCAGGGTCCCATTAAAATTTGTGACATCGGCCTTATCTATAGATATTTCAGTAAGGTCAAAATTGCTAACTTCATTTTTATGTCTTGCGCATCCGTTTGGCTTGAACATTTCTATTATGGCACTAAAAGCCGGATTAGATCTGTTTAATCCGGTAATTGACTAATCCTCGGAATTTATCCAGCTTAAATTGCCCATAGAATCGGTTTGAGTGTGATTGAGTATTACTGTTGTGGAGTTTATCTGCTGTGCTTGAACCACTACAGAATTACCTATCGATAATATAACTGTTGTTAGGAACAGTGTAGTGAATCCAATTATAAAAGTAATTTTTGTAAATATATTTTTTTAATGAGAGAATTATTGTATATGTTAGTTCGTACATATTAGTACCACCTAATATGGATTCATTATTGTGCTTATTCAAACCACACAAATTGATACCAATTATCACATAGTTATGAAACTATGATTTGGAAATTATCTATTATTGTATTTGTACGATTTATTAATGTGACTAGGTCAAAATAAACTATAATTTTAAAATTTCATAAATATGTGTGACTTTCTATATGAGATAACTAATAATATCAATTATCCTTATTTGACAATAATATCTTGTTACTACATATTATTATAATATGGTATAACTTCCCTCTAAATTAATACCTGTTATTGCATTATAAGATTAGTGAAATACATATCGAGGCATTGTACAAATAAGTACTATACTTTTTATCCCTTAATGATTTTTATATCAAACCATCTTAGTATAAGAATTGGTTAAGTTAATAGAACTAGATGACTCGACTATTAAAAATCTTGATCATTCTCTTTATTTTATGAATATTCAGATTTCCATTTTTCTTAATGAGATTATTTGCATTTTTAAAGGACGTAGTTGATTGTTTGGTTATTAAGATGGGTAACGAAATGAAGAAGAAGAATAATGATCGATTATTATCAGGGTCCATATCCGTTGAGAATGCAGTATCTGTCACGGGATTGAAAAAGTCTTTTAAAAATGTTGCAGTTCTCAAAGATATTGATTTTAATATTCAAAAAGGTACCGTTGTGGCTCTCTTGGGGCCCAATGGTGCAGGAAAAACAACTACAGTTCATATCCTCAGTACATTGTTACTGCCTGACAGTGGTATTATTAAAATTAATAATTTCGATGTAGTAAAAGAGGTTGATAAAGTGCGAAGTGTGATAGGGTTGACTGGACAGTATGCTGCACTCGATGAATACTTGACTGGTAGAGAAAACCTGCAAATGATTGGAAGACTGTATAGACTAAGTTACAAAGATATTGATCGAAGAACCGACGAGTTGCTCGAATTATTTGATTTGGTACACGCTTCTAATAGGGCCGTAAAGACATATTCAGGTGGGATGCGACGACGTCTGGATTTAGCCGTTAGCTTGATCGCTTCGCCTCCGATTCTCTTTCTAGATGAGCCCACTACAGGCCTTGACCCTCAAAGCCGTTTAATAATGTGGGATATAATTAAACAATTAGTATCCCGCGGAACAACAATACTCCTTACCACGCAGGATATGGATGAAGCTGATCATCTGGCACATAAGATCATAGTAATGAATGGGGGAAAGATTATTGCAGAAGGAACTTCAGAAGAACTGAAACTACGAGTTGGGTCAGAACGACTGGAAATTACAGTTATTAATGATATCGATTTTGAACGAGCTACTAAGATAATTCGAGAAGACAACTTACGTACTGATAAAACATCTAGAAAAATAAGTTTTGCAACCAAGGGAGGTGTACGCCAATTGAAACAGGTTCTCAGTCAATTAGATGAGGCAAATATCGAAGTTGAAAACATTTCATTTCATAGTCCTACATTAGATGATGTCTTTCTTACTCTCACTGGTCATTTGACAAATGCAGAGGGCGAAAACAATAAAGTGGGATTGTCATAAAATGAGTAGACATTATATCAATAGTGACATAAAAACAGAATCTCGATCAAGGATTTTCTGGCTATTTAGTGATTCTTGGGTCTTGGCAAAACGTAGTATTAGACATATAACAAGAAATCTGGATCAGCTTTTTTCGGTTGCTCTTTTTCCAATAATGTTTTTTTTATTATTTCGATATGTATTTGGAGGTGCCATAGATACTGGCAGTATAAGCTATGTTAATTTTTTAGTTGCCGGAATATTTGTTCAAATGCTTGCCTTTGGGGCAAACTATACCACAATGAACTTGGCTATAGATCTGCAACGAGGTATAATCAACAGATTCAAGTCACTTCCTATTTCTAGATCCGCTCTGTTAATTGGACATGTAGGGGCCGATCTTGTCAGAAATATGATCACCGGTTTGATTGTAATCGGAGTTAGTTTTTTGGTAGGATTCCAGCCAGCTGCAGGTTTTATTGATTGGGTATTAATATTCGTATTGGCTGCCCTCTTTTCCCTAGCGATTTCATGGATATCTGCAATTATGGGCTTGATAGTAAAAAGTATTGAAGCCGCCCAGTGGACTGGTTTTATAGTTATTTTTCCACTAACATTTGTTAGCAGTGCCTTTGTTCCTACGGAAACTATGCCTTTTGCTCTTCGATTGTTCGCCGAAAATCAACCTCTTACTCATGTGATTGAGGCAATCCGCTCTTGGCTTGTGGGTACACCTGTGGGAGATTCTGGATGGCTTGCATTTGCATGGTGTATAGGCATAATCATAATCACTGTTCCGATTGCAACTTGGCTTTTTAAGCGTCAAACTCTTTGATAAACCACAAGATACGCGCATACCATTGAATAAGAAACAAATTTCAATTTTTTTTTTTTGAAATTTAATGTATTTATTTATGTATGTATCTCTATCGACAGCAAAACCTATTTGCTAGCTAAAAAGTCTATTTTGTACATGAATCGATAATCATCTCTTATCTGTTATAGAATTGGAAGGTGCTATTTTTATACACCTTTGAGTGGATATCCTTACCGGGCTTGAATTGGCTCTATTATAATCTTTCAGTATCAATGTACCATTTATTTTAATTCAAATATATCAATAATATTGGTACAGACTCATGTATGTTCGTTTATGGAGTTAAATGTTGAATGTTTAATTTGATTATATGACCAAAGTTTTTAAAAGGATTTTGCTTTATAAATTTTGAAATTGAGAAAAGAATTATACAAAAAGAGCTTGTGGTTACCAAACATTAAAGCTGCTAAATTGACGCTTAAATCTGTTTATCCGATTTATGGACCACGGTTCGAATAATCATATGCAATCTTCTGGTTTAATCATACCTGAACATTTTGTGACTGTTGATGATGCGATTCTAGATGTTATTAATTTAGTCTCAATTAATCATGAACTATTTGGTAAAACTAATCGGATGTTTGCGAGAATTGCTAATGTAAATTCAGAAGGTCATGATCATCGAATAAATAAGGATTCCTTTCCTACAGATGATTATATTTTATCAGTCAAGGATCTTCATAAAGTTGATCAAAGAATCCTGTGGTTGTTAAGTGAACATCTTTGGTCAACCTATTCATTCAAAGCTTTAGAACGAAAGCTCAATGTGCATCAACAAACACTTGCAAGGTCTTTACGGCGGCTAATTGACCTTAATTTTATAGAGAAATCGCCATCAGGGTACAGACTTAATGAAATGAGCGCATCGACTGTTATTTCATTAGTTGAAAATTCAACAAATGATGTATTCAGTAATGAAGAAGAGAATTTATCAGAAGAAATAGCAAACTCAAAAAAAATCAAGCGATTCAAACAATTACTACAAATCCATCTTCCTGTCAAATTGGATGTGGAGCATCTAGTAGCTGGCATAATTCATAAATGGTTTGGGAATCTAAGATGGTTGGGACTAGTAAAGAAGGATACTGGATATAGACTTGAATGGATAGCCGTGGATAAATACAGTAATAAGGAATTATTCAAGATTAATGTAAGTATAGTATCGGAATACCTTATAGTAGAGTCAGATGCTGAAACTGATAGTAAGAAAATTGAGGCAATGTCCTATTCAAATAAAATTGTCGGTGAAATAATAAAAGAACTAAAAGAAGGTTTAACCGAAAATCCTGATTTGAAAAAGACCCTTCCCCAGGTGTTTACGGACGATTTAAAATATAAAATTAAAAAAGGAAAATAATCCAATAAATCTTGATTTATCTTTTATTCATTGCTAATTTTAATTCAGAAAGATTCAAAAATATAGATTGTATTGGGTTCTTCAATTAGGATACTTTTAACTCAATTTCGAAAATCCTTTTGTAGTCACTATTCCTGATTCGACAATGGGTTTCTCACCAATTGCTGCCTCAATTGCTTGCCTTGCTAGTTCCAAAGCCTTATCAATTGTTAGATCCTTGGTGTATTCTTTTTGAATTACCTCAATTGCAGTATCTGCTTCATGGCCTATTGCAAATCCATTTCCTTTTAAATAAGTTCCACTAGGGTCAACTTGGTATAGTTGAATTCCAGTTTCATCTGCCCCAGCAATTATGACGGAAGCTGCCTGTGGTCTCACTGCGTATATTGTGTAATTATGAAGATAGGTGCTTAGATACTTAGCAACGGTTTTTATGTCAATTGGACTTTCATAAGACAATCGATGTTTTTGCGCCTGTAGTCTTATTTCTTCTATTAATTGCTCGATATCTGCTATATATCCTGCGCCTGTTGCTCCGATATGCTTATCGATTGTGAATATTTTTTCATTTGGGTCGACTAATGGTAATGTGGGTTTGATATGACTTGTTATCAAAGCAAATTCTGGGGTTCTTATACCAATAGTAGTCGAACCTTTGTTGACTGCCTCTAGGGCGCTATCTACTAATACTAGTCTGCCGCCTTGTCCATAATAGTAAGGATATCTACCATTATTTCCTACACTATATTGCGAAGTCGCCGAACTATTTTCTTCTATCATGCTTTATCGTACCTCTCTTATGCTATTAACTGCCCTGAAGCAGCGGTAGATGTTATCAGTTTAGGAATCACCACAATATCTGTACCATTCCCTGATCCTGGGTCGCGCTCCATTGCTGCTAAAACTGCCTTTTTTGCGATCTCTTTTGCCTCGTCATTTGTAATGTTCTTGTCATAAAGACTTTCGAGTACTCCATAAGCTATTGGTGCGCCAGATCCGGAGGCTGCATAATCCTCATTGGTTATAGCTCCACTCATATCTGCTACATTAACATGCGATCCACTGGAGTCTACCCCTGCTACTAGTAATTCCACATAGTATGGCTGATAACTACGGAGTCCAGAATATGCTAGATTTGCAATTAGTCTAGAAGATTCTTTAACACTCAGGGGAAATCCTCTTCTCAGCTCTATCAATTTTCGCTCCGCAGCAGCCACTTTTATCAAATGTTCAGCATCAGATAACTGCCCAGCTATTGCTATTGCAAGCGTTTCATCTATTTTAGAAATTTTTTGTACTATTTTTGAGCCAATAAAAAAGCCCTTACTTGCTCTTTTATCTGATGCTAATACAACTCCTTCCGTTGTTTTTATTCCGATGATTGTAGTCATATTGTTAATTATATTATAAATTGCTCAGATTTATTGACCAACCTTGAGGATTTTAAGTCACATAGGAAAGGGAAAGATTTACTTTAAAATACAGGATTATGTCTATTTTTTCAATAATACCATTTAAGTGATATCTAATTTGATATTTATAATACAAAAGAAAAAAAGTTTATTGATAAATTGTTGTTAGCACATTAATCCAGGTTTACAGTTACTAGGATCGAAGATGTGGTGCTTTTCAGTCCAGCTTTCATGGTGACCGTGATGGTCAGAATGATGTGGGTGTGTATGTGTCACACTATGTGCATGTCCTTTGTGGTTAAAGAAATGCGTATGAGTATCCAGATACTGTCCATTGTTATTGGTGGTGATCTTGCCGATTATATCAGATAATTCTCCAATAATAGCAGTTAATTGAGTACTAGCCAATTCTGAGTTGTTATTTGCGACAGTACTTTGTGCTTGAGTTAGATTTGTTATCAACTGATCCAAAACTCTAGTGTTTTCTTCATTACTGCTAGTGCTGGCCTGACCTGAGACTTCAAATTCCTTGAAATTCTCAGATGATACTCCAACCCCTACAAACAGCATCGATAATAACACGAAGCCAAAGAAAATAACTATTTTCATTTTAAATTCATTATTATTTAGGTATATTTAAAGAAAGTTATGATTCTGAAATCAAATATCTACTATAAATCAAAGTTTTGACCTTTGCTGAGTAATTATTCGATATCATGATGGATATTCTATTTTATTGACCATCACTGGGATTAAACTTTGTGTCTACAATGTCTTTTTTTAAAACTGTTTGCATTCCTTATAATTAAGTAACTATCTAACTGATGTTTTTGTAAACGGTTCAACATACCAAAGGTTTGATCACAACACTATATACTGACCTTCCACATTTTTATATTCTATAAAAAATTTTTTTGTTAAAAAGACTTGCCAATATACTTTTTTGATACATTTAAACACCTTGATGTTGCCAAATATTTATTTGAATTTGAATATTGTCAATAACCGACAACTCAAATTGCAGTAATAAAAGAGGCATTTTAGTTGTTAATGCGGTATGTCCAAAAAATCCAAACATGGATACCGATTTTAATCTATAGATAACCGCTAGATAAATTGAACCAATAAATAAGATATCCCTTTCACTGTGTTTTACTATGTCTCTTTTATATGATGTTGATTATATCAATAAAATGATTAAAGATAGCAAAATATCCATCAGCTTTATTATCGTACTAACATTTGTACTTGTTGCCACTTCATCGGGTATCGTAAATTTACCTGTATTTGCTCAATCAGGTGGTAATGAGGAGGATACGTCCGGCTCTAGTGATTACGAGGAATTCGTAAATTGTTTAGCCCAATCAGAAGGTGACAAAGGATTTGCTAGTGAAGATGAAATAAGAGATTGTTTTAGACCTATTTACGATCCAGAGGCAAATACTAATTCAATAGCATCTGACAATGGCAGTGATAACAGCGGTGACGAAGTGGATTCAAATGCAAGTGAGGATTCCACTAACTAGTAGATGAGTATGATTCTGTCCAATTATAGGTTAATCATACAATAAAACCCTACTTTTTTTGCCAATCTCGGCTATTTCTAAATAAAATTATAACATCTAGTTATCCTGTTACTGCATAACATTCGCTTGTTAACTGATTTGATATAAACATGAATGACGTAGCTTAAACCTAATTTAGGATTGTAAATGTTGTTCTTATTCTAGTTTTAATACGTTGATATACGGGCGAACTAATAAAATGACAACACAACACCAATGAGAATTTTAGTCT
The DNA here is from genome assembly GCA_031177355.1 of Candidatus Nitrosocosmicus sp. Taxonomy (GTDB): domain Archaea; phylum Thermoproteota; class Nitrososphaeria; order Nitrososphaerales; family Nitrososphaeraceae; genus Nitrosocosmicus. The sequence goes on along the minus strand of JAPSGR010000014.1, from coordinate 30,230 downwards.
TTTAGGATAATTTGCTCGAATTATTTATTCAAAAATTCGATAATCAAAGATAAATAAAGTCTATTATTTATTGTATGCTCAATGAAAGAGCAATTTTTTGATCTAACTCAGTAGTTACAACTTAAATACTATGTCTTTTGACAGAAGATAATGAAAATCAATAATAGAATAATTCAGACATTCTTTTTACTATCTATTTCTGTTTCTATGATCGCCGTTACCAATTTTAATCAACTCTTTGCTCAAAATCCTTCCAATCCCGACGCGAATGTTTTGAAGGGATCAATCACCAGCAACTCAAATGATGGTAATTCAACAGAACCTGTATGGATATTAGGAGGTGTGTATAAATTCACCGATTTCAATTCTTCATCTCCTACTTTTAATACCACCTTCTACATGACAAAGATAGACGGAACAGCGGAGCACACTCATTCAATATATGATTTGAGATTATCTGGTGAGCCTTTTGTTGATAGCACTTCAAACTCTACGCTCTTTAATGGAACTACGACAATAACATTCAGTGATGGCCCAGTTACAAACGTACCAACACAAATAGAGTTACTCGATGATAGTACGATAGCGATTAGTGTTGATGGTAACGCAACCAATAATCACTTTGGAACCACACCGATCTATGGAACTCAACATCTTATTTGTATAGAAATACCCGATCTATGCGTCTAGACTAATCGATATTATAATTTAATTTATTTTTTATCTCGGTATTTTCAATTGATTTATTTAGATAATATTCTTTGTTTAGATTGTATTTATGATTTCAACCCCATATTTTTTTGGTGGACTTTTTCTATGAAATAATTAAAGAAGCGTTTTGAATCTGGATACATTTTACTTATGTATTAATAAAATATTTCTCTCACATTGTGTCATTAAACATTCAAGGCTTTGTTTATTAAATACCTAAGATCAGAAAAACGGATAGGTTTCTGAATCAATTTGTCAATTCTCGCTTCCTTATAATCCACTTGGTTTTCTAAATCTTTTGTCTCAAAGGCTGTCATCAAGAATATCTTAACTTCGGTATTTACCTCTCTTATTTTTTTTGCAAGTTGTAAACCGGATAAACTAGGCATTCTTAAATCAGTTATAACCAGAGAATATTTTTTTGGTGCCTGTTTGAAGTACTCTAAGGCTAAACTAGGATCGGTAAAAGAGAATACAGTATAACCCTCTTTGTCTAAAAATGTCTTAAATAATGTAGCCAGCTCACTTTCATCATCTACTACCAAAATCGAGTAAGCAGATGACATCATAATTTAATTTTCTTATGATTATTTAACCTTATCTAATAGCAAAAGCAATCAAATATGGATGTTTACATACGAGCAATTCTATTTCGGAAAGATCTTAAACTCCAAAAATTTATGAAGCTGAAAGAATCTGTAAGTTAAATGCTTCTGCTAAACTAGGATGAATCTGTGTATGGACTATCATCATTATCTCCATAGGTTCAGCTTTATCTTCAATTGAATTTATGAGTTGATTTATACCCTTCTCGAGGGTATTACTGAAAACGGAGGATTCATTTTTAGATGTTATTATTGGATTGAGTTCTTTGTTAAAAATATCAAGTAATTTGTTGGCCATCCCCATCGCGCTCTGGTAGTTCGCCATGTTTATTATCGACTCACTTTTGCCAGCGTTTGAACCTTGATCATTAGTTGATGAAGACATATTCATCATCGTATGATTTATCTTATCGGAGCCGTTATTGGTCATTGCCATATTTGCCATATTTGCCATATCTGTCATATCAAAATTAACTGCGTAAGCGTCCCCGTAATTTCTAAGCACATTGTCCACTAGTTCCGCGAATCTGATTGGATGTATTGATGCATCGTTGCTATTACTATTGTCATTTTTACTACCGCTAAATAAGTCAGAAAAGAATCCTGTAATTATATTAAGAAAGTTAGAATCCTCTGATTGCTTTAAGGCTGCGGTATTATTAATGATTTTATAGGTGTTAGAATTTATGTTTGTAGTAATTTTATCTACTTTTTGATTTATTTGCTGCAGTTCCAAGGATGAAGTGCTTGTATTATTTGAGATTGAATTAGTGAGATTAAGTAAATCTCCTACCGCTAACTTAAGCTCATCACCGACTTGTTTATCTTGTTTAACAATTTCAACTAATAGATCCCAATAAAATATACTATTTGCTTCGTTAGCATGTTTCTGTGCCATTGCAGTATCATTACTGATCAAATTTTCCTTAACCAGGTTTGATTCTGTTTGAAATTGATCCAGAGACGCTAGTAATTTAGCATAATTATTCTGAGGAAAGCTGTGTGCAAATACATATTTATCAGTCGAAATTTTGTAATTGAGGTCAAAAATATTATGAATAATGACGTTTGATAATACGCATAATAATAGGAAAGAAGCTATGATTACATATCTCTTCTTCACATAATTTAATATCTATTAAATCTTATAATAATACTTCGTTTGAAAATTTCACGAACACAGACAACACACTAAATCCGAGAACTATAATACATTTAGCGATAATATTAATCTGAGGTTGCATTTATCTTTCTAAGTATGTGCGACTTAATTAAAACAAACACTTGACTTTTAATTCAGACAGCTCTAAAGATAAATGTGGAAATACTATTTTGAAGGTTTACTTCTATAACTGTCGTTTCTAGTTTATTCATTTGATATTGATTTTTTTTTAATGATTCGACGAAGATGCTTATCGCTCAATATTATTACTGCGATAAAATTTTTAGTAACAATGACCTGCTCTTTTTATTATGTATTCTTATAATCACTTAGATGCTTGATATATCTATCTCTTGACTATTTAATTCATGTACCTATATATAGAAATGGATGTTTGCATTTGTTGGTGCGTTTTACTCAATTGTGTACATTTGCATTAGTGACTAGATTTTGCATACTACAACATAATTAATTAATAGTCTATCAAATTTCTTATCCTTAATTTCCATATTTATCTGACACCAAATCAGTTTAATTTTGTCAGGATTAGTTTAACAATCTCATAGCACTTATTACTCCGTGACTAATCTATTATGCTTGTTTACTTTATTTCAAAGCCGACTCGAATTGAGTCTTATTTATTTATTATACAGACTTACCGACTTAGGGAATTAAGTGGAATCTTGAAAGTTTGGGTGATTTAATTGAAATAGGATCAGTTAGGATAAAAATTTTGTTATCGAGAATACAGTGTTTGGAGAATGATTTTTAATATATTTTTTAGAAACAGAAATAATCAGTGGTTTACAGGTCAAATAGATTATTGCATTTAAACTTGATTAACCACATTATTAAGAGTTTCTTGATCTCTAAAGTAGAATTGTGAGTCGTTGATGGATAAAGATCCTAATTCCGGACACTGCGTTACGACAGAATTTAAGTTTCGTAATTCTTTTTGCACTTCACTTGATAAGTTTTGATAATCCCAGGATCGAAGGAATTCTTCTTTTCCGCCTTCCATTATATAGATCTTGTTAGATATATCATTGGCTTTTTGTCTACACAGATCAAAATATGCTGCAGGAGCGACAAGTCCTATTATTATCGCAGTTCCAATTGTGATGGGTATGAACAGCAATAATATATTTCTCGTATTTCTCTCCATGTAAATATTTGATATTCTAGTTAATTAATAAATAATCTTTTTATTTCAAAGTGGTCAACGTTCTTGGTTGGTCTGAGTTTTTTTAAAACTAAAGATTTTATTAAATTGGACTGCAAATTTCGTTATAAATGTCGTACTTTGTAACTATAAATAATAAAATTAATTGGGGATGAAACTTAATTCAAATAAACATTCTGTCCCCTGTCCAATATACATTAGCTAATTAATGTTTTAATTCTCGAATTACTTTAATGGGGCGGGGTTGTTAATGTCTCATCCCCATTGTCTACATATCTTGAACTTTGACTACCGTCGGTCATGTCACAATATTCACATGTATGATCTACTATGACTCCTGCCAGTCTAATCGCTAATAGATGAGTAAATAATTCTCCTGTCAGTTTTGTAAATTCATCTGGATCTTCATCTCTAACCCGATTTCGAAATTCAAGCCATTTTTCAATTTTATCTAAATATTCGACAGGTTTTTTTTCTCCTTTTAAATCTATGTCCTCATATTGAAGAGTCAAATTTCCATCAAGTAGGTTTGTAATGTATTCATCAACATATCTGAATTTGTAATCTGATTCCATTGTGATAGTATTTGTGTATATAAGTATATTACTTTGATGTATTATTAGGTTATAAAAAAAATAAAAACAGAGCATTCTAGACTAGATAAGAGATTATGAAATTTGTAGAAAAAATGGACCTCCTAATACCTCCTCTAAGAAATGAATTCCTGTGTTTCTACTATGTATGTTTTAACCTGGAAGTGGACTAAAAATTTGATAAAATCATACATAGAAATCTTTTAACCCTATTTATTTATTCTATAAACAGTCCTTTCTTAGTTGTATATTTAACCTTGTAGGTGTAAATCAGGGGATAATAAATAAAAATAATCTGCTATTATAATCATAGATTTAGCAAATAAAAATCAACATTATAAATTAGGACACACATATGTGTGTCGATATCTCATAACGACCTGTGAAAAATATTATATTTTACTATTTTATGAAATCATTTCTCCACACCTGCTTTAACAAAAAAATCCAGATTATAGATATAATGGTAATTGATATGGTTGGTAGGGAAGGTTTAACAGTAAGTGAGTCATTATTCTCTTTGTCAGATGATGCTATTATATTATTATTTTGCTCGTTTATACTATACGGTTTGCCTGAAATAGGATTAAGAAGATTTTCTACTGGTGCGTACTGGTCGGTTAATATAGGAACATCGTCCTTATTTATCAATGAGGTCTCCAACACATAATCTTTATAATTTATTTCTTCTATCACTTTGGTGTTAAATTCCTGTAAGTCGGCTATTTCTCTTTTATCTGAAATATTGTTCTCATTAGGTGGTCCTCCTTTTACTAATGCTATTATTATGTTCTGCAAAGATTTCGAGTAGTCTGTTAAGAAAACAAAAGCTTTGGGAAAAATTTCTGAGAATGTCTTTAAGTTTGCTCTATATAGATCAGATGATGGTTGATCCTCATTTGGAATACCAATATGATTGGATATAACAGTGCCACCACTTGTCAATTTATCTGATAATAATCTATAGAATTCGACAGTCATAAGATGAAACGGAACGTAACTCTTTGAAAATGCATCCAAAACTATCACGTCGTATTTTCCAGGGTAATTATTTAGAAACTCCCGTGCATCCTGAGTATAAATCTTTAATCGAGGATTAGATCCATCTAAAAAGAAATATTTTTTGGCCACCTCTACTATTTCTGGATCTATTTCTACCACGTCCACATACATATTCGTATAGTATTGGAGAAAATATTTCGGACCTGAAAACCCACCTCCTCCTATGAATAATACCTTTGTAGCGTTCTCTTTTATCAATAATCCTAAAGGAAAAAATTTTGTATACTTGCTTTCAAGAGAATATGGTTCTGACTTATCCATTATGCTATGGAGGTAACCATTTAAGAATAATGCTCTATTGTTTATAGAATTATAATTATCTATCACATCCAAATGATTATACAGTGTTTCGGTTTCGTATATAACATGACCAGGATGGAAATGCAATTTTTGAAAGTCTAAGAAAAATGATGTATTCATATCCTTAAATAGTATCGACAAAGACAAAATTAGTAAAAGAAATAGAACAAGTACTTTAGCCATTATCTTTAATCCAATTGTAGATGATACTAATAACAAGATCCCTAAACTATACAATATGTGATTGATTTGAACAAATGGGATCAATAAAAACACTGTCAGAAATGTACCAATTATACTTCCAATTGTTGATACTGAATACAGATTCCCAGAGATATTTCCAAGTTTATCCAGAGATCTAGTGGCTAGTTTTATGGCATATGGGGAGATCATACCAAGCAGGAGAGTTGGAATTATGATTAAAAGAAAGGTTGCAAATAACGAATTAAGATTATTTGCATAACTGCCGATGTTATTATCTAAGAAGGCATTAATTATATCAGTAGTAGAGTCGATAATTGGGGAGGAAATGAAAGGAATAAAGATTATGTATAGTCCAGATGAAAATAAGATAGAACAAAATTTTTCGAAACTTGGATTTTTATCAGCCAATTTTCCTCCAAGATGATATCCACCACTTAGACCCAGCAAAACAACTCCGATTAAGCTTCCCCAAGTGTATATTGAGCTTCCAAATGTAGGAATTAGTAGTCTGCTAACAGAAAACTCTAAGGACATTGTTGCTAGGCCAGCAATAAATACAAGTACTAAAAGTATTGCAGGGGCAGACAAAGGGGTCCTCAATATCAATGCCGATTACATTAATTTCTATAAAAACTCTATTTATTTTCTATTATGAAGATTCTGTTTTTTTTACAACTAATATTATGTTTGGAAAATATTATATTTTGTTCAATAAGTCCACAAACAATTTTTTAATGTTTATTCATGTCACTATCTATTTGAATTAACCTCTTGATAGATTTAATAAAAAATATATCTTTTTGATGTTAAATTCATTAATGTTTTTGGATCTTATCCATAAAGGCCTGCAAATATTAATTCCTAAAAGGGATCCCATTATTTTTGCGGAGTTACTTTATAAATTCTACCATCAAAATATGTCAATATGTATAAACTTCCATCCACTCCTGTTTCTAGATCTGTAATTCTTCCATTGAATTCGCTTGCAAAGATAATATTTTCCAGTTCATCCTTGGTATCTGCAACTAGATCTTTCAGTTCATTTTCATTACCATTCGTAAGAATGCTGTTATTTATGTCAATTCCTGTTCTGTTAGAATTAATCTTAAAAAAGTATAAGTTCCCATTATTGATATCTCCTACAAAAATATTATTTTCTAAATCTTTGCCTAGAATTGAAGATTCTAGGAACTCGATGTCTGTTAGGCCGACTGGCAAACGCCAACTAAACTCCGGATCAGAATAATGAGATCCATTCAATGAGATGAGATCAGATATTGAGGTACCATTATTTCTAAAAACAGGGCCCATAATTTTATACCATCCACTATTAAAACCTGCTTGTACAAGGTTGATTTCATCGTAGTTGTTTTCACCATTTTCGGTGTTCCATAATTTTCCAGTCAATGGATCAGTGTCCATTCCGAAACTATTTCTTATTCCATAAGAATAATAATATTTGGCTGATTCAAGTGACGCGTCATTAGAATAGTAAGAATAAAATGGATTGTCTTTTGGTATCAATGACTCCCCTAACGGGGTAACTCTGATGATGACTGAAGAATTATTGGGTATGGAAATAGATTTATTTTTCCCACCGGGGTAGTTTTGTAATGTATTACTTATGGTAACTAAGTCTCCTATCACTATGTATAAGTTGCCATAGTTATCGACATGCATTTTTCCTCCGTTATGATAAGGACCGGGAGACCCCGGCATATCCAGTAATAACTTGGGATTGGATAAATAACCATTATCCTTACCATTCCAATCATATTCATAAACTCTATTTCGGTTCATAGTATTGGAATACTGTTCTGAACTGTGATTGCTAGCATTAGGACCGTATACTTTTTCGGTAAAATATAAGTATACTTTATAAATAAATTTATTACTAGATTGTTTTATTGGCGAAGAATATTGGTGTAGATCTTTGGTTGGAGTAGTGGATAAATTAAAGATGAAATTCTTGCCTGAAATTTCTTCTATTGATTCATAATTCGGTAATGCAGCTATGCCTAACAAACCTTGTTCTTTTTCATTTGAAATATTCTTTACCGTATAAATAGGATCCTTTTGCAATGTCCCATTTGATATCAAACGGACATTTCCCAAATCCTTTTCCAGTACTAATATTGAATTGTTACCTATAAACGTCATACTTGTAGGAGATGACAGTCCCTCTACAAACAAGTCCACTTTGATACGATCTTTATAATTAGGATTAATCTCGATCTGTTCATCGTTTTGTGAAGGTTCCATGAAAATTTTATTTATGTTAAAATAATTATAATGAGTAATCATTACGAATATTGTGGCTACCAAAGCAACAAAAAGTATGACAAAACCCTTCATCTAAACACCTTATGAGTCTTAATTCTTTCATGTATTTGTCATATTTATTTACAACCATACAATTCTGCATCTTTTGACTTTAGCAGTAATTATTAGACAGTCCATATTTTTATACGATAAACTTTGTATGTATTATCTAAATCCTTGTTGTTATCCTTATTTCTAATAATCTTTAATAAATAACCTAACTTTTTTTCTTGATCTACCTATTCATATCCAATTCAGATTACAAAGATTGCATTAGTAATAAAGCTTATAGAATATTATTCTGAAATCTTAAACTAGAACTATATATGGTAATCATATTCAAAAATTATTTTATTAAATGTTTTCCATAAAGAATATACGTTTAAAATGTTAACGTTAAAAAATACAAAAACATCCACATTACTAATAGTAGCAGTATTTGCAGCAATGATGACATTTGGACCAGCAACATCAAATTTCCAGAGCACATTTGCACACTATGGCGTAGATATAGATCAATGTAAAGATGATGAAGATTACTATGAAGATAATGAAGAAGCATGTGATAAGAATTTAAGAGCACACTATGATGACGATTACGATGGTGACTTTGGTTCAAAATCAATAGATGACGACGATGACCATGATGACGATAAAGATAATGGCAACGGAAACAGTGCTAACCAAGGCATAGGTCAATCTCAATCTTCCAGCCAAAACTCACAATGTGTTTCAGGTGAGAACACTGATGCCTCGTGCAACAACTTTAGCTTCCAGAACCAAGAGAACTCTGGTAACAACGCAGCAGCCCAAAGCGGTGGAAATGATGATGATGACGACGACGATGATGATGACAACGGAAACAGTGCTAACCAAGGCATAGGTCAATCTCAATCTTCTAGCCAAAATAGCCAGGTAGTTTCTGGTGGTAACACTGAAGCTTCTGGTAATAACTTTAGCTTCCAAAACCAAGAAAACTCTGGTAACAATGCATTAGCACAACAGTAAATCCCATTTTTTTTAAAAATATAATTTTTATTTTTATTTTAATGAATTCGTCCTTCCAGAATACAAGTATTATCTTGAAATCTTAGATGAACGAAATGTTATGGAGGGGATACTGGAAAAATTTTGGGTTGTTTGTCATTTATTATGGAAGTTCATGTTATCTAATTCAACTATTGGAGGTATCCGTGAAAGACGTTATAATAATATTTAAAGTAATATCAAAGATACTGAATTTTTACTCGATCTGCTTCCAGCAAATCACTATTCAACAGTTCAATAGATTCTCTATCTGAAAATCTCGTTTCAAACATTATAACTTCCAATGGTTCATATAATCGGAATATGATGACATGTGAATGGACTCACCATTTTCTCTACCTTCTTACTCGCCAGGACTGATAGCATTTTCAAAGCCCTACAAGAACCACCGTAAAATTATTTAATACTCAGAAGGGTTCGAAGGAAGCTTGTGTTCTACGGATCAATCAATTTTATCTAGCATATCTCGTGGATATAGAGGGAGAAACTAGGATAAATTAATGCTTTAAAGGGGCTGGGATTTTAATTTTATTAAGCAAAGAAATTAAATTCTTTGATGCTAGAGGAAGCATCCTTGAACCTCGAATGCAGACTATTTAATGAAATAATATTTGGCTGTTATATGATGTTAATTGGCGAAGTATTTAAGGCAACTGATAATACTGGAAAGCAATCATTAATCTATCACAATGGAAATACTGGACTTTACATGATGTAATAAAGCCTAGTCAAGATGAACGTAATAGGGTACAAAACATATTATAGAAATATAGGAGGAACAATCAGCAATATAAGAGGAATTAAAACATGGTCGAAATCGATATTTCAAACATATCTGCTCCAAATCGATATACTCTATTGACTTCTTTAGTTATTCCTCGACCAATTGCCTTCGTTACTACTTTGGATGAGTATGGTGTAGTGAATGCAGCTCCATTTTCATATTTTAATTTAATGGGCAATGATCCGCCAATAGTAGCTCTTGGGATCGGAAAAGATGAATCTCGTAAATTAGGTTTAAAGGATACTGGATACAATATCCAGAAAACAAGAGAATTTGTAATAAATACAGTAGGTGAAGATATAATAGAACAGGTAAATCTTACCTCCATCGATTTTCCTCCAGAAATGGATGAATCTGAGATAGCTGGATTAACCAAATTGCCGTCAGTAAAAGTCAAACCACCTAGAATTAAAGAATCTGCTTCCAATCTTGAATGTCGTCATATAAGTACTTTAGAAATTGGAAATACGCGAATAGTACTGGGTGAAATAATTTACTTACACATTCAGAAAGAATATGTAACTTTACAAGAAAATGATCATTATGTTCTTACAAAACTCATCAAATCGGTAGGAAGGGTGCATGGTCGAGATTTTTATACGCGTGCAACTTCTGATCTTTTTAGACTCTCAAGACAAAGTTATAGAGAATGGAAAAATAAACTAGATAGGCGGAGACAGTAATTATTGAATATTTTGTTTTAATTGATATTGTGTAGAAAAAACCTGGTAATTGTCTTTCTCTTTTTCATTGATCATGTGAGACGAGTGTGAATATTATGGAAAATCTGTCATAATTCTAATTTTAAATATAAATACAACAATAATAAAGGTTTGAATTTTAGTAAAAGAAAATATTTCTATAATGTTAACCTAATCATCAGATTAATAATTGCCGTAGGTAGTAAAGATAAACAATACTAGGATAATATAGACAAACAAAAAAAAAGATTGTTATTGTTGACCTAATGCATTGTTACCAGAGTTTTCTTGGTTTTGGACGTTGATGTTGTTACCAGAGCCTATTGTATCTCCACCAGAGACTACCTGGCTGTTTTGTTCAGAGGACTGAGACTGTACAATTGCCTGGGATGCACTATTACCGTTACCGTTGTCATCATCTGAATCTTGTGCTAATGCATTGTTACCAGAGTTTTCTTGGTTTTGGAAGTTAAAGTTATTACCAGAGTTCTCCGTATCTCCACCTGATACTACTTGACTATTCTGAATAGAACGCTGAACTTGAGCTATTATTTGTGATGCGCTGTTTCCATCATCGTCATCATCATGGTGATCATTTCCTCCAGCAAATGCGACATTAGTATTATAGTTTATTCCTAGTGGGGACAGGGTCATCGCTATAGTTAAAACCGTGATAAGGGATAAAACGGATATTTGTTTCTTATTAATATTGGTCAATTTAGTAATTATTACTTAATAATAAACAATATAACTTGTATCAAAAACCCTTACCGTAAAATCATATGTAAAAACATACTATAACAATTTTACTAAAGGTAACTTAATTCACCTGAAGAAATGTAGATATGATAAAATATATGTGAGTTAATTAGATTCAAAAAAAAGTAAATGCAAAATGCAATCACCATTATGATTTTCAAATCTCTGCATTTCAATTTTTTTATATCTTAAATATTTACTATTTCATCAAAAGCAACGGAAACAATGTTCCTATCGTCTCAGTCATATTGTTCAGTCTTTCTATTTGAGGAAAATATTGATAGGATAATTTTATGACTATCTATCTATCTAATGAATAGCAGCATGATAGCTCAACTAAGACACAATTGCGATACTCGTTAACTTATGCAGATTTTTTCCATTAATAGCTTCAGTTATAATTAGTCAATGTAAGTTGATTCTTATCAATATTCTTGAACTTAGAGTTCTTATACGATCTCCCTTCTCTCAACTTTGGAAAATCAATACTCATACCATTTTTACGTACTTTAGTTTCAAGATTATACAGAAAGTTGATCTCATAATTATTATCAATTGTTAAATTGCGATTATGCTGGATTGGCTCGGTAAAGTTATACAATTTGTTGTAGTATTTAACTGACGTCTCATAATCTTTATCTAATAATTTAAATACAATTTTCATTCTATACCAGATATCATATCTGAGTCTCAAAAATGCCCCAAAAACGTTTTTAACCCCTGCCTTCTGGCAATTTACGATAATCTCATCGATATTTCTTATAGAGTCTGTAATTAAGGGGACTATGGGATCGATATTTACAGCACAACGTATTCCATTTTTAGCAAAGTTTTCTATCATTTTAAACATTACCGATGCGGGAGGAGTTCCGGGCTCTAAACTACGCCGTACAGTTTCGTCATTGGTGGTGATGGACCAAACTATGAAACAATTATCTCTATAATTTTTATGGAGTTCCAAGTCTCTAGAAATTAGTGTTGATTTTGTGAAGACATAATAAGGAATATTATACTTTTGTAATACTTTAACACATTTTCTGGTCAGCTCATACTTTAATTCTGCTGGTTGATATGCATCTGTTGCAGATGATATCATAACAGGTTTAATGGGACCTGATCGCCAATTCTTAATTTCATTTTCCAATAGTTCTGGAGCATTGTACTTTGCATAGATTTTATCGTAGAATTCAGGGGACCATTCATAGGTTGCATAGCAATAACCACATCTGTGTTGACAGCCTTGATATACATTCAGTGTATTGCCACTATATTTTCCAACTTTGAAGTGGTGGAAAATGCTTTTGCTTTTTTTGTTCTCAAATATAGGTGCAATATCTTTGTTATACCATAGGTCCATATCTAGATATAGATAAGATAACTAATAAATTTAAAACTCATGACGAAACATATCATTATCGACTATACCAAAAACATTCCTTTTTTTGCCGTCTGATTCAAATATTGAACTATCATAATAATTTCAAAATGTTTTTGACTGAAAAAAGATTGAATTAATAAAGTAATGAGCATTCTTCTATCCTAAATTGGCCTATATTTACTCTAATACGATATTGTATTTTTGCAAGGTAAAGATAAGAATTTAAGGTTAGAATTCAGTTACGATCATGGATAAAATATCCAATTATGAGGATGAGAATGACAAAGGAGCACTTCATAATGTAGAAAGTTTTGTGTTGGATAAATTATTAACTCTGCATGCATCAGAAAGTGACCCATCACTTAATATTGGGGAATTAATGGAAACCTTAGATCCCAGCATGTCTCCGCTGTTCGATCAAGCAATTGAGGATTTGGTTGCTCAAAGCCTCATCTATTCCTCAGATGGTGAAAATTTTCAAATTACTCAAGAAGGTATCAATGAACTAGAAAATAGAAAGGGAGAGGCAATACCACTTTAGCTACAAAATATTTTTTTTACAATTCAATAGATATATTTTTTTGACTAAGAGAAGAAAATTTATTAAAGGATTGTAATAATTTTGGGAATTCGTCTAGGGCTAATTAAAGTAAACAAAATGGTAATAGTAGTAGTTGTTTCAGATCACCTTGCATTGTTAAAAACCAGAATTAATATCATATTACTTGTCAAGAAAAAAGCCATTGTCAAAAGATGGATCGCAGATTAAGTAATGTCTAATCTATTTAAGCTTAATTTTTTAAGCTAAACTTGATGTTATAGAATTTCTGAATAAGTATACAAATTTAAACATCATTACGATTTTGGAGTCCATATCCTTTTGTCATATTTACAATTCGTTGTTAGGGAAACTCTTAATTTTTATCATCTATGAAAAATTACTATCATTATATGGGTGGCCGCCAATTAACAATTATTACTACAAGCATCATAATTTCTTTTTCAATATCGATTCTTATGTCTTATTTAATAACTAATAACAGCAAGTTTCATTCTAACAGTATCTGCATTATTTATTGTAATTATAATGATAATACTGGCATGCCATTTCTTATCGAGTTAGAAGCAATGGATAAGGAAAGGGTTGATAGCACCATAGACGCCAAATATGATACTCAATTAGTTACCCTTTATAAAACTACTCAAATGCCAGAAATACATGGATTTCACGACATTGTTTCTACTCAGATAGACAAGACAAATAATGATATCATGATTTTCACTATCAATGTGGATGATGATCCAAATAAGAACAAGAAGCATGAGACAACATATATGTGGGTATTAAGTCGTCTCGATCCAATGACTAACAAAAATCAGATTTATACTATAATTATTCCTAATTTTGGTAGTGATTCAAATTTTAGGAATAAGGGATGGTATCTGGCGATTTATGATAATGTTAATGATATCTATACTTTACCAATGATTAGAATAGATAATATGACGCTCAACAAAGTGGAAGTATCAATCGATCCTATTTTCATAGGGAATATCTTGAATTTCAATTACACTACTGCGGTTATGATTAGGGTAAATGACACGCATCTTGATAAGCCACCAGATTATTTAGTTGATTCATCTCCCAATAATAATGCTTTTTGGTCAAATTGGTTTATTTAAGAGTGAGAGAAGCATAATTTCATCTTTTATCTTTTAAGTTCTTGGGGTTGTGCTGATCAAAAAAATAATAGCGATCACATCAATAGAAAATATATTTTTTAAACTATGGTAACAGATAAAATTGAAACCTATCCATAAAAACTATCCTAAATACTAAATTTGTGAAAGTAATTATTAAACAAATCATTTAAGATTTTCTCGGTCCTGTATACATATGCTGATCAAGGGTGTTGAACCACGTATTAAGGATAATAAAATATTAACTAGCTGATATCACATTGCCATTATGACTCTTAATATAATATTGGAATTGGAACTTTCCATTTTTATGTATAGACTGTGTAAGATATAGATGAATATGAAGAAACAAAAAGAAGATGGAGAAAATGAAGCAAATGTTTGGTCTGAATGGTTAGATTTTAACCAATCTAATATCTCTACGAGATCTATTCCTGAAAAATCAGGAGTTTTCAAAGTTCATCATAGTATGAAAATTTTGTATATAGGAAGTAGTATGAATTTAAAACAATCATTATTAGAATCACTGTTAGATCCTTGTATAAGCAAAGCAACACGAGTCAGTTATTTAATCACTCAAAATGCAGAACATGTGAGAGACCAATTACTAAAGGAATACCGTGAAAGTCATGGAGGGAATATGCCTACATGTATGGATAAAAGAATGAATCAATGAAGGTTGTACTTGTAAATTATGTAATCAATCTTAATCGATATCTGTAAACATTTCTGTTGTCCTAAGGCGTCGTAA
Organism: Candidatus Nitrosocosmicus sp.; assembly: GCA_031177355.1. GTDB lineage: Archaea > Thermoproteota > Nitrososphaeria > Nitrososphaerales > Nitrososphaeraceae > Nitrosocosmicus. The sequence goes on along the minus strand of JAPSGR010000014.1, from coordinate 14,967 downwards.
AATCGCCTAACAATTCTTATCTTTTTTTATCGTCGCAATGGATGTATGGTTATTTTATTATTTTTTCTTCAATTCATGATGGTTAATAGATGCACAAGTTCCCATAGATGGGGATCTTACAAAATGTGTACTTTTAGGGCATATATCTTAACTTTCTTTTTTATTACTAAGGAACAGAAAAATGATTACCCGCGCAATCATTTCAAAAGAAACCTTACTATATTTTAAGACTTCTTTACTACTCTCCTCTCGTTTTTATTGGAATCATTACTTTTTTCCTTTGCTGCATTTTTATCGATCTGTTTGTCACCTTTTTTATTTCCTACCATACAAGAAAATATGTATTAAAGTATTTAAAACCAGATATCCATTTCCATGTGGACTTGTGGAGTTGGATCTCCCTTCAAATAAAATCAACTTTGACCTGCATAATATATTAATTATTTAAAGGCCACTTGATTTTAGATCCATAACATATGTGGGAAAATTAGAGTTTGCACATAGATTCTGGTACAAGTTCTGACAATATCTTATTTCACTGATGATTTCTCAAAGTGAAGATAATAGCTGATGATAAATTCAAAAAGCACTGATACAAAAAGCACTGATACAAAAAGCACTGATATTGTTTTTGAGCTTGGTTTAAAGTAATTCTTATATTAATTATTATATCATGGAGATAGAGTCATCAATTTTTAATAGCATTTCGACTCTAATTCCGGACAGATCTTACCTTGTTTGAACACCTTTTATCTTCAGGTGTTATCATAGTATATTTTGACAAAAAATATAGTGCTTGTCGTCTAAAGTAAAAATCAATCTATCCGTAATTAAAAGAAGTTCTACTATGTATCTTAAGTGAATTATTTAATATACTAAGAGCACAATCTGGTTGCTATTATGATTCTCCCTTTTGGGCCGATGCCATATGAGACTTTGCAGATGATCTAAAAAGAAGAAAAAGAAAAAAAGTATTTAATCAACACTCTCACTAATTATCATTCTTTCGCAGTGCTCATCTGTCCATACTCCTACTCCTTCTAGTTTGGCTTGCCATTTTGCATCTATATTATCGGCACACGATTTCGTTAGGGCATTAAAGTATGCCTCGGTTGTAGCACTGCTGCTACCGTTTATACCTTTAATGACTTCTGTGTAATTTACTTCATTTAAGGCCGTCACGGCGTTTTTACGCAGGTCATTTACGTACTCTTGCTGTACTATGATATCATCCTTTGTCCCAGGCTGTCCATGTCCACCAACGAAAACGTCAAAGTCAAAAGCCATTATCTGATCAATCGATTTGATTAAGGCTGGAACGTCAGGAGTAACGCTAAGATGTTTCCACAGAAGGCCTCTAGGGATAACATTGTCTACTGCCATGAGAACCTTGTGTTCAGGAAGGTAAACAAATATGTTACCCTGTTGGTGATATGGACCAGGATATAGAAGCAGGAGAGATTGGTTACCTATTGATAGGTTTATCTCCTTAGTAAAGTTCTTGTCTGGAATCGGTCTATTTGTGTCGTTTCTTTCATTTAGAATTTTGGCGGTTTCATTATGTGCTATTATTGTTACATTTTCAAAAAGGTTGGCAGCTCCAATGTGATCTTTGTGAGCATGACTATATATCAGGTGAGTGATAGGCATATCCGTGACATTTGACACTGCTGCAAATATCTTGTCTCCTATTGCTGGTGGAGCATCAACTACAACGACTCCTTCCTGTGACACCAAGAACAATGAATTGTATCCGCCTGCAGATACGATATACACATCCGGTTTGATTTCTTGCATCGAATACTCCGTAGCTTGTGAATATACTACATTCAAGAAAACAGTATAAGAAACGATAGAAGTGGCGACTATCAGGGTACACCAAATTACACGCGAATTCATATAGAATATGAGAAACCGTTACTAATAAGTATGTTGTTAGACTCTATGCTTTGTATTTTTTATATCTTTATTCCCGTCTATAATATAATATTATCTTTAAGTTACCTATAGTTTGATTTTGAAGTTAGAGTATTCTGCTGGCTAATGCAATGCAAGTGTATTAAAGAAATTATCTAAATACTACATAATTTTTACATTAACTTGTATCCAGTACATACAAATGAATTGTTTTCATTATCATATTTCCCATCCAAAATACAAACCAATCCATTCATCCAGAGAAGTTCCTCAACAACGGTAAAAACGTTCTTAGTACATAAAATTTACCATTTTTTGATGCGTCCTTTCCAATAAAGGATATCTCATATTTTTCTTCGGTGGTAAAAATACCATTCCAGTCAGAAATTGACACTCCATTTTCAAATATCTTTGAGTTTCCGTGTCCATTAGCGGTTCCGCTTGGAAATGATCTAATTCCTTTTATTTGTCCAGACCAACTAATTTATCGTTCTATAATTCTTTTTTTCTCGTCTTCAAATACAATTTTGCTGTTTAATGGTTTATCAATTTCTTCAAATAGTTTTTTTCTTTTGTAATCATTCATTTGCAGTCGTAAGTAAAGGCTATTAAACACTACTGCCCCAGATAAGGTATCCTAAATAGTAACCATAGTGCTAAAAATAACTCGAGTCATAAGAAGAAAGGGGAATCCGTTCAAAAGTACAAAAAATATTCACCTTAATGTTCAATCTTGTTTATAATTATTTGTGAATGACTATTTAATGTTCTTTCATACATTCACTTTTTATATATAATATGCTGGTTTAATAGGTTAGTGTTGTATCTTACTAATCCTGGCATATTATAAATTGTTATAAGAACATAAGATATTTGAAATATTATCTCCTAGAATATGTCTAATCTGATTATTTTGTCCAAGAAGGTAATTATATCGACAGGTCGTTCGATACTTGGTTCTCCCACTGCTTGTTTTGTAAAGTAGCAAGTTGATCTTCTAACTTGTCTAACCGGGAAATTACTTGGCTTAAATCCTCTTTAATATTTTGCTTGAATCTGAACATCTTTAAATCCATACCAACATCTGCTTTCTTTACATCTAATAATAAACGATCAGTTTCGCATAAAGGCATAGCTAAAGCTTTCTCATATAATAACAGTCGCTGTCTAAATAACTCATATATTTCCTCTACTTTAATATTCTTGCCATGCATTTTAGCCATCAGTTCAGTATCTTGGCTTATGATTGATATTGCCATTGCTCTGCTTGCAAGTTCATAAGTTGACAGGGACATTAATTATGATATTTACTTCAAACCTTATAAACCTTATAATAAATTCAATTTCAGTTCTATTTACCAAACTATATTCAAATTATTCAAGTTTTATCAAACTTTTTTAAATTATTTGTTTTAGCGATCAGCAAATAGATATTTAATATGTACATATTGCCATAAACAGAATTAAAAGATTATTATGGTTAACATTGTAAATTTAGTGCCTACTGAATCTTTTGCATGGGTAGATCGGTATGGTATCTTTAATCATTCAAAAACCCTAAAATACTTGGTCTCTATAAGTTTATTGCTTTGTTCCAATTATTTTTCAGGAATTATCAGCAAAGTTACATTATTTTGTTTAATAAATCTGTTAGTGATTATTTATAAAAATAGGTAAGTAAATTATGTATTTCTATTGTTTCTTAAGGATCGTTTAACAGATCCAATTGATTTTGCAGTACTTTTAACTCTAAAAGCACTTGGGTCATATTTTCTTGTTCCGTTGCTTTTATGGCGTTATTTATGGTGCTATTCAATTCATTAACTTGTGAAGAAGTTATAACTATTTGAGAAAATTCTGTAGTATCTAATTCTTCTAAGGTTGCAGGTGTAGTCATATTGGAGTCATTACCTTGAGAATAAACATTTGGGTTGCTAAGCATCGTTGTAGTAAATAGCATTAGTGTTGGTAAAATCCCCACAAGTAACAATGTATGGGAGAAGACCTTTGTTTTGACATTAAAATTTGTAATACTCTTCATACTCTATAATACTATAATCTTTTATATACTTCTATAATGTCAAGAATTTAAAGATAGATCATGCTTATTGTTTTTGTAAATGCGCGATTAAATATTGTTTTGATATCGAGATATAAAATTAAGATATATCACTAGTTATACTATTGATTATGTACTGTCAATGATTATAATAATAATATTATGACCGGGATGTCTCCTTCGATATGCTACAGTAGGTGTCTTTTTTAACTTATCGTAATTGATCCATGCTCTTTTCCTTTGCTATGTAGTTACTGCAAAAAAAGTTGCTAATTATTAATTCTAATGTCGATCCTTTAACTTCCTTATATTGATCTTTCCAAACTTTGATTTTTCAAATAATGATCCAATTCTTGGGCAATTTCTTCGCTGTTTTCAAGGATATCTTTCAATTTATCATCTGTGCCGTGATCGTCATTTTGTTTGGCGAAATTGATCCTTTTTCTTAATTGTTCAATTATAATTTGATTTGCTTTGAGATCATTTGCTAACATGACTCCAATATCATAATTATCATCCCCTTCGAAATCAACATAAGATTGTTCAGAAAAATGCGATGGATTTGACAAAGGTATTCCGCCCAATGCATCGATTCTTTCAGCTAATTCTTCAGCATTTTCTAAGATAGCTTTGGCATAACCGTTTAAAGATTCGCTTATATGTTTCCAATCTGGTCCACTGACTATCCAGTGTTGTTTTTTCATTTGAAAATAAATAATGAAATGACTCGCAAGATCTGTATTCATTTGTTGAATAATTTGCTTAGCATAATCGGTAGGTAATGAAAGTGGATTTTTTTCAATTTCATTAAATCTTTGTTGATAATTTTTACTATTATCTGAGCTAATCGATTGTGTTTCCATGTGTAATAATCATAATTTAACAAACTATAATAACAGAGATGATAATTGTAGTTAATACAATATGACTATTAACTACCTCATTGCTCATATAAAACTAATACACACAAGTTAATAATTCATTCATATTCTTTTATTTTTTAATATCTATATTCATACTATAAAATATAATGATTATAGAAGTCAATAATACGAGGTAATTGCTAGACTGCCATTTACAGACATATCTCGATATTGTCTATAACAAGCTAAATCGTGAATAGGAATAGTGGCATTTAAAAAATTTTTTTGATTAATTTTTCATTGTAATTATACTTTTTGTATTTCAGGTAGAGTAATGATTAAAAAAATAGAAGATCTAACCTTGTACTTTAAATTGTATGTTATTTAATTTTTTGTAATTAATGTCAGATAATGAATATAAAGGTGATTCTAGGCCTGGAGAAATTGAAAACAAGAAAAAATCGATTGCCTCTGCAATACTAATTGGAATTGGTCTTGCTGGGCTGATAGATATTATTATTTTCCATGCTATACTACAATGGCATCATACCTCTTCTCATAAGATAATACCCAACACAATCGAGTCCTTGCAAATAAATCTTTTACATGACGGGGTATTTCTTGCATTCTCTTTATTAATGATAGTATTGGGGATAATTCTTCTATGGTATGCTCAAAGTTCTAAAAATAAGGATTATTTTTGGTCTGATAAACGGTCATTTATTGGTTTGATTCTAATTGGGTTTGGTGGCTTTAACACTATAGAGGGGATAATCAATCATCACATTTTGCAAATGCACCATGTAATTGAAGTGGCGGATCCATTTGTATTCGATCTGATTTTCTTAGTCATAGGTGGAATAGCTATTGTAGTTCTGGGAACAATACTGTTAAGGTTACAAAAAACTAATACCTATACCTAAATACTTTTAGCCGTTCTTTCATTAGCGTATTGATACACAGGTTATTGTGCTTTGAAAGAGATTAATAATTTCAGCGAATATAATTTATTCAACAATATGACGTGTATATCATAATTGCCTACTATTAAAGATGAAGTCAAAGAAATATGGAGTTTGGGTGACTATAGAAGCAGGGGCCAATTTTTTCCTCCTGTATCCGCTGACCTGATTAGACTGACACGGTTACAAGCATGTGAATCAGTGTTAGATATTGCCTGTGGATATGGAAATACAGCTATAACTGCTCGGATTAAAGGAGCAAAAGTGACTGGTATTGATATTACACCAAAACTTTTGGCGTTGGCAAAAGAAGAAGAAAGAGTAGCCGGAATTAGTGGGATTGATTGGAAAGAAGGGGATGCAGAAGACCTGCCATTTGAAGATGAATCCTTCGATGTGGTTTTATCAACATTTGGTCACATTTTTGCACCTAATCAAGAGGTAGCAGGTAGAGAAATGACAAGAGTTTTAAAGAAAGGTGGGCGTCTAGGTTTTACAAGTTGGCCACCGGAATTGGTTGTTGGAAGACTGTCTAAAGTAGTTTCAAAATATAATCCATTACCCGCCTCTGAAACATTTTCACCTTATGATTGGGGCATTCCAGACAAAATAAAACAACTCTTGCCCTATGTTAGAGATATTTTCTTTGAAAGAGAAACAATCCATGTTCCTATTTTGAGTCCAAATCACTATTGGCAAGATACGATTACCAAAGCCGGTTTTATGATTCAAGTCATAGAAGCCTTGAAGGATGGAAATAATGAAAGCAGAATAAAGTCGTTTAAAAAAGATTATATCAATATTTTGGAGCAATTTGTTTCAAACAATATGTTGCGAATGGGATATCTCTTAACAGTAGCAAAAAAATAAAAAAAATTATTGGCATTATGTACTTAGAACTGGTAAACTATATATCTAATAAGAGTCAATGAGCTATCAAATCCCTCAACAATTTCCCCTATAAGATAACTACAATGAACCACTTTACAATACAATGATTAAAATTTGTATCGGTATGTCAATATCACCTTATTTAACAATCAAACTAAATTATCAATTACTTATCATTTAGTTAACCTGATGTTGTTCTATCCTCTTAAAGGGATAATAAAACACTATCTCGATAATTTGATCTAATTTTTTATTTCTTCTTTATCCTGCTTACAAACTTATTGTTTCATTTGTTTCTTTCCGAATCTCATTTCATAATTAGCAAATAATATATATTAAAATAGTGAAAAGTTCAAAAAACTATTAGTAAAAAGATACTAACTATGTTGATGCCCGATTGCGTTTGGGATAATAGGAAGTTTGCTGTCGAAAGAGGAGTATGATTCTGTAAACCATCCATGAAAACTGGGGTAAAGTATTTTATATTACCTATATAATTGAGAGTTGCAACAAATCAATACACGGAGATTAAAGATCTAGTTTAATTCCATTATTATGATCAGAACTTGATAAGATGTATTAAATACTAAAAGTATCAGCATAGTTTTGGAAAACTGTTTTAAAGATATAAAAAGGATTATAAGAGTTATGATCGAATTTATCAATAAATGTCTGAATTAGCATTCTCAAAATCTAGTCATACATTTGTCAATAAACTTCTTGATTTGGATAATGAAATAAATGCAGAGATAATAGGGAAAGATAAAAGTGCTGAGGAAATTTATCAGATGTATTTTGACAGATTGTCGTTGTACGAAAAATCATCTATTTTACCTTTGAATGAGCGTGACAAGTTGCTATTGCAAGATAAAAAAGAAGACATCTATGTAGAGTTGAAGTTGTTCAAGTTTAAACAAGATATGAAAGAGCAATTAGACAACATAGTCATTCATTTAGATACTCTAAAGAAAAATTTGAATTTAGGCTAAATAGAGTATATTCTTCGATGTCGAGAAGATTCCAGGAAGAGAGTTTTAGTTATTCTAAAATTAAATTAGTCTAAATACACTTAAAAACGCTAATACAATATATATTAGTTGTATAAACGTCAATAACTTGACGACCATGACCGTTTTCGTTGCATTTTGCCATTATAAAATAACATAGGATATTGCCTAAAAATATTATTTTCAGTTTGATGTATAGGCTTCTCACTCGACCTATACAAGGTCCTTTTCCTATATGTTTAGAATATTAATACATTTATTTTAATCATTTTAAAAGGATTCATGGTAAAAGTCTCTGTATTTATTGGTACTAGCCTAGATGGATTCATTGCAAGAGAGGACGGCGATATCGATTGGCTAGATGATGCCAACAAAAAAGTAACTTCCAGTGAAGATTTTGGTTTTAATAGTTTTTTGGAGTCGGTAGACTTGATAATAATGGGACGGAAAACTTTTGAACGGGTTATATCCTTTGACCGATGGCTATACAAAGAAACTAAAATGATTGTATTGACTTCAAAGGATATCCAAATTCCTGAGAAATTAGAAAAAACTGTAACAACACGTAATATATCATCCCCTCAACAATTGATAAGTGAATTTTCTAATAAATCTGTTAATCACATATATGTGGACGGCGGCATAGTAATACAAGATTTTTTATCTGCAAGATTAGTTGATGAAATTACTGTTACTATAGTTCCGATTCTTATAGGAAAAGGAAAGTCATTTAGTGGGTTATTGTCGAAAGACTTGATCATGCATCATTTAAAAACAACTGTATATGATTCTGGCTTTGTTCAAATTAAATATAAAATTAATAAAAAAAACAATGAATAAGATTTATGAAATTACTATACAGTAATTAATATTTCATCCTTTACCTGTATTGGTTACATGCTTTAATTCGTAATCTATAAAATTTATTATTTTGGTGTACAGTCTTCAGAACAAATACATTCATTTTATTTACAATGTCTTTAACAATATAAATAACCGCAATATTAATGGCTGGATAGAAAGTAACAATGATAATACTCTCCAGTTAAATTGAAATTCTTGTGATCAAAACTATGATTTATGAATAGAAAGGGTATGTATTTTCTTTAAACTGCAGAATTATAACATTAGTTACTATTACCAAGGTGATAAATAGATTAACTATATCTCTAAAGTGTATAAATATATAAATTATTGACTTATCGAGAATTAAACGTTATAAATTTAGATTGCATTATCTTTGTCAGTCCTCCTTTTTGATCCATTCGTCCCCCTTTTTCTTGTATTCTCTTTTCACAGCTGCCCATGCAACCTTATGTGCAACTTCTTCGGCAGATTCCTCTTTACCTCCTCTTCTTTTTTCTGGATCGTCATATTCCTTAATTGCGCTAGCATGAGCTTTTTTAAAGATATGTTGTGCGTGCTTTGGAAGTTCATCTATTCTTTTTTCTGTTGCCTCAGACAGCTCCTCATTATCACCTCTTTTTTTATTAGGCATAGGTACTTTTAGTAAAAATAAAATAAAAACATAATCTGATGGGGATTGTTATTTATCTTGTTATCCATTTCTCTATATTTTCCTAATTATGCGTCTCTTCTCAAAATGACTTTTTTGGTAGTTTTATCAATTACTTTACATCTCTATATTATTGATTCTAAACAATGACATGCGTAAGTTTATGAAATCCCAAGCATTTTTACCATCTATCTCAATCTTTTGATTGAATTTCTGTTGTCATTTCGAATGGTGGATATAATGATTAGGAGTTAAATACTTTGTTGTAAATATTATTTCACTTTTATTTGGTGGGTCGAACTTTAAGAAGTTAGATTATCAAATAAAAGGGTAATAAGGCTACAGCCATGTCATAAGTTTGCCATCAACCGGTCACCCGATAAAAATTATCATGCAAAACCTGCTTGATAATGTAATGGAAATAAAAACATGGGAAGGTCTGAGGCATTATATGTAATATAGATGCCGAGTTCACGTGATAAGAAACAAGACCTTTATTGATACCTTATTACATTTGAAATAAGCAAGAGTTAGTTTAATTTATTAATTAATCGATAGAAAAGTAAAAATGCTGATATTTTATACAACGTTATGGGTAAATTCTACAAGGTGTAGATAAAGATGGTCGAAAGGATTTAGCAGGTATGTGAATAATGCTTAACCAATATAACGACTAACATGTAAAGGGTATTAAAGATACAGTAGAAAAGAAATTCATCAATAGCATAGTTCTTAAATTACGAGTGGAGTATCATTTTCATACCCAAACTCTTCATAGAACTCCAATTTATTGAAAAAGATCTTCTCATTTAATTACTCAGCTATGCCAACAACAATCAACTTTACTCCACAAAAAGGGCAAAACTTTATTTGTTCAACAATCGGGTTAGGACTGTTTTCAAGATAGTAGAAAAGTTTTCTCCTAATCTCAAACACTCTTGGATTTTTATCAATGTATAATTCTTGATTTGAGAATTCTTTAAAACCTTCGCAGCAAAAGACCTGTTTTTTGTTCTCAGGAGCTGCCGAGGCCCTCTGCTTCTCATTGACACCGCAATTATCGCAACTTATCAAATATACTTGCTCGTTTTTGTCAAGCCATAAGTATGCTTTATCATTACTACCACATTTTTCACACGATACTCTCTCTTCATAAAATTCATAATCACTCAAACGGATTCCCTACCAACTATTTAATGACTTGATGATTAATAGCCCTTCACCAAATTTTATCAAAGTATTGAAATCAAAATCTCAATATATTTGTAAAAAACTTTTAGTTGACAAACCGTTCGGCTACAAATAAATCTATAATCTAGGAGTTTCAATGGCATCAAACCTGTGCAGCATTTTTTTGTAGAGGGTATGTTAACCCATATCACTATGACTTCATTATTCTTAACTATAAACCAGATCTTAAAAGCCAATATAAACCCAAATTTGATAGAATAAAGAAAATAGTAAAGTTGGCAGTATTATCCTTAAAGTGCTTGTTTGACTATATTCCTGAATTATATTTAATAATAAAGCTTTTTAACATACTTATAGAAAACAATTCTATCAGATAAGAAATGGGTAATGTCTTTATAATTTGGAGGCTGTTGGATTGATTGCATATCTAGTCGAAATCATTAACGATATGCCTATTTAGGGTGAGGGTTGTTATGGTTATGGAAGGTGTTACTACTAAAAAGGAGATTGAGAGTGGTGAAGACCAGCAGTGTTGTTGTATAGAGTTTTTGAGGGCAAGACGCAATAGTAAAATCACCGAAGAAGGTTCTTCCTTTACCGATGATAAATATTACTGCGTCATTGACGGCTTTGGATATTGCATTTTAGAAAACATTCTCTATTGCCCATATTGTGGCAACAAGCTTGTGGGTTTTGAAACCCGCTGATGTATACAATAAACCATCTCTTATTAACAGAGTCAAAATGACTCCCGATCTTTTCCGTCCCTCTAAACCTATTATCAAAATTTTAACAGGGTTTTGCTAACGTTTACTCTGTAAATGTATCGATGGTGCTGTAAAAGAATATTTTCGACGAGGAATTTTAAATATTATATAAGATTAAGAAAGCTTATCTATTCAGACAAATGAAAGGTTTTAATTTCAAAATATTGATAGTTTCATTCACTAATGCCTGCTATTTGTGATTAAACTATTCGTCATTGGCCTTGAAAATACTGTAAGAACAAATGTGAAACATTTTGTTCCTTTAATTTAAATATTAATTATTGATAAAAAGTTAACTATGGATGCAAATACATTAAATCTAATAACACAAAAGGAAAGGAGCATGACAGATGTTAAATATCTTGTAATGCCGAATCCAATTAGAAACTTGACAAATTGATAGTAAAATATGATATAATATTTCGTTTGGTTAGGTTAAAACATCAAAATAATGATGTAATAAATGTTACTAACACTATACTCCTGTTGTATCTTAAGAACCTGTATCTTATTTGCGTTGGTTGAATAGAAATTATGTTATTCATTTATACTTTTATGCGTAATGATTGAAATGAAATGGAAAATAGTCAAAATCAGAGTTCCATATCAAAATTAATTGTAGAAAAAAGAAGCGGGAATTCCGAAAAGTTTGAGGAAGAGAAACTTGTAAGAGGAATTAGCAGGGCGGGAACACCGTTTATGCTTGCTAAGGATATATCAAAATCCATTATAAATAAATTGGAAGAAAATCCGCCTATAGATAATTTTATTAATTCAAGTAAAATACGCGAGTATGTTGCACAAGAATTAAGCCAAAGGAATCATGATACAATTGCTGAATCTTATGTTGGTTACAGTAAAAACAATGTCACGTCTTTAAAAGAAGAACAATCGCAAAATAGCAAATACGATTCTAAAGTATCTCCTTCGATAAACACTCATTCAAAACAACATGTAAAGGATAAGGACAATACTGAGGGAAGAGAATCAAAGAGACTGCAAGGATGAACTTGTTTATTGTTAAACGGGCGCCTGAACAATAAGTAAAAAAAGAAAATACTTCCAAAACTATCCTGTAAGATTAGAATATCTGTATATCGAGATCTTTACTACTATTAATTTGGCAATAATTCAGTGAAACTGTGTATAGAACTTAATTGCGCTAGTTAGGGGTCCATGTCTTAGGACATTATAAACTGACTAGCTGTCTAGTATTACATACAATAACTGAATCTGAAATTAGTTTAAGCATTTTGCTGGTTTTGCAAACCTTTTTCCTTTGAAATTTTATTATGCTTATATTCAATGATTAATTTTCTTTATTCACTAGATCTTCTACTCAATTTATTGCGTGAGTATGTCAACGTATAGGTTTCACCTAAATACTATATACTGTTTATCCTTCATGAAAAAAGATATTCTTTGGTAAGTAGTTCAAGTAATGTAATAAAGTGGTTAACCTAAAATCACCGACTTTATTATGGTTCAACTCTAACTCTACATCAAATTATAACGTAACTCATTTTTGGTTGTCTCAACGTGTCAGAAATTTTTTTAATTCTATCTTTGAGTTATATTCATTTCATATTAGAAGAGAAGGGAAGGAAAAGGAAAGAAATGTTAATTTGACGCCGTATGTCTGACTACTATATTGCCGAGATGATGAATTATTTTTAGCGGCCTAGTTAGAACCCCTTTCCATGAAGTATTTATCAACTAAATAGCGCAGCATTTGTTGTTATTCGGTAAATCTAACCTTTGCTCATACTATATATTGAGATTTTATGTATTAAAGAATATTAGATACTCTTGGATTATTAGGTTCAAAACTGTGTTAGTTGTGTGAAATATTTTATGACTGAACAGGGAGGGCTTATAAGAAAATCCATACCTCTAGTTTACTTCAACTTGTATGCAGCTGTTGGCACACTATTGTTTTCTATTCATTTTCAGTTAGCCTTTTATAGTTTATTAGCTGAAAGATTTTACAATGACTACAAAGAAAATAATGCTTTTTGGAATTTCATTCGTATTGGCCGCAATGTTACTTTCCTCAGGCAATGTATTAAACCCCTCTTTTGCTCAATCAAACACCATAGGCCAATCAAACACCATAGGCCAATCAAACACTGAAGATCAGACAAATAATGGTGGTGGAGACAACAACTCAGATAGGCAAAATTATGACGATTTTCAGAATTGTCTTGAAGATGAAGCTGGAACTACAGGCTTTGCTACTGAACAACAGATAAGAGACTGTTTTGCACCAATTTACATAAGCAGTAACGACAACAACGACAACAACGACAACAACGACAACAACGACAACAACGACAACAACGACAACAACGACAACAACGACAACAACGACAACAACGACAACAACGACAACTAATTGAAATAATTAACTGGGAACTGCCCAGTTATAATCTCAATTATTAGTTTTCTTTTCTTTTTAAAATTATGACTATTTTTTTACCATGGATGGTATATCTAAAATTGGAGTTTTTCGACGTCCTTTAAACTTGTAATGTTTTAATGCGTTGGTTATTTGTCCTTATCTTATTAATATGCCTGCAGTTATTGCGAAAGCATCATTGGATATGTCACAAACGGGTGAGGGATTAGGCTAATTAATTAGATGAATTTTTATTAGTTGGGTCCATTCATTAAAATATGTGTTTCCTTTCCTTATAGCTTTTGAAATTGATCTCTCATTGAAAATTATCCCATTCATTTAACAAATTCTATGTCTTCTATTAATTTTTGAATGGTATTATATTATATTAGCATCAATCTAGCAAGACTTCTTTATAATAAAAAATATCACTAAAAATCTAGACTTTGTTTTTATTCTATGACCTAGCGAACAAGACCCCGGTTCTTTATAGATTTATTTTACTTTCACACTATTGCGGATTTGTAACTTTATAATTAATCAGTTATGAGAACTGAATAGACAATTCTCCAAAGTACATTGTCAAAAACTGATCTAAAAAAATTTTAGATTACAATTAGTAATCTTTTCCTTCCTCTTTGAACTTTTCCTTATTGTATTCTGAACCCATGTCATTATCTGAGTCTTTTATTTTGTTTCCCATTGCTTTGGCACCTGCTTTGATTTTGTCTCCTGCTTCATCAAAGCCGCTTTTGGTATCTTCAGCTGTATCTCGTACATCTTCTTGAAGATCTTCGTCTCTGTTAAGTGGTTCTTCTGACATTGTAATTGTTAGTGCAGCAATGTATTTATCCTATCTCAAAAAGATAATTCTAATATACAGTTCTTATAATGTACAGGCACATGTCGACTATTCCTCCTGAATGTCGATGCAAGTCTTTAATATTCCAAGATCCTGTTGTAAAACTATAGTTTGATCACAATAATGGAAATACATGCAAAATACCTGACTGAATAATGAATAGACAGTTTCATAAAAACATGTAATTATTTACTGTCAAAAAATTAGTCCACATCTCATCATCAGTAGATGGTGATGATGAGGCTGAGATTGCGAATACTACTATCTCTTTTCTACCTGCATTAAACAATGTGCTTTGAAACCTAAAATATGCTATATTGTGCAGCACTAGTGTTATAGTTCTTTAATGCAATAATGACAGCCTTGATAAAGTCAAGTAATGGTCTGTCTACTATTAATTTTGATACAAAAAAAATAAAAAAAAGAATTTACTGTTTTTTGGTACTGTATGTTTAGTTTACTGCTATTGTTGCATTGTCAGTCATACCAGTAGTAGAATTGTCCATTGACATTGTCATATCACTCATATTGTGT
>JAPSGR010000103.1 GCA_031177355.1 Candidatus Nitrosocosmicus sp. | reverse complement strand
AGAGGCGCCTCAGATGCAAAGGCGCCTTTGATTTCTATGTTATTGAGTGCCGCTGATTTTCCTAAACGGACAGGAACTATAATTTTTGCTGGTGTAGTTGATGAAGAAGGCAATGCCACGGGCATAAAAAACCTTGTTAAAGACAAAAATTTAAATCCACATTATGCCATCTTTGGTGAACCAAGCGGTATTGATAATATTACTATTTCTTATAAAGGTCGTTTGGAGATTCGTTTGCTGTGTGATGTAAATAACAGTGCGCATGCAAGTGCGCCATGGCTTTCTTTGAATGCTATCGATGAAATTTATAGTATATGGAATAGCTTAAAAAATGTTTTAGACGGCATTGATGTCAATACCACTAAAAATAAGGCAAACATTGTAAGTTACAGCATAACCGAGGTAAGTGGGGGATCAAGCCATAATGTTACTCCTCAAAAATGCAGAATGACTATTGATATTCGAATACCTAACAATCTGTGTTGCGATGATGTTTTGAAATTGTTGGATGTGAAACTTAATGAAATTACAAGAGAGAAGGGTACGATCATAATCAAATATCATGTAGAGGACAAAACGGAACCTTTTCAAGCAAATGCTTCTTCCCCTTTAGTGAGAGCCTTGGTATTGGCAATTTTGGAAAACAGAAAAAGAAGACCTTTACTTTTAAGGAAAACCGGAACAGGGGATATGAATATTTTGGGTAACGTGTTAAATATCCCTGTGGTTACATATGGTCCTGGAGACCCGCACTCGTCCCATACAGTGGACGAGAGGGTATACATCAAAGAATATCTGACTGGTATAGAAATATTTAAAAATACAATATCTCATATGATACGATTGCATAGAAATCTAAAGAAATAATCACATAAGCAATAATTTTCAAATCCTTATTTTCTTAATGGATAATCTTGAATACATACATACATAAATTATTACCATATACTGTATTAAACAATCAATGCTCTGCTTGATAGGTGTGGGAATAAATGAATATGATTCATTGAGTTCTGGTTCCATTGAAATATTGAAAAAAAGCGATATGGTGTATATTGAAAGATTTACAGGATTTTTATCAAACGAATTTTTAGAAAAAGTGAAAAGTTTAGTGGATGGTTATGGAGTTTCGCGGCAAAAAAATAGGATTGAGGTTCAATTGGTAAAAAGATGGTTTGTAGAGGATGGGAGACAAATATTGGAAAACTCGTTAAAAGAAAATGTGAGCATATTGATTTACGGTGACCCTCTAATCGCAACTACCTACAATGATCTTCTTGTAAGGGCTAAAAAGCATTCCATACCCTATAAAGTAATTCATTCCTCATCCGGAATTCCTTCACTAATAGGCGAGTCTGGACTGCATTATTATAAATTCGGGAGAATGGTTACTATTATGTCTGATCCAATGTCATCGATAACCGTCTACGATACCATATATAATAACATTTGTCTTGGATTGCATACTCTAATTCTAACGGAATACAACAATGATTATGAAAATGGTGGTTTGAGCGACTACAATCCATCCCCTTTTTTTCTTTCTCCAAACAAAGTTTTTGATCTCCTGCTGGAAAGAGAAAATGAATTAAAACTACTAAATTTGTCTGAAAACTCTTTTGTAATTGTGGCCCATAAAATTGGAACTGAGAGTTCAAAAGTAATATGTGGGAAAATAAAGTCTCTGATGAAAATCAACTTTGAGGGTGGCCCTAATTCTATAATTATACCTGGTACTTTGCATTTTACTGAAGTTGATTCAATTAGAAACTTAACCTTTACGTTGGATGACCCTATAGATAACTCTGCCAAAATTGATAGACTATCAAATAGGATGTTAGACAAATACATTCCCAATGCAAAAAAAGCATTATCCGCATTATCGTCATTCATCCAAGAAAAAGAAATCGGTATTAAAACGGAATATTCTGTTGTTTTGGAAAATGCTGAAAACTATCTTTACGATGCTGAGAATTTTTATAAGCAAGGTAAAATGGAACTCGCAATTCTTAGTGTGGGTTATGCTGAGGGTTTAATTGATTCTATACGATTCCAAAAAGGCATGGATCCCTGGTAGTATATGAAAATACTTTTTTATATACAATAGTTTAGAATTGTTAATAGAATATTTTCTCAAATATGTGTAAAAGAATGCACTACGATACCAATACGAATTTATCTAACAATCCAAATAATGGCGATAATTCTGATTCTAATGATAATAACTATAGCATACAACCAAATAAAAAGAAAATGAAAAAGAAAAATAGTGCTATAGGTCATTTGCCTCCAGAACTATTGAAATTTGTTAATAACGATACCTATTCTTTACTTATTAAAGGTAAACCAGGAACTGGAAAAACTACTTTAGCACTTACTTTGATGGACAACCTGGATTATGATGGTAATTATTTTTATATTTCTACAAGGCTTTCGATTAGGCAACTTTTATATTTTTATCCTTGGATTACAAAATTCAACCTCAATAATGAATCCAAGCATGAGTATAAATTTGAGGATGCTAGGTTGGATGAACCCGAGTCTCTTTTTGAGCGAATTACCAACCAATTAATGGATGTGAAATCTCCAATTATAATAATCGATACCTGGGATACTATTGCTTTGTTCATGGATCGGGAATCAAGGCTGAACAATGAGCGAGTTTTACAAATATGGAGGGAGAGGTCAGGGGCTAAGTTAATTTTTTTGAGTGAATCATCGGATTTGACTCTTTTAGATTCAATAGTTGATGGGGTAATTACTCTTAGACAAGAATCAAAAAAATCATATACATTCAGAGAATTATCTTATAATAAACTTCGAGGAATTCCTATTGATTGTCCAAAATATTGTTTTTCTTTATATAATGGAATATTTTTTTCTTTAGACTCTGCTTCGGATTTAAATTTAATTGAAAAGGTCAAAAGCCATGAACTAAAACATAACGGATTTGATTTTAAGGGAATTACTGACCTACTAAACGATAAAAATAAACCATTTCCGTCTCCAAATACGTTTTTAAATGAACTTATAAACGGCAGCAATCTATTAAGTATTGAATTTGATTCCAGAATACCTAATGAATTAATATTGTCTGTGTTGTTTAGGACTCTATTTTCTTGGATAGTTTCTGCTAAAACTGTCTTAATAAATAATTTCCAATGGGATTTTTATTCAATCTTGAAGA
>JAPSGR010000049.1 GCA_031177355.1 Candidatus Nitrosocosmicus sp. | reverse complement strand
CATTCCTGGGTGCATTAGAATGGGTAGAAAAGGAAATACGACGGGCACAAGGAGGAGGAGCAGCCGACAGCAGTGCTGGTGGAAGTGACAATAGCTCTGGTAATGCAGGGGCCAAGAGAGTTTCTACCGAAGCAAAGTCAGGTAAAAAGGACAAGAGATAAAAGAGCATTTGAGGTAATGAGTAGTATTGGTAAAAGAAGTTGCCTGCAAGAAATGTAAAGCCTTGACGACAGGGAAAATGTGTCCTGTTTGCAAATCTACAGAGCTCTCTAAGGATTGGTTTGGAATAATGTTAATACTTCATCCCGAGAAATCAAAAATTGCAGCAACCTTGGAAATAACAGTTCCCCACAAATACGCTCTGAAAGTAACATAATTTGAATTGAAGAATCTCGATAATTATTATAATTATGACAATTTAAAGGAAAATTTTTTTTTTAATTCTAAAATAGAACAAAGGACCACCTTAGCAAATTTTTTAATTGAAGATTTAGGGACAGGTGATATTACTAGTAATTTATTAATTCCTAAAGAAAGTACGTCTTCTGGAACAATTGTTTGCAAGAATGAAGAAAAAAATACAACGACTGGGGGGAGGAGGAGGATGTCCAATACAACTACTACTACAGCAAGTGGGTTAGCTGAAGCAAAAATAATCTTTGAGATTTGCGGTTGTAAAGCAACACAATTAGTAGAGGACGGTTCAGTCATTTCAAAAGGTACAAAAGTAATGTCAGTGAATGGATCTACAAGAGGCATTCTAAAAGCAGAAAGGACTGCTCTTAACCTTATAATGCGTATGAGCGGTATTTCCACTAGGACCAGACAGTTTATAGAAAAGTTGGATAATCTTTCAGAAGTAGTTCACATAGCATCAACTAGAAAAACAGCTCCTGGATTAAGATGCTTTGATAAGAAGGCAGTAGTGTTAGGTGGAGGTATCTCTCACAGAACAAGACTAGATCAATTAATACTAATAAAGGATAACCATATAGCAGTTGTCGGATCAGTGAAAAAGGCAATTGAATTAGCAAAGTCAGGATACGAAAGTAAGAGAAAAGTTGAGTGCGAGGTAATAGATTTTGATGGACTAGTTGAAGCAATAAAATCGGGGGCGGATATTGTTATGTTGGATAATTTTACGCCAGACGAGGTTAAATATTCATTAGAAAAAATCAAAGAATCTGGTTTACGAGACAAGGCAATCATAGAAATTTCGGGCGGTATCACCTATGATAATATTTATGCTTATGCGGTATCTCGTCCAGATGTTATTTCTATAGGATCTCTGACACATTCAGTTAAAGCAATAGATTATAGCCTCGAGATTTCAAACTAGTTCAAAATTCTTTCGATCAATCCTATTGATGCGGACTTTTTTTTAGTTTTAAAACTTGGAAGACTAAAACAAATAATAATTATGATATTGCAAGCATTCTCTCTATTGGTACCAAAGCCTTTCTTGCAATTTTTTCAGGAACCTTAACCTCATAAACATCGTTAACCAAGGAATTATGCACCTTTTCGATTGTAATCTTCTTCATATATTTACAAATTGCATCATTTTTTATAGGAATAAAGTCTTTTGAGGGATTTTCTTCTCTCATTCTGTGTAAGATTCCTACCTCTGTTGCAATGAGAAATTGATTATTTTTTGATATCCTCGCCTCAGTCATCATTCCCTCAGTTGACAATATTTTACTGTCTCTATTGATGTCACCCTTTGAGATATGGTAAAGGGTCGAAGAAGTACAGCTACATTCGGGGTGAACCATGAATTCAGCATTTCCATATTTCCGCAACATAGAATTGATATCCTTATCTGTAATGCCTGCATGTACGTGACATTCGCCAGGCCAAATTTTAATATTTTTTCTTTTTGTCACTTCAGCAACATATGCACCCAAGAACATGTCAGGTAGAAACAAAATAGTGCTTTCGCGCGGAATGCTTTGTACTACCTTTACTGCATTAGAGGATGTACAGCAATAATCAGACAATGCCTTTATCTCTGCAGATGTATTTACATAGCTTACTACAATTGCATCAGGATTCTCATTTTTCCATTTCAATAGTTCATTTGGATTAATAGAAGATGCAAGCGAACACCCAGCATCTAAATCTGGGATAAGTACTTTTTTGTCAGGACTAATTATTGAAGCAGTTTCAGCCATGAAATGAACTCCGCAGAATATAATGTACGAAGCATCGGTTTCTCCAGCTAACCTTGATAATTTAAGAGAGTCTCCAACAAAGTCAGCAACATCTTGAACTTGAGAAATCTGATAGTTATGAGCTAAAATAATAGCATTTTTTTCTTTCTTTAGTCTTTGAACCTCTTTGGTAAGGTCTAAATTCAAAACTGACATTAGTTGCAAAACTGATAAAGTCATCCCTTAATTTAAATAATAATGATTTAGTCTTTGATTGCCATAAATTTTTCAAAGTTGGTAATTGTTGCCTCTATATTTCAAATGTTTTAAATGTATACAATAAATATGAGATTCTTTATATTTAGGTTATGCCGACTCACGGATCGTTAACAAAGGCAGGAAAAGTTAGAGGGCAAACCCCTAAAATTCAAGCAAAAGAGAGAACTAGTCCATCCTCAAAGGTCAGAAATAAGAATAATTTCCTTAAAAGATTTGAAAAGAGAATTCAGCCAGGTCAAAAAAAGCCTGAAAGAATGCATCGCCGTTAGATAGGGACATATACCTTTCAGATCGTGCTTGCATATCGAATTCTCGAGTTCTTTTTTTTCTATTTATAATATCAGTTTTATTTTTTTTACATTCTTGATGACATTTAGAAAAAGAAAAGCCAACGACATTATGCTCACGGCCATACTCAATTAGTTGCCACATTCCAATTTCCTTTCACCCAAATAAAATATTAATGGGTAGAAATAATTCAATAATAATGTATAGCCATATTGCGGAAACATGGAAGTCGATGTTGAAAACAAGGTCTCCAGAGTTAAAAAGTAAAGCTTACCTTTGGCGAAGAGAACCCACATTACTTAGAATAGAACACCCAAGTCGCCTAGATAGAGCGAGGGCATTAGGATACAAGGCTAAACAAGGTATTGTTGTTGTTAGAATACGAGTAGGTAGGGGCGGAATGAGAAAACAACGTCCTGTATCTGGCAGAAGACCCAAGCATATCGGTGTAACACGTATAAAGCAAAAAATAAGCATGAAAAGAGTAGCTGAAAGACGTGTTTTTGAAAAGTATGTCAACTTAAAAGTTATGGGATCCTATTTGGTATATCAGGATGGAATGTATTCATGGTTTGAAGTAATTTTAGTTGATCCTAGTCATCCAGCTATCGTAAAAGATAAGGAGATGCGAAGTAGAATAAACTTTAACTAATTTTCTTTTGATTCCAATTCTTTAACCCCAGTTATTATATTGTTCAAGTCCGAGAATGTCGCATCTTTATCTATTGTTATGTAGTAAAGCACATCTTGATTCTCTGACGGAATCAATAATAATATTACAAATTCGTTCTTTGTTATGGAAAAAAGTGTTTTTCCGATTGAAGTATTAAAAGAATTTCGCAGCTGTTGTCTGACAGATTCAATAAAATGTTCATCTCTTGCTTGATCCGGGGACAAAAGTGGTTGGATCTCTTTTCTAAGCCTGCCGGCAATTGTCCTACCAAACCTGTTTAGTATCCCGACATACCGAATATTTTCAGAAATATTTAAAAACTCTAAGCATTTATTTTGATAAATTGATTTAGTCAAATTATTCTTGTCCGTGTTGTCCATACATAGAGTGGTAGATTATCTGATCTAAAAAGCATTATTAAAATGGATAATCCCAAACTCCTTTAAATTCAAATAAAATTTTCATATTTTTCAGTCTTCCCCTAATTTTAATAAAAAATTTTTAGTAAACCATAATTATCTACATATACAAGTGCCCCTGCTAGTTGAATTTGAAGTTTAACAATTACAATACAATTACAATTACAATAGTGTCACATGCATTACACATATTTGCATTCATACATCTATAACAATATAATACACACATTGATACTCTTATCCATGCACCAATGGAATCGTAAATATAGCAATATGGATTTTTTAATGTTCATTCATCAATTGGGATGGTGATGACAATATGGACGAGGAGAGGGAGGAGGATTGAGAGTAAGCAGATGACTGAGTAGAGTGACAAGTGCAATTACATTGAATCATCTTCATGTCAAAGGAACAATCCTCATCTGGGCCACATGTTTCATCAATGGGCCATCTGCCAGGACAATCAGAATGTTTATCTCTTTTACAAAAGAAGGTCAGAAACATTTTTTTGAATTTAATAATCTATTAGATATCTATGTTAAACAGCTGTGGAGCATAAATCGAGCCTTCTCTTACTCTCTTGACCTTAGCAACAGACAAGTAATGAGGCCAGAGAGTTATCATGATACACCCTTCAGGTACATTTTCAGGAGATTCAATAACAACCAAATCTTTTAGGTCGACACCATGTTCAATTAATTTTTGTTTACTTCTGTCTATCAGTTCATTAGGCATACCACTACTGTATAAATAGACTTTATCGGTGTACTCTATTTTACTTGACACTAGATACTTAGAAATTTTGCAATACAAAAATGTTCCCGTAGATCTTGTTATATGTTTAGTATAGTGTAGCTTAGTCTAGTTTAGACCAAAATTGTTATAATTCATCTATCTTGTACTTGGTTGTACAACCCAGGCATTCATAAATCTCACTACCAACCTGTCCTGAAACATTGAATCTTACTATAGTTTTACATTTAGGACATCTTCCTTCAGTAGATTTCGTCTTTCTTACCGGTCTTGCTGTTTTTCGCTTTCTACTACCCATATTATATAGATCATTAGGCTTAACCTTTTAATAAATTAATTTAATCTAAATTAATTAGATCCTGTCATTATTGTCAAAAAGAATCAAATAGATTATTATTTTGATAAAACCAGACTCAAATGAGTGATTATTGATATAAATACATCATGTAAAATTAATTCGTCGTTAAAAAAAGGTTAGATTAAAATAAAAAAATAGGTTCTAATCTTGTGCTAATGCGTTGTTTCCACTATTAATCTGATCTTGGAAGCTTAGGTTGTTACAAGATACTATTGCATCTTCACCAGAAACACATTGTGCATTCTGTTCGTTGTCTTGGTCTTGTTCAATACTTTGGTCACCATCATTTCCTTTTTTGCCTTTCTTGTCATCTCCACCTTGCTGTCCGGCTGCATTATTTCCTTCGTTATCTTGATCTTGGAAGCTTAGGTTGTTACAAGATGCTGCAATGCTATCACCTGCTACACACTGGCTATTTTGTTCACTATCCTGGTCTTGATCTATTTCCTGATCGCTATCGTTACCTTTACCCTTGCCATTTTGCTGTCCGGCTGCATTATTTCCTTCGTTATCTTGATCTTGGAAGCTTAGGTCGTTACAAGATGCTATTACATCTTCACCAGAAACACATTGTGCGTTTTGACGCGAAGATTGTCCCTGCTCAGTTTCCTGATCGCTATCATTTCCCTTGTTTTTCTTTTCTTTTGCCATAACATCACTCACAGCAAAAGTGGGACTCATGAACAAAGCAAAGGCTACCACGGCTACCACGGCTAAAATTAGTGGTTTCTTCTTGTTTAATGTAAACATTACAAGTTAAGGTAATGTGTATAATATGTATATTTCTTAAAATAATCATACTATAATTTTATAAAATTTTTTTACTAGATAAATAACTGTTGAATTATTGCAATGGCAAATGAAAACAAAATTAATTTTTTAGGTTGTTGAGGTAGTTGTGTCATCAGGTATTAACATATGTATCAAGTAGGTTATGCTTGAACTCTGATCAATTTCTTTATAATAATCATACTGTTAGTTCATACTCGAGAGATCATGTGTATCATATTTAACTCGGATTGTCGATCTCCATCATCATAAATGACAGGTAGTGACGAAGAGCTGAATAATTTGAAGAAGGGAGAAGATAAAAAACATATTGAAAAAGAAGGGAATGATGCACATATTTCAGCAAAAAAATCAGACCTCACTAAGACCAAGACTTTTGTAGAGGTAACCATAGTAGGCAAAGATAAAAAGGGAATAGTAGCCGATACTACCAACTATATCTTTAAACACGGTGGAAATATTGAAAAAATTAACCAAAACGTAGTAAAGGGTCTTTTTGGCATGCACCTTGAGGCCTCCTTCCCTGTAATTGACAAGAAAAAGATGCAGGGTGAATTAAACGCTCTGGGAAAAAAACTTCAAATGGAAGTTAAAGTGCATTTTCATGAAGAAGACAAAGTAAAGAATGTTGCAATATTAGTAAGCAAGGAAGATCACTGTCTATTAAAAATTTTGTCTTCACATGTTTCAGGTGAAATAAATTGCAATATTTCATTGATTATCGGCTCGGATGAGAAACTCAAGCCTATTGCGGAATCATTTAGGATACCTTTTTTCTATGTAAACCATGCAGAACAAAGTTTAGCTGAAAGAGAAATTTTACAGTTAATTGAAAAGTTCGATATTGATTTGATTGTTTTGGCCAGATATATGAGAATCTTGAGTCCTAATTTTGTATGGCGTTATCCTAATCGAATAATAAATATTCACCCCTCACTTTTGCCAGCCTTTCCGGGTGCATATGCGTATGTCCAAGCCTATGAGAGAGGAGCGAAAATAATAGGCTGTACAGCTCATTTTGTAACTGAGGACCTTGATCAAGGACCCATAATTATTCAAGAGTCGTTCAAAGTTTTACAAGAAGATACACTAGAAACAATCAAGGTTAAAGGCCAATCAGCAGAAGCGATTGCTTTATTGGAGGCGGTAAAGCTATTTTTAGAAGATAAATTAGAGATATATTGGGGTAAAGTAAGCTATAAATAAAATAACACACTTTTTAGTGCGGAATCTTGACTCTACTTATAGGCCATGGAGATTAAATTTATCAGTCAAAACAAGTTTTCAAACCTTGTTAACGATTTAAACGTCGAGTCAGCTATTCTGCCGCTGGGGTCGACTGAACAGCATGGTGATCATTTGCCATTATCGACAGACACCCTAATTGTAGAATACATTTCTGGCACCATCGCCCAAAAGGCTAATGCCCTTCTTTTGCCATCAATTTTCTATGGAGTATCCTATGAACACGAGCCTATGTTTAATATTTCAGTGGACTATAATGTTTTAGTTGATTTTATTACAAATATTTGTTATTCACTATCAAGACAAGGAATAAAGCGCCTTTTTGTCATAAACGGACATCATGGAAATATAGGAATACTACAATATATAGGACAGAATTTATCATCAAAATATAGGATATCATCAAATTTCTTTTATTATATTAATTATTGGCAAATGATCGAACAAAAGTTCGATCACGCCGGAGAAATTGAGACTTCTCTTATGATGGCTATTAATCCAAAACTCGTTAATATGCACTTAGCAAGACAGGGATTTGATACAAAAAAAAATGAAGAAAATGAAGATCTCTTTAAAAAGGGTTTGAATATGTCTATCAACAATCCAGGAGGTTTTATTAAATTTACAAAAAATGGAATTTGGGGCAACCCTCAAAAATCAAATATTAAACATGGTCAAGAAATGTTGTCTCAAATAATTGAAAAAGTTTTGGAATTATTGACTGATCCTAGATATAGGTAGTTATTGTTCCTACTGAAGACCCTAAAAACTAAATTTAATATAGGACATCGATTTGATACAAAATAGGTTAAATAAAGTTGTCTGTAGATATGGCAGTTAAAGTCCTCGATGAAAGCCTCGGTAGAGATGTTTTGATAAAATTAAAGGGTGGCAAGGTTATTAGAGGAAATTTACAAGGTTTTGATCAACATATGAATCTGTTACTTGAGAGTTCTGTTGAAATTTTAGAAGAAGGTAAAACAGATGAAATTGGCAATATTGTAGTAAGAGGAGATAATGTGGTCATAATATCTCCACCTCAGTTCAGATAGCCAAACAATTTAATGAGATAGAGAAAGAGAGGAGGAGAGAGAGAAAAGTATGACTAAAGGAACAACATCTATGGGTAAATTTACCCGAAAAAAAACCCACATTAGATGCAGAAGATGTGGTCATAATTCATTTCACAGACGAGGCAAGGCCTGTGCAAAGTGTGGATATCCGGATCCAAAAATAAGAAAATACAAGTGGATTAAAAGACGGGTAAGATAAGATTAGTGAATTACCCTTTAATTAAAAGTTTATTTAATTGAGTCTATGCCTTATTCGATATCGCTAACGAAAAATGATAGACCTGCTTATAATCACTAGCTCGGTTGCGTTAGGTATAATATGCTCTATTTTTGTATCATCGAGGGTCGAAAATCGTGATAAACCCAGTATCCTAGGCGATGTAAAATATGAGTTGAATAATCTTTATTTTGAAAAGTCAGTTGCTTTAGAAGCACTGAATAAAATAAAACAATTCTCTGATGAAAAAAAGATTGACGAATATGAGAGAGATAGATTGTCTAGAAAATATATCAACATGTTGGAAAACTACAATAAGCGTGTTTTTCAGCTCAATCCAATATTAGAAGCACACGAGATTTATGAATACAAAAAGCAACTAGAGTCGATTATATCAGAATATTCAAAAAGGATAGATTCAAAACTGGCAAAAATAACTGATCATTCAGAATTTTATAAAAATTTATCCACAGGAAACGCACCTACATCAGTACCACCAATGATATCACCCTCTGCAACTAAAACACAAAAAAAAGACAAAGATCCGATCAGTTTTCTTTCTAACCACTTAAGATCATCCATAAACAGAGTTGCACCGATGAAACTTAAACTAGGCAAAAACAAAGATGCTTCTATAGAGAGTATTGAAATTAAAGAAAAGAAGCATAATACAGAAGATAAAATACAGAACGATTTGGATAAGGACATTGATAGCAGTGTGGGTGAGGAAAATATGACCACTTTTAATGATGGAATAAATCAAAATAGTATTTCAATGCCTCAGGTAAAACACAATTCAGAGTTATTATCAAAAACTCCACAAGCCGATGATTCAGATAAAATAGGAGAAAAAAGTATTGATGCTAAAGAAATTGATAAGATTCAAAGTGATATTTTAAAGACTTTAAAGAGGCTCGAAGAATCTTAAACTTTTATCTAAATACAGGCTTATAATCACAGACTATTTTTTTCTTAATCGATTTAGATATATTCTTTGATTGTTTCACTATAAATAATCATGTCCGTTTTTACTTCAGACTCTCAACATACTGGTACTTTGGATGATAGTTTTGAAAGCATAGCAAATGACATTATAAGTAATCACATTTCAGCAAAAAGGCAACTTATTGTAGGTTTAGGAAGTGGGAGAGCAGTAACAAAAATTGTACAGCTATTGCCTTCTCAAGTTGCTAACAGTTGCGAATTTATCTGCACTTCTCTACAAATAAAGATTGAAGCAGAGAGAAAAAACTTAAAGGTTATTGACGAATCACAGATTCCCCTATTGGACCTTGTCATAGATGGTGCAGATCAAATTAATGATAAATATTTTCTGATAAAAGGAGGAGGGGGAGCATTGCTACGCGAAAAGATCCTCTACTACTCTGCAAAAAAAACGATAATTGTTGCAGACATATCAAAATTTGTTTCTACCTTTTCACGCTCAGTACCTACCGAGATATTACCATTTAGTAGAACGTCAATTATACCGTTCCTAGAAAAGCTTGGAGGTACACCTACCCTTAGAACTTTGAACAAGGGTTATCCATATGTTACTGAAAATGGTAACCTCATTTTAGATGTGATGTTTAAAGACT
Source organism: Candidatus Nitrosocosmicus sp. (assembly GCA_031177355.1). Classification (GTDB taxonomy): domain Archaea; phylum Thermoproteota; class Nitrososphaeria; order Nitrososphaerales; family Nitrososphaeraceae; genus Nitrosocosmicus. The sequence continues at coordinate 5,924 of JAPSGR010000049.1, read as the reverse complement.
ATTCTGATGTTCGATTCTTAGAGACGGAATTAAAGAAATTACCCGGAATAATGGAAACTGGTTTTTTCACTCATCCACCCAATATTTGTTATTGTGCATTAAACGATAATAAATATAAAAAGTACGAACATTGGTTTGACTCAAAATGACGTACTTGCTGAAAGTAAAGGAGAAGGCTACACATGGGTAATAATAGCTGTGATTTATTAATCAAAAATGCAAATGCGGTAATTCCCAAAACGGGGATAACCAAAACAAATATTTTAATTGAAGATGGCAAAATAAAGGAACTATCCAATTCGATTGACAATGTCGACTATTCCAAATCTATTGATGTAAATGAAAAATATGTTTTACCGGGACTAATTGATCCTCATGTTCACTATGGGGTATTCTCGCCTATTGAGATAGCTGCTGAAACAGAATCAAGGTCTGCTGCTGTCGGCGGGGTAACTACAATAATGCGTATGCTGCGTGTTTATGAATCATATATACAAGAAATCACAAAACATTTACGGGCCAGTGTAGGAAATCATTTCATAGATTATGCAATACATGCTTCAATCCTAAATCCAATTCAAATATCAGAAATTCCCTATTTGTATGATTTGGGGGTCCATTCATTTAAGCTGTACATGAATTTAGGATCAACAGATAACAGAATACTGATGGACATGAATCCATCCAAGAATTTACATTTACCTAAAAACGTTCACATCTCAGATGATCTTTGTTCAAAAGTTCTTTCCTCCGCGTCAGATTTAAAGAGTGCAATTGTTTTGGTGCATGCAGAAGACCATGAAACTTGTTCCAAAATAATTGAAGATAAAAAGGCGGAGGATTTAATAAAGAAAAATAGGATAAATGGAGAGGTCAAAGAGAACCCACTAAAGATTTGGTCAGATTGCCGACCCACTATCAGTGAATCAATTGCAATAAAAAAGATTATGAACATGGGTAGACAATTTGGATCCAACTTGTATTTTGTTCACATCGGCTCAAATGATGCTCTAGATACTATCCTATACGAAAAACAAAGCGGAGGCTGTAATGCATATATCGAAACCTGCCCACATTATTTGACTCATACAGTAGACTATAATAATCTAAGAGGGAAGGTAGTTCCCCCATTGCGTACTAAAAACGATGTTGCAAGTTTATGGAATGCAATAAAGAATGGGTTAATTGATACTATTGGAACGGATCATGTAGCAAACACATTGAAATTAAAATTTGGAAGTCAAAACGATATTTGGACATCACTTGCGGGTTTTCCCGGTGTAGCCACCATGTTACCCGTATTATTGCATTACGGCGTAATTAATAGACAAATATCGCTTCTTCGAATAGCAGAGATTACCAGTTACAACACCTCGAAAATATTTGGACTTTTTCCAAAAAAAGGCACAATACAAAAGGGGTCCGATGCTGATCTGGTTATAATAGATTTAGATTTAACTAGAAAGGTAACTCCAGATCTCTTGCAGTCGTCCTCCGACTATACCATCTATGATGGATATGAGTTACAGGGCTGGCCAATCATAACTATATCAAGAGGGAAGATAATAATGGAAAACGGAGAGGTATATTCTGAAAATCGAGGTCATGGGAAATTTGTAAAACTAGATCCAGTTAGTGAGAATAAATAAATCAATATTTTGTTTTGTCGAATATTAGTTCATTTTACGCAGGATAGAATTATGGGAATGGAATGGCATTCGAATAATCCTTCTCATCGTCTGACTCGTCAGCTAGGTTCGAATTAAATGGTAAAGACATAGGTACGTCGTCGTCCCCATCGTCGCTGCTGCTGCTGCGGCCATCGTCATTATTATTACTATTATCATTATTATTGTCATTATTATTATCGTCATTGTCATCATTGTCGTTTCTGTTATTGCCCTCATCGTCGTTGTTATTGTTATTGTTATTCCTATTGCCCTCATCATCGTCGTTGTTATTGTTATTGTCATTGTTATTACTTACACAATTGTCACATGTGCTCGCATCACCTGAATCGGAATTTAATTCGGTTAAAGGATTAGATTGAGTAGAGTTATTCGGATTGATGCTAGTAGTAGGAATAGAAGAAGTAGTAGTAGCATTTACTACTCCAAAGTTAAGGGTAAAAATTAGCGTAGTAATCATTACAAGCATAATACCATACAATTTCAATCCGCAATTCATATGTGTAATTGAATTATTAAAATTACATATTAATGGATTTTGATAAATATTTCTATATTATTATTTTATACTAAAAACACATTTGTATATTATGGTTTATTATTAATATAAGTTACATTCATCTCGTTCATATCAGCAGACTGAAACTCACTAATTACTTTATAAGGTGGAATTAACAGAGGTATTATATTTCTATCAACTTTTTCCTGAGCATAAATATACGTATCTTTATTATCAAAACTCGGTAACATCGTGCAAGTAACAAAAGTAGATAATATAATTAAGTAAAATTTTTTCATAAGATTATTATAATATATTTTACTACCATCATTATTAAAGCTTGACAGTATTTTATAAGATTTTTAAGAAAAATAGACATCAAGTTTCATCATTTAGATACGACGTAGGAAAGATAAATCCAATCAGAAAATAATTTGAAAAACCTTATAGCGACTTTGAAGAAGATATTTCTTCACGGGTTTCAACAATAACGAGATTAAGAGGAGACCTTAAGGATTCAAGAATGCTAGTCATGATTTAAAGAATAATAAGGCAGAATTAATAAGTTTAATATCGTTATTGGCAGTGTCATCCGCTCCTATCCTTAGAGTCGAACAAATCTATAAAAGATATGATTCATCAGCAGGTGAAATTTCAATCCTCAAAAATATTAATTTCACTGTCAGTAAAGGCGAATTTGTATCTATTGTGGGTCCTTCAGGCAGCGGTAAATCCACATTATTAAATATTATAGGAACTTTAGATAGACCTTCTGAAGGAGACATTTTCATAGATGGTGTAGACGCTTTTTCATTAGATGATCACGATCTGGCTTATCTACGAAATAGCGCAATTGGGTTTATCTTTCAATCATATAACTTGATAAATAGGGCATCTGTATTAAAAAACATCGAAATTCCCTGTATAATAGCCGGGGTGGCCAAAAATGAGCGTTTAGAGAGGGCTTTGAAAATAATGGGGCTGCTTGGAATTGAAGATAAAGGCAGTTTCAAGCCATTCAATCTTAGTGGAGGCCAACAACAGCGTGTGGCCATAGCGAGAGCACTAATGAACAATCCCTCAATAATATTAGCAGACGAACCTACTGGAAATCTAGATACCAAAACTGGAAATGAGGTATTTAATCTTTTAAAAATGCTTTCAAATAAATATGATAGAACCGTTGTCATGGTTACACACAATCCAGAACTGGCAGAGAAAACTGATCGCATAATACACCTGATAGATGGCGAAATCGAGCGTGATGAGTATATCAACACAAAAGATATTTAATCAAGAAAGCATGTCAAATTATATCAACAGTACAATCCCCCAACAAATGATAACAGAGTTTTATGAATCACAATAGTATAGGTAAAGAGATGATTCAAGTAAACAAGTTCCATGATACTTTAAAAATACAGATTCATAAAATACAAGAGAAGGATCAATTTATGCAATTACATTTTCAAAAAAATTTCACCCTCAAAATTATTACGGAATTGTTTCGGTTATTTCTCAGCTTTCCTCGTCTGCTTTTAGCAGCATCAGCATTATTCATATTCGTGGAATCAAATAATGTGGAAGGTATTTTCTGAATGGATATTAGAGAAATATTCATACTATCATTTCAGGCATTAAAGGAAAGGAAAATTAGATCTCTTTTGACAATTGTCATGGTTATGGCAGGGACTAGTTTATTGGTAGCTGTAAACGGCGTTGGTGCAGGCTTTACAGAATTTTTCAATAAGCAATTTAGCAATTTAGCACCAAACATATTGTTTGTAACTAGTGGACAGGAACAAGGATCAAGCACAGTTGGTTCAACTAGTGGTGGAGGCGGATCAGCGTCTCCAAAGATCACTCTAAATGCAGCAGTGATAAATAGAATCGAATCGCTACCTTTTATAGATAATGTCATCCCTTCTTACCAATCTCAAGTTCTGATGAAAGCTAGCGGTGAAGAAAAATCTAACGCAGCATTATCTATAGATCCAAACAATCTATTTGTCATAGCGCCTACTCTCGAGTTGCAATCAGGTTCACAAATTAAACAAAATGATCCGTCAGCCATCATTATAGCAGACAATATCGCTAATCCTCCTGGGGAAGATAATCCATTCGTAACTCTCGGTGAAACAATTGAATTAGAATATTCATTTATAGACGATACAACTGGAGAACAAGACACGCTTTCAAAAAATTTTTTGGTGACAGGAATAATGGAACCTACTGGAAATCCAACTATTGATGGCGCAGCAGTCATAAATTTGGAAGCAGGAGATGCACTATTTCAAAAAGCAGGTAAATATGATTCATTATTTGTTGTCGCATCTTCAACCGAGTTAGTTGACGTCGTGGAAGAAGAAATTAAAAAACTTTATGGTAACGATATAGGAGTGACTACGGTAAAGGCCATACTAAAGACCATAGAACAATTCACTGGCGGGATTACGTCATTTCTTTTGAGCATAGCCATAATTTCGTTAGTTGTCGGTGCAGTAGGCATAATTACTACGCTCTATACTTCCGTAGTGGAAAGGATAAGGGAGATAGGCACTCTTAAGGCAATCGGTGCACAAAGTTCGAATATCTTGACAATGTTTGTTTTAGAGGCGTTAATTATAGGAATGCTAGGTGCGTCTATGGGTTTGCTTGGAGGAATTGGCGGAGGCTATGCTCTATCTCAAGCCACACCCAGAAACGAAGGAGATCCTCCCTTAGTACCTCTTTTCTTTATCAGTGATATGGTTACGGTTTGGTTGATTTCTGTTGTATTGAGCGTCATTGCTGGTCTGTTACCGGCTTGGAAGGCCTCTAAGGTAAGCCCAATAGAAGCACTACGTCCTAAAACATAGCAGAATTTTAAATATTTATTATATCGACTATCATTATAAATTATAAATGAAAAAAGAATTCATAGTCGCTAAAATTGAGGCATCCACTGATGGATCTCCTTATATCTATGTATCATTCAAAGATCCAAATGAATATTTGAAATCTGGTGATAAACAAATGAATCCTTTTGGTTCTAACGTGATGGCATTCAATTCTCCAGAGGACTTGATGAAGAATTTACCAAAAGCAATGTCCAATATAACAAATATGTTTGGAGGAGGAGTAGCAGGCGATGCCCCTACCTTCAAAGTAAGTATGAAAGAGTATGACGAGCTAAAAATAAAAGTCGGAGATAAGGTAGTAATAGATATTCAAAGGTATGAACGAAACGATACCTAATACATCGATCATACAGTTTTAGATCAAGATTAAAAATAGTCGTAGTTGATCCAAATCAATCTTATCGGAAGTATCAGGTCATTAATGAGATTCCTCTAATTCTTCATTACTTCTTCTTTCTGATTCAATAAGCATATGTTGTTTCTTATCTTCAACAGTGGTCATAATCGCACCACAATCAAAACAAAAATAGTTCGATGTGATATTAGGAGTGGGTAAAGAGGTCTCAATCCTATGTTCAGGATTGGATATCGAATGGCCGACATTTGATTTTACAAATCGTTGAGATCTATCAAAATTTGAAATTCCTTCAGCCTTGCTACCAAATTCTGTGGGAATGTCTGTTATTTGATTTGAAGTAGCAGACAGCGGTGTTGTTGATGAGGGGGTTTTGGTAGGAGAGGTTGTGGTTGCTGATGAGGGGGTTTTGGTAGGAGAGGTTGTGGTTGCTGATGAGGGGGTTTTGGTAGGAGAGGTTGTGGTTGCTGATGAGGGGGTTT
>JAPSGR010000048.1 GCA_031177355.1 Candidatus Nitrosocosmicus sp. | reverse complement strand
AGAAGATACGTCTGCCAACCAATGGTTATAATTGGCAATTTAGTTGAGGGTAAGAGTATAGCGCAGGTAGTATACAGTGAACAATTATCTTTGCGTCCTTGATTTAAACTCTAAAAAGCTGATTTAATGGTTATTAAATATGTTCTTAATCAGGCCCTAAGGATGGAATCCATTTTACTTTTCAAGTCGATTAGATGATGTTATAATATAAATTAAGACAGACAAAATAGAGCAATGTTAATTAAATTATCTTTTTGTTAATTTAGCATTGAGATTATCGGTTGTAAACAAGACCTTCATTATTATTCCCATCATACTTGTTTCTTCAGTTTTATTTGGATTGTTATCCTATAATTATTTCTCGCAAACAACTAGTATGATCCAACAACTTGCTATAGATGATTTGCAGACAAACTCAGAAATAGAAGCCTATAGTATTTCTAATAGCTTATCTAATGCAATTTCTGCTATAACATCTAATTTGGTACTTATTGCCAACTCTCCTTCAGCGGTTGAAGGGAATATTTCTAAAATTCAAACTCTGCTTAATGTTGGGCTGGCTTCTACCCGTAACCTTACTGACGGCTATTACTTTTTGAATAGTAATGGAAGATTGGTAGCTTTTACAGGTATGGAACGAGAAGAAAATGCAAACTACAAAGATATCGATCTTAGTCACAGAAACTATTTCCAAATTCCAAAACAGAATGGAACTATGTATACAAGTACTATTATTGACTCTAACGACAATGTACCTCGAATTTATATTTCATATCCTGTACTTGAGAATAATCAATCACGATTATTGAATTCAACGGAATCTGTAGCCGTAAGCACAATTGCACAATCATCAAATAGAAATCTGACCACGTTTAAAGGAGTGGTGGTTGCTTCCATTGAAACAAATAATCTTGGAAAATTTCTAGAATCTGAGATTCATCCAAAATTTGATAGTGATATTGCATTTATGGATAGAAATGCTACCATAATCTATGCTCAAAATCAGACTTTCATTGGTAAGAACTATTTTGGAAATGATTTTCAGTCGTACTTAAAGAAAATTTTAAAAGATAAATCTTCAGAGTTCAATACTATAATAAATAAATCTCTTCAGTTAAAAAGTGGATTGGATGAATTCGACTATGAAAATGAAAGTACTACAATAGCCTATGAAGCAGTGGATGGACCCAATATTAATGGCAATGGTGAATACGATAATAGGATTGGAACCTTGTTCATAACTGTTCCTCATACATTAGTGGGCGATGTAGCATCTTTGATTAATAATCAAACAATTACCAACTTTTCCATAATAGGAATAATTGTAGGGATCTCGACTACGATAGCTTTCGTATTGTTAAGATGGAATAGTGTTCTCAAAGATCAAGTCTATCAAAGAACGACAGAATTAAGAGAAACAGTGGATAAATTAAGAAAAGCCAATGAAGAGTTGAAATCTCATGAGTCAATGCAAAGAGAGTTCATCAATATAGCAGCTCATGAGCTAAGGACACCTACGCAGGGAATTACAGGCAATTTAGAACTAATTGAAATGATCCACTTACCATCACTATTCCAAGAGTTTTCTAAAGATTTAGGCATCCTCAAGCAGGAATTACAGAGAATAACAAAAGATAATGATGACATGAGGAGTTTTATCGGTGGACTTGTCTCTATATATCGAAATGCTCAAAGACTTGAGAAACTTGTAAACGATATTTTAGATACGTCTAGAATTGAGAATAACCGATTAGAACTTCACAAAGAATCCTTTAACTTGAATGAGAAAATATACAATGTAATAAAGGATGTCCATTCCAAGGTTAACCTGATTTCAACTACTCCTGGTAACCCATCAAAACAAGTCAATATAACATTTGAGCCCCATGATGATCCAATTAATGTATTAGCAGACAAAGTAAGGATGTTTGAGGTAATTTCAAATCTGATAAATAATGCAATAAAGTTTTCCAATGGGCAAACAATTACTATTTCATCTAAAAAGGTTCAAAAAAGAGAAATCAAGGCACATCAACATCAACATACTACTGATCATCAGAAAAAAGATTCAATAATAAATACTGAAAATAAAGATGATGATGATACTACGATGGTAGCAGTGGTATCAATAAGAGATAAAGGTAAAGGCATAGACGCCGATATACTACCACGACTATTTACAAAGTTTACTACAAAATCAGACCAAGGTACTGGTTTAGGTCTGTATATTGCAAAAAGCATTGTGGATGCACATGGTGGACAAATTTGGGCTCAAAATAATTTTGATAAAGATAAAGGCGCTACATTTTCATTTAGCCTGCCTATAGAATATTGATTTCAATAACTAAATAAGGACACACAGCCGGCAGCAACCTAATTTATTTGGGTTTTGTTATTAAATAGAGAAATGAACGGAGGTTATAATTTTAACTGTATAACCATAGGAATTTCGAAATGACGGAACCATAATTTAATAGGCGTTTTACCTCGCATATTATAGAAATACAGATTATAAATATATGATGTGACAAGCAAGTTGTCCGTTTCTGTATGAGAGTTGATCAGTACAGAGAGATTTATACTACTGACTCCAATAAAATTTCTTGATAATCATTAAACAAAATTATTAAATGATTCTTTTAGTAAATTCTTTTTGATTATTTACTAATCTAATAAATTCATGTTTTATCTTAAAAAAGATCAATGTGAATTTATATCAATTTACTTTATAGATATCTATTGTCTATGGCTTTCGATTGCGGGTATCCCTTGTTTATAATTTATAGTTACGTTGTCTCCTAGTTGATAAGGACAATTATCAATGGACCTGGGCACATTATCAGAAGCTTCTACAACACATGTATCACCTTGTTTAATTTGTACTCGCACTGTCTCTTGTATACTAGCACTAAGAAGTTGTGTTAATGAACCGCCCATCAGCATAAAAACCACAACTATCCCAGCTATAATAAATAGTATAGCAAGCATTTTGGGTGAAAGTTCAAAATCCATATTTAGTAATTTAGAACAAAGGTTTTAAAAGGATAACATCAAGTATAAAAAGCCTATTTTTATAGACTGTAATAGAAATACTCATTTGTTTTTAATGCATTTTGTGCGTTTTCAATAAAAGTTAAAAGCTCAATCTTATTTGGTTTAAAAGACCCATCTAGATATTTTTGCACTAAAATGGCTATTTTAGGGTTATAGCACAACAGATAAGATAAACTACTCTTCAAAATAAGTCTAATTTAAAATAGCTTTTTATGAAATTATATCATGTCTTTAGGAAATAGATTTAAAGAGTCCGAATCGCTTTATGGTTCTAGACACTATTGCTAGAGGCATGATAAAATTATGTAGCGTAGCTAAAGTCACCAAATTCTCTAAAGATGATGCACAATTAATTGTAAATGACTTAAAGTCACAAAGGCTGATCACAGTAGAGGTAAAAAAAAGGGGTTTTGGTAATAAGAAAATTAAATTTTTTATTACATAAACAGGAACAAGAATATTAAATTCGAACAGGAAGAACTATTCTATAAATCTCAAAAGCTTCAAGTACTTTATGAAACTGGCAATAAAACTCAAATGCAAAGTTATATGAATGATGATAGAATGTGGATACCTCAAATCATATTTTCAATGTTTGGAGAATAAGTATCTTCAATGGCATAAGACACATATGAATTAACAAGGCGAAGTTCAGGACTCTAACCATATTACTATTTCTGGATTCATAATTTTATAAATAAACAACCAGATCAGTACCAGACAAAAACAATATCTAGAATACTGACAAAAGATTATTTAGTTTTAGACCAGACTCATACTGTACTAGATCTTTATTTTTTAGTTCATTCCAAACATCATCAATATAGTTTTTACTATACTCAGATTTAATTGCGTAGACTTTATTCAAAATTTCTTGCTCATCCTCAAAATATTTAGTACTATCTATTAGAGTAGAAGCTATTACCAACCATTCAAGTTCCTTATTTTTAAATAAATCCAAAAACCTTTTGGTGAAACTATTATCCAATTTCCAATTTTTCTTCATTATGTCCGCATTTATTCTGCTAATGTCTATAGTTTCATAATAATAATTTGCTAGTTCTGGCGAATATGGACCATTGTTATATACACTATATTCGTAACCAAAATCATTATCCAAGCACGTTTGTGCTAAGTAAACATATTTCTGCAACTTTAAGCGGTTAATGCATCCTACTTCATCTTTTTTAAGAAGACTATGTAGATCAATTAGTTTATTACCATGTAAAAAGCACATAAAATCTTTCAATTTCATGCTCATAATTTGTTTAATAGGTACTATACGTAGAACTGCTATATTAATATTAAAATAAGGAAACTATTAATTAATTATTCATATATAGATGAATGATTTCTTTGCGAAGGATTATTAAATTTTAGACCTTTGGAAGCCTTTCTAACGTCTTCATTGGTTAATACTTTTTTCTTCTTGTATATTTTATTCAAATTATCTACATCTGTAGCTCCTATATTTTCTTCTGATTCCTTGCCGTTTTGGTGTACTTTTAAATTGAGATTAGCAGGCTGGTCTAGACCCATTACGAAAGTATAACTATCATTATTTTGATTATCTTTTATTATTTTGATTTTTGATTTTCTTTTCATTTATTTTCATCTTACCGAACAGATTTTATTGAATTTCGTTGAATTTTTAGTTAGTAGTATTAGACAATTTAATTGACAACATCTATGCTTCCTATGGAATGCTGAGAGATAATAATACAACTACCTAGCAAGAAAAATACTAAACGAAAAATTCAGGGAATGAAACTTAACAAGATCGTTCTAGTTTTTATAGATACTAAATATATATAAAACTTGCTAATTCCTCATAGATTATTTTTTTCTATATCTCTCATCTAAGCGACAGATTGATTGATTGATTGACTATAGATAAAGACATAAACAAAGATAAAACAACTAAACTAGATCGTTTACGTCCTAATATTAACCAGTTCCCGATCCTTGTGCTGGTTAATGTTTTCGTAGTTCCATGATTGGATTATAACAAATCGTGGTCCCTCTAATTGGGGGCAATAGGAATCGGACTTATGACTGATTATTTAATATGTTTGTTGTTGCAATTCAAATAGCTGAGTGAATAGGAGTAGCGCCTAGTATGGTCGTAATATTCCTAATGAAGGAAACCTAAAGATGATGTTTCTAAATGTTTCTACTACCTAGGAGCATAAAATATCACTGTAGCACCAATAAGAACAATTGTTCCTCCTATGATCTCGTATCTATCGGGTCTTTTTTTATCTATCAGTAAACCCCAGATAATAGCCATAACTACGAATATTCCACCATAAGCCGCATATACTCTTCCAAAATTGGATGGTTGAAAGGTTGGAATTATTCCATATACAAATAATATAATGCCACCTATCAATCCATACGTTAATTTTTTTTTCTCCCTTAACCATAACCATACCAGATATCCACCACCTATTTCTAATAGGGCCGCAACTACAAATAATCCAAAAGAAGATAGGACAAAGGTAAAACTATTATTACTTGGAAGTACTAAGTCCAATTTTTTCACCATCTTTTCGAGGATAGTAGAATATTATAGCTACTCCTATACTTGCTATTATTGTCCCGACTACGTCATAGAAATCAGGAATAACTCCTTCAAAAAAGTACCCCCAAAATATTGCCATTATGATAAATATACCCCCGTACGCTGCATAAGTTCTATGAAAGTGGGCTTTTTGAAATGTCGGGACTACTCCATAGAGAAATAATATAAATCCACCAAATGCCCCAAAAATCCAACTGTAACTTTCTCTTAACCATAACCATACCAGATATCCACCACCTATTTCACATAACCCTGCAATAAAGAAGAAGAATAAAGAATACAGAATATCTTTGAATCTAATCAATAAGCTCTGTTAGTTTTCTAATTTAAAAATGATTATTTATTTGACCATTTTCTCATCCATTGAAGCAGATTGATAATGGATCCAACGAGTTCTTGACCTTTTGGAGTAAGACGGTATTCTACTCTAGGAGGTATTTCATTAAAGGATTGTCTGTTTAGAATACCATTCTTTTCCAATTCCTTTAAGCGTATTGTAAGAGTTTTACTACTAAAACCCTTCATTGATTTTCTAAAAGCGATATATCTAACTGGATCAGTAGAACAACACAAAGGTATCAATATTTCTAGGGTTCCCCTTTTAGTAATTATATTTCTCAATTGAGATGTTTCTTTCATTAAACTTTCAACATCATAACCATAGAAATTGCAAGGATTATTATCGTCCTCAAGTATTGGTAGCTTCGATGATTTTATTACTGCTTTGTTATATCCATTTTCTTTTAGTTTCTGTGATCTCACTTACTTTACTCTTTTACTCTTACTGATTTATATAGTTTACTTGGTAAACTAAAGGTAATGAGTAAACAATCAAATATAAAAGAAAAGATAAAGGAACAATATGGACAGATAGCATTAGCGGATGGTCTACTGTCCTGCTGCTCTACCTCCTCTTCCTCAGGCTGTTGCGGTACCAGTGAGACTTTGTTATCGCCCGTAGAATCATCTACAATAGTTGGGTATAATCAAAACGATCTAAAATCCATTCCACAGTCATCTATCCTGGGTTTAGGTTGTGGTAATCCATCTACCTTCGCTCATCTTAAAGAGGGTGATGTAGTAGTAGATTTGGGTTCTGGAGCAGGTATTGATGCATTTATAGCCGCGAACATTGTCAAAGAAAATGGAAAGGTCATTGGTGTCGATATAACGGATGCTATGTTAGAGAAGGCCAGAAAGAACGCCGAAATAAATAACTATCAGAATGTCGAGTTTAGAAAAGGTGATATCGAGCAAAGAATTCCAGTTGATGATAATTCTGTAGATGTCGTAATTAGCAATTGCGTAATTAATTTGACAGAAGACAAACTCAACACATTCAAAGAAATTTACAGAATCTTAAAGCCAAATGGAATAGGAAGACTGATAATCTCTGATGTAGTCACGTCAAGAGAGGTAGAAAAGACATTAGTCAATGATGCTGATTGGTGTGGTTGTGTTGATGGCGCATTAACAAAAGAGAACTATTTGAATAGTATAAGAAATGCTGGATTTACCAACATTGAGATATTAGAAGAAAGACCAGGTAATGTAGTAGAGGATTATAATGAGCTTAGTGAAAAGAAGACCAGAAATATAACAAGCATTACTGTAAAAGCTTTCAAAAATTGAATATGAGAATATGAACTTTCTATACAAACCATATGGGTGTATTCAAAAAACCTTTTTTATTTTTAAATATTTTTCCTATAGTTTCCGTGATTTCACTTAGTTTATCCCATTTCTCTTACTAACTTAAATAGTTTTTCTAGTAAACCTATACTTATGGATAAACAATTACATTTAAAAGAAAAAATTATGGAGCAATATGAAAAGATCGCTCTAAATGGCAATTCTGATTTTTGTTGTGTACCCTCTAGTGATTGCTGCGATACATCGTCTGAAATTCTCATTTCACCATTTGAATCATCAAAGGCAATTGGATATGACGTTGACAAATTGAATTTGATTCCGGAATCATCAGTGTTGGGAGTAGGATGTGGAAATCCCACTAGATTCGCTGATATAAAAGAAGGAGATATAGTAGTTGATCTGGGTTCAGGAGCAGGCATAGATGTGTTTCTTGCAGCCCATCAGGTGAAAGAAAGTGGTAAAGTCATTGGAATTGATATGACTGAAAACATGCTTAAAAAAGCAAGAGAAAACGCAGAAAAACACCGTTACAAGAATGTAGAGTTTAGAAAAGGTGATATCGAGCAAAGAATTCCAGTTGATGATAATTCTGTAGATGTCGTAATTAGCAATTGCGTAATTAATTTGACAGAAGACAAACTCAACACATTCAAAGAAATTTACCGGATCCTCAAATCAGAAGGAAAAGGAAAAATGATTATATCAGATTTAGTTACCTCCAAAGAAATAGATACAGATTCTATCAATGCAGGGAACTGGTGCAGTTGTATTGATGGTGCATTAACAAAAGAAAATTACATAAAGGGTATCAAAAAATCAGGGTTTACTGATATTGAGATACTAGATGAAAAATTATATATGGAACTAGAAGCAGGCGAAGAAGGCCAAGAAAAAAGACAAATCACTAGTATTTCTATCAAGTCAGTTAAAGAGTAAAGATTAACAAGGGAAGTGATTTAGATGAAATTTTCATTTATCAAAAGCAAACGAGTTCATGATAGTGCAAGAAAAACTATTCTTTTTGTATGTGTTCAAAACGCTGGAAGAAGCCAGATGGCTGAAGGTTTTTTTAGAAAATATGCTCCAAAAGGTCATGAGGTTATTAGTGCAGGAACAGTTCCTACTTCACAAATCAATCCAATCGCAGTAGAGGTTATGAAGGAAATTGGAATTGATATTAGCAAACAAAAACCGAAAGATTTAACAGAAGATATGATGCGAAATGCAACAAGTATTATCAATATGGGCTGTATGGATGACAAGTTCTGTCCAGCTTTATTTGTATCAAAAGTTATAGATTGGGGTATAGAAGACCCAAAAGACAAGCCAATAGAGAAAGTGAGACAAATAAGAGACCAAATTGAAAAAAGAGTATTAGAAATAATCGATTCTACTAAGGAAAATAAAATTCCAATCTAAATCATGACCCTTTTTTGGATGGTTATAGTGATACCCAAAAGTAACTAGAGAATAATATCATGTCAAAGGAATCGGCTTTTGAATCTGTAGTTGGCAAGATGACTGTTAATCAAAAAAGGTTTATCGCCGAAGTTATAGGAACATTTATTGTTGTTGTTTTAGCCACAGGTTCAGTAGTAATTGATGCAAAGTTAGGTGGTGTTTTAGGTTTACCTTTTATTGCATTCGCTCCTTTCGTAGGAGTTGCAGTGGGTGTTTACCTCTTTGGTAAAATTTCTATGGCTCATTTTAACCCTGCTGTATCTGTAGGATTTTTGATAACAAAGCACATCACAAAAAAGCTATTTGTTTTATACCTAATAGCGGAGCTTGTTGGTGCTTTTTTAGCAAGTGTTTTTGTAAGTATTGTAATAGGCAATGAGGCGAATCTAGGGGCTAATGCACCCAATTATTCATATCCGTTACCGCTGATATTTGGAATTGAAGTTTTAGCATCAGCCTTTTTGATGACAGTAATACTGACTGTGGTTTATACGAAAGGCTTGAAAGGGTTTGGAGGCATCGCTATCGGAGGTATCGTTGGACTAGATATCTTGTTTTTGGCATTAATTTCTGGGGCATCGATGAATCCAGCTCGCTCGTTGGCTCCAGCATTGTTATCTGGAGTATGGACAGATCTATGGTTATACTGGACGGCTACATTTGTAGGTACTTCAGTGATTGCATTAATATACAGAAAAAAGGTTAGAATGAATAACAAATAGCGATCTACCATTGGTAACATGTAGAATCCGATCTTATCAAATTCAACTTGTTCCTTTACACAGACAATATTTGAAGTACATGCTATAATACGACTATTAAATATCAGGGTTTGTTAAAATAATAATGTAATATTTTATGATATCCTTTTTCTTAAAAGAATAATATCCTGGTTATTAAAAATTGCAAGATTAAAACACACAAAGTTTGGGACTCCAATCTCCTTATAGCAGCGTGAGTTATATCAGATCTTTTGACCTGATACGACGTCTGACCTAAAGAATTCGGAGAATTAAGTTATTGATACGTAATTCGTCAGAATATTTAATATTATTTATGGAATCCACAAGTTAGGCGCCGGGAGTGGGACTCGAACCCACGAGTCCGGAAGGACATCAGCTATCTATCCTATTTCCTCTCTATTAGATCTCGAGGCTGACCCCTTTTAGGGCTTGGTTTTGATGCTTACCTAGCTTGGGTACCCCGGCTTATTTCCCTGCCTGTATTTTGTATGCGTTAAATTTTAAACTTGTGTTATAGTAGCTTAAACTTCAACAAATATTTTATACCTTGTTTTATTAACTATGCTATGATTTCATTAAAAACTCAGAATCCTACACTTGATACAATAAAAGAATTGTCTCTTACTGATCTAGTAATAATGTCATTTACCTCACAACAATTAAAAAAAAGACTTACTGGCTATTTTAGAATAGATCCATTTACAGCTCCTGATCCATTCTCAAAAGATGATGAATTCATTTATTTTCTGGTTGTAGACAAATCAAATACTAACAGAATATTGGCCTTTATTGCTCTGAAAGATGCATCTGATATTGATTTATGGGATTTGCTCTTCGGAAAAGACATGTTGAGATTGGATATTTCAAAGGAAGAAGCCATTTCTCTAAAACAAGAATTAATGCCTAAATATACTGATAATTTTTACCCTATTCGTAGAGAGAGCACAATAATTGGATACGTTGCTTTTACATTTGAAATATGTGGACTAAAAGATTAATATCTTATACACACTAGTAAATCCATTTCTTCTCTTCTCTTTAGTAGCAATTGTTATAATTACATACTTATTAAAGACGACAATTCTAATTCTCCATTTTCTAAAATGCATATTTTCATATCCTTAAGAATTTCTCTTGCCTTGCTAATTCCTTCTCTTTCTATAATCTTGTTTGCAATATCTTTTTTAAAGGAACTAGTCCATTCCTGTCCTATTTTGTATTTACCTTCAATTGTTTCAACATTAATTTTTATTACTGTAAGATGGATTATGGATTTTGACTCTTGGGTTAGCTTGGCATACTTGCCTTCGGATTGATATTTTTGCATCATTTTATTCATTGCTAAAGCTTTCTCTTCATTATCAGAAACTATCGACGCTTTTCCCTTTATTACTATACTAGTATACAATGTGTCTGCAAATGACGCATCTGTAGGGTGAAAATAGTAGGATGGTAAAAAGCAAATTTCCTTGTCAACTTCAAAACCGACTTTATTATTGCGTAGCAAGTTATCTATTTTCTCTCCCTTGTGATGGGAGTGCATGTAAATTATATGATCGTATTTCTGTTCATATGCTCTATTTGAAACCTCTGGATTGGACTTATTTTTGTCTATTTCGTCTTTATTTACCCATTGTTGATATTTTTTACTTCCGTTTCTGATATCTGTGTGTTTATTGTCAAGATTAGGTGTCGTCAGATGAACAAAATTCATCGGGATGACTTGAGGGTATCCATTTTCGTCGATTGTTGCCAATCTTCCTACATGTGTCTCCTTTAAAAAATCAACAATATTATTAACATTTTTTATTCTGAATCTTGATGTTAATTGCATTTTCCTTTGTCATTATCTTATCATTCAAGACGAGTTATCCCTTTCCCTTTTCTTCATTCCTTTATCTTCCTCCTCTTCCTCTTTCCCTTCATCTTCCAAATCAGTAACAGAAGGAGAAACCTTTTCCTTTCTGGCTAGAATAATTAACAAAAATCCAAAAATTCCCAAAATTAATGATAAACCCAATGCGCCACCATAAGGTATTACTAAATAGTAGCCAATAGAAAAACCAAAACAGATAATTGCTTGTAAAGCATATGTAACTGTCTTTCTTAGATCTATTTTTTTTGAAATAAAGCCGATTGCAAAAAATGCTATGCTTGGATATATGATTAGAAGTATATACTGATCCAAGTCTATGCCATTATGAGACATATTGTATATTGTATTTCTGTACTAATTAATATATCAAAAAAATTTCTGAAGAAAAAATTGTTAACGATAGGATTTTTGCTTTCTTCTTCTTGCTCCTGGCCCACCATATTTCTTTGATTCTGTTTGTCTAGGGTCTCCTACTAGTAAGTGTCTATCAAATTCAGTAATCTTTTTCTTTATTTCCTCTCTGACATTTTTAGTAAACGGATGATCCCTAGGATCTTTTGCACCTTTTGTTTCACCTGTTAATGCCCGTGAAATTGCTACTGCACTTGCAAATGCTTGACCCATAAAACCACCACCATTGACATGAACGTTCACATCTACTCTGTTTCTTAGTTCACCAATTATATTTGTGGGTGTTAAAATTAGTTCCTTTGCTACTTCTGGCTGGATGACCTCTGCAGGAATATTATTGATTCTAATTTTTCCATTTCCTTTCACTATTGTGGCCACTGCTCTACAAGTCTTTCTTTGTCCGGGATAAAGATCTATTTTAATCATTGTTGAACTACTACTCCTTTCCAACCAATCTGTTTTGCTACATCGCTCATAGATGTATAAAATGATTCGGGTCTGGTGATTTTAGCGTCATCAAATGTTTGCATTGCTGAATTTCTTAATTCATCAGGTACGCCTATATATACCCTTAATTTTTTAAATGCTTGTATACCGCTAGATTTTCTTTTAGGAACCATTCCCCTTATCATTTTTGTAATTATTGTATCAGGTCTTCGAGGATGAAAAGGACCGTGAATAGGGTTAACAACAGATCCTACCTCTAATCTTTTCTTGTAACTTTCAATAATTTCATATTTATTTCCAGATATCATTACTTTTTCAGCATTAACTACAGATACTCTATTACCTTGGAGCAATAATTTTGATACTTTGGAACATAGTCTTCCTGAAACACAATTAGATGCATCAACTACAATAAGCTTATTTTGTTGCTGTTGTTCTTGCTTTTGATTTTGTTGCTTTTGTTGTGATGATGTATTCTCGTTACGTTTTTTATTTGTCTTTATTTCCTTAACCAATTATTCTTACACCTTTTCCATCAGGATATTTGTTTATCAGGGATTCCAACGAAACAATTTCAGCTCCTGCCGTATTTAATTTATTTACAGCAGTGTCTGAGAATGAATATGCAGATACTGTTAACTTATGCCCCAAAGTTCCATTGCCTAAAACTTTGCCTGGAACTACTATAATATCACCATCATTAGTGATTTTGTCTAACCTTTGAATATTAATTAACCTTCGATTTGATCGAGATTTGGAAAATTCTTTCTCTAGTGCTTTCCAAATCTGAGCTTTATTTTTTTTAAAAGCTTTACGTAGAATCCAGATTGTATTATCTATTAAAGTATCGCTTAACATTATTTGCTGTTCCAATTAAAAGAGTGTAAAGTACCAAATAAATTTACCTAGAGGCTAGGTGGGACCTGAATAGAGTTAATAGTTTCTCCAAATTCTTTTATGCTTTTACTAAGCTTCTCAACTGCAGCGATGACTATTTCTTCTGCCGTCAAAGCACCATTAGACTCAATAGTTAAAAAGATCTCATTTTCATTTTCTCCATACTTTACAACTGATATTGTAGCTGGCTGCCATTTTGCATGATCCCTGCCAAATCCTAGTCTTGCATAAGCTTCAAATTTTAACTTTTGACCCGGTGCTAGTACTACTATGGGGATATCTTGACTAACAGGCTTTACAAATTCATCTTCTGAAATTAGCTCCGATGTAGTAATTGTTTTTGTTTTGTCATTAGCTTCGGCATCAAGTTGCAACAAAACTCTACAATTTATACATCCAAGAGAGCTTTTACAACTGCATTCTTCAGGTAACGAAAATTTTTTTAAATCAGTCCTAAGTGGAATAAGACCAAGTCTATGAGCAACAGCCTCGTCGTGCATTACTGATGAATTTTCTAAAATGACAACGTCATCAATAGCAAAGGTAGGAACTTCACTAATAGATAATCGTCTAATGGCGTTTACATATTGACGAGGTACATTATTAAATTTAATGGTTATTCTTTCATCTTGTTTTTCAATAACCTTTAAATCTATGGAGATCAAATCATATTACTTTAATCTTATGTATATTAAAAATGTAATGAATTAATACCATGACAATATTATTTGTTCTTAGTTGGTCAGAATTTACAGTTAATAATTAGATATAGAAACTACTACTGCTACTATTTATTCGTCTGTGTTTTCAACGGCTGTTATATCCAAATTAATATCATATAATCTATTCATCCAAAATATTCTTATAAATAACTTTTTGATTCCAATGACTAGCATTAAGATCAAATACCTACAATCATATTGTTATTATTGGACGATTGAAAGACTGAAAATCATCTCGTCATCTTATTATATTAATATAGCATATTATTCTGTCTAATCTATATGGCTGATTCCAAGGTTACTATTGTAAAACTGATTATTGGAAGCGACCGATTTGAAATTTTGGTTAAACCGGATCCTGCGCTAGAATATAAAATAGGAAAAAGAACTGATTTAGCTTCAGTTTTAATTTCAGATGAAGTATATTCGGATGCAAACAAAGGATCCAGAGTTGGTATTGATAAATTAAATAAACACTTTAAAACTAAGGATCCGAATGAAATACTAAAACAGATCCTGCTAAAAGGAGAACTAAATCTTACAACTGATCAGAGACGTAAAATGGTGGATGATAAGCGAAAACAGATTATTCAATATATTAATAAAAACTTTATCGATCCGAAAACAAAACTGCCTCACCCTGTTCAGCGAATAGAAAACGCATTAGAAGATGTAAGAGTTACAATTGATCCATTTAAAAAAGCAGAAGATCAAGTAAAATCCATCGTTGATGCTCTTAGAAAAATTCTACCCTTGAAATCTGAAATGTTACGGTTGTCAATTTTGATACCCAACTCGTATTCGTCTTCAAGTTACAGTTTTGTTAAGGGTTCTGGCGCATTAACCTCTGAAGAGTGGCTATCTGATGGATCTTTGAAAGTAGAATTAGAAATAAATGCTGGTATGAAAGGGAGCTTTTTGGATCGTATAGGATCGATAACTAGAGGAACGGCGCAAGTTAAGGAATAACTACTTACAGAATATATTATAGATCAAATTCTACATAAATAGAAATAGAAATATGAAAACGTTTCATTTTACTTGTTTTTTGTTATTGGAGGTAGACAATACCTAACATGCAAGAAATAAAGAGAAGGTATGTTATACCTGGAGATAAGATTATTGAGGGTAATTATAAACCTTTAATGAATGTTGTTAAAAGTGGTAATTATTTAGTATCGACAAGGGTTGGAATTGCTGAGGCTGGTAAAGATGGTGTTAAAGTTATACCTTTATCAGGGGTATATATCCCACGTGTAAATGATCTTGTGATAGGAAAGATTATAGATCGCTCTTCTCTATCATGGGACGTTGATATCAATGCATGCTTTTTTGCACATCTGCCCGCTCAAGATGTATTTGGACGCGATTTTTCACCTGCCAAAGATGATATGGGAAGACAACTAAGTATTGGAGATTTAATTATTGGAAGGATTGTATCATTTGATAGAACTCGAGATCCTATGCTCACAGTTCAAGATAAGGATTTAGGTAAAATTCCATATGGTGAATTCATTAAAATTTCTCCTACTCGCGTTCCACGCTTGATAGGAAAGCGCGGTTCTATGATTCAAACCATTGAGCAGGCTACACAAACCAGAGTAATAATTGGCCAAAATGGCATTGTGGTTGTTACAGGTAGGGATCCCGATGGCTTGAGTTTAGCTGCAAAGGCTATAAGATTAGTAGAAGAAGAGTCTCATACCACTAATCTTACTCAAAAGGTCAAAGCTTTGTTAAACGTTCAAGATCCCACAGATCCCGAACAACCTGAATCGATAAATACTTCATCAGATAACGAACCACAGCCTTCACAACAACAGCAAGAGCAAGAGCAAAAACTGCAGCCTTCACAACAACAGCAAGAGCAAGAGCAAAAACTGCAGCCTTCACAACAACAGCAAGAGCAAGAGCAAAAACTGCAGCCTTCAC
>JAPSGR010000013.1 GCA_031177355.1 Candidatus Nitrosocosmicus sp. | reverse complement strand
CATACCTGGATACCCTGAAATTTACCTACAGGTTGTCTTTTGGACTTGAAACCTGTATCAATGGGGCCTTCTGCAGCAGCGTGATCTGTGCCTGAGCCTGTGAGTTTTATTGTAGATCCATCTGATACATCAGCTGCATTAGTAACTGTATCCATTTGTTGAGGGATAGATGCAGCACTTGGAGGAGCACCTGAGCCCGTTTGCACGGCTTGCATTGGGATACTCGAATTTCTTGTTGCGCTTACCTTTTTCAATTTTTCAGCTTCTGCTGCTGCTAATATCTTTTGTCTTTTAACTGGGCATAATTGTGAATGAACTTCTACTATACTTTGCAAAGTAGTGGGGTTTAGGTGAGTTAATAATGAGCCACAATCTTCACATATATACTCAGACATAGTATAAGCCAATATTGATATATCCTTTGATGGATATTTATAAATTTGTCAGACAACTGCTAATTCCTAGTGCACTCTTTTATATCGTATTTAGTCCCAGATAAGTGATGAAAAGATACTCTTGTGTGTCTATCGGCGGGACTTTTGATCTTTTGCATTTAGGTCATTTCGATATGTTAAAAAAATCATTTGAAATCGGATCCTTTGTGGTAATTGGGATGACATCTGATAGTTTTGCCACTACTAGATTAAATAAGAGAATACATAATTCATTTAGGGTTAGATGTCAGAATCTCAAAGCTTTTATCGCTAAAGAAATTAAGTCTGACTCATTTGAAATAACCCAACTGGACGAAGAGTTTGGTCCACTTATGTTTTCACAGAAGATAGACTGTCTGGTAGTTAGCTCCGAAACGTACACGAAGGGCGAAAGAATTAATAAGATTAGATCAGATAAAGGACTCTCGCCGATTGACATAGTTGTAGTTAATATAAGATTGGCAGAGGACGGGCTACCCATTTCTTCTACCCGAATAAGAGCAAGAGAAATAGATTCATCAGGCAGATTGCTAAACCTCAAAAAATGATTCTATTTGCTCAAATATTATTAATCTTGTCTGATAAATCTTACAGTCATAATCTATTGCAAGTTAGAATGAAAAATGGAATCGATGATTTGATCTTGGATTATTGCAGTAATTTGGCAAACATAGGTAGCGGGATGGAACCTGAAATACTTGCATACTGGTACAAACGTATTGAGGATAAGGCGAGAGAAATTTGTTCTCAAGAACTTGGTGAAAAAATTGTTTTCAAACAAGATCGAATTCTTTGGATGAAATTCGAAATCAAGATTTCAAAGAAAGCAGTACCTCTTGTGCTCGATGCAATTAGGCAATACATTCCGCTAATGCCCTATTCTACTTCATTATACTTCGAGAAAGTATATGACCTAATCCTAGATGAATTTAATAGGGATTTAGTTTGATTATCCCTCCCAGTATATGACTGCCCTATTTTCATTGTAATTCGTGTCTGATACGATACCTCTACTTTCAACTAATTTCTGAAAAAAAACCGACAATTGGAATGCATTTTTTTCATCTTTTAGCAAAATGCTATGATGAGAACCGTCCTTAAGTCTTACAACTACTTCTGGACCAATAGTTTTTACAATCTCAGTTACAAATAAAGTATTGTCTTTTTGGAGTGAAAAAATACTTGAAAGCTTTTCGGCTTCATAACTATCCATGCAACTAAACTCGGATTTGAATCTACTATCCCCTTTCATAATTATTCAAATTTTATATTTATCTTATCGTCCAATTCTTTGCCATCAATTGTAAATTTACTTATCATGTCTTGAGCTTTTTTCCTTTTAAACTGGATGTCTGCCATGAATGGTTTTACTTTTTTTATCATATCGCTCTTACACTCGCCACAAAGTAAGTTACCGCTTGTACAAGCATAATATCTTTCTTGGGACTCTTTTTCATTATCAAATAGATAATTAAGGTACCAATATACTGGGCAATTGTTGGCATTTCCACCCAACTTTCGCTGCAGCGCTACAGTGGGTTGTCCTCCTGTATAGGTATTCTTTACCTTCTTCTCTATAATCTCTGAATCGTCTACCGTAAACAAAGCAGTGTCAGGTTTAGAAGAAGACATTTTGCCACCGCTGGCCAATCCGGGTATGAATTTGCTATGAATTTGTGCTGGTTTGGGGTAACCTAATTTTTCTGCAAGATCTCTTGTCATTCGCCAATAAGGATCTTGATCAATAGCTGCAGGGATCAATACTGGTGTAGGCCTTTTTTCTATAAGAGAGGGTAGAAAGCATGGTGCACCTTGGATAGGCGGAAACCCTATCATCCCTATATTGGTAGAATTTGTGAATCCAAAAACAGCTTTAGCAGTCGAAAAAGTGATTCTTTTTGCAATTTCAGTTGACAGGGGATACAGATATTTTATATCACGGGTATTAACAATTATTCTTGTTTTTTTTGGGTCAAATCCCATTGCTATAATATCCAGTATATTTTCAAATGTAAATTTTTGAATTAGATTGAAGTTTGAATCTTCGTTAAACAAGAATTTCTCATCGTCGGTGATTTGAAATATTAATTTTACGTCGAATTTGTCCTGCAAATACTTTGTAAATACCCAAGGCAGCAAATGACCTAGATGAACTTTCCCAGAGGGTCCTCTTCCAGTATAAAGATAAAACTTATTGCCTTTTTCATACTCCCCCAAGACCCAATCTAAATCACGATGCGAAAAGAAAAATCTGTTTTTAATAAACGGGTGGATCTCTCCTGTAATGTGCTTAATCATGTTAATTATGGATTCATTTATTGAGAACGTTCCAAATCTTTCTATTAATTTAGTATAATCAACATCGCCTTCAACTTCCCAAGGAGTAACATTGAATTTTTCTTTGGTTAAACTGTTTGTGGATAGAGTATTCGTCAATTCTTCGCTCTTGTACTTTGAAACTGCCTCCTCTTTTTCCAGCGAATTATACTCCTCTTCACCCGACATTTCTTGATCTTTCTTTCCATAACCAAAGTTTAAACGTTTAAAAATAATCAAATTTATAATTTTTTTATCGTATTGTATAAAGATGAAATAAAAGACAGCAAAAGTGCTTCAGCTGCAAGTAATACTGAAGATACAATTACTTCTTTGCATCCAATTGAAAAAAAAATTCTTTTGGTTTTGAACTCCATAGGAAATTGGATAAAAGAAATCGATTTAGTTAATGAATCAGGGCTAACCATTGATCAGTTACGGAGGGGAATTGAGTGGTTAAGGTACAAGAATTTAATTGAAATATCTGATATATATGATTCAAAGATTTCTCTGCATTCAAAGATGATTGAAATTCACAATTGTATTCTTCCAGAAAGGAAACTAATTAATATAGTTTCGGAAGGGAAGGCAAAGCTCTCTGATATTATTAAAAGTGAACCATTTCACAATAACGAGAAAGAAGTTTTTGGTGCTATACGTTACTCAAAAAATAATAAATGGATCCAGATTGAGGAAAATCGAGTTAGGGTTCTTCCTGATGCGAATGAACCTTCTAGAGAAGAAAATCTCATCATCAAGTTAAAGTCAGCCAAATTCGTTCTCGCATCATCACTTGGACCAGATGACAAGATTGCTTGTGAGGCTTTGGCAAAGAGACATGAAATATTGACCATAGAAAAGATTCATGAAAGAAATTATCGCGTCCTGAAAGAGCAACTTCCTCGAATAGACAAATTCTTGAAGAGTAGCAATAACTTTGCGAGAAGGTTAACTAAGGATATGTTAGTGTCACAAGATTGGAAAAAATTTCATTTTGAACAAATTGATGTAGAAGCCCCATTACCTCTAGTCAACTATGGAAAAAAAAATCCTCTAATTGACTTTATTGATGAGGTTAAAGAGATCCTGATAAGCATGGGCTTTAGTGAGATTGAGGGTTATTTAACTCAGCCTTCTTTCTGGAATTTTGATGCTCTCTTTATACCACAAGATCATTCTGCCAGAGAAATGCAGGATACTTTTTATCTAAACTCCACGTGGGGACTTTCCTCTTCATTGATTAAGGAAAAACAATTGGTCAAAGCCATTTCGAGTGTTCATGAATCAAGTTGGCATTATAATTGGGATATAAAGGAATCTCAATCTTATGTGCTTAGGACGCACACTACTCCGGTTACTCTCCAATATTTGTGGGAGAATTCATCTGAAAAAGACAAAGTCTTTCTAATTGGAAGAGTCTTTAGAAACGAAAAAGCTAGCTTTAAGCATTTGGTAGAATTTCATCAAGTCGAAGGTATCTACACTAATAGTAAAGCTACCTTAAGGCATCTCATTGGAATTCAGAGTGAATTTTACTCCAAATTGGGGATCAAAAAAATAAAGTTTTGGCCAACCTTTTTTCCATATACTGAGCCTTCACTTCAATCTATGGTCTTTAATGAGAAACTAAATAAATGGATTGAGCTATTTGGGATGGGAATATTTAGAACTGAAGTAACAAAACCTTTAGGAATTAAGAACCCTGTCTTGGCTTGGGGTGGAGGATTTGAAAGATTAGCAATGCTGCGATTTAATTTAAATGATATTCGCGAATTATATACAAACAATTTGACTTGGCTTAAGAGTGTGCCACAATGCCCGTTGTGAATGTAAGACTTGGTCTTCTCCAACGTACTTTTCCTGATTTATCTCAAGACGAAATAATTGCCAAAGTACCGTATGTAGGACTCGACATAGAGTTAATTGATCCAGATCAGGACCTGATCAAATTAGAATTTAACCCAAACAGGCCCGATTTTGCATCAGAAAACGGAATAATCAGGGCTTTAAAGGGAATATTGGGCGTCGAGGTAGGAATGCCCTCCATTACTAATATTCAACATTCGCAGCAATGTATATTTGTGGATGAGAAATTAAAAAACATCCGACCCCTAATTTACGGATTAACTGCTAAAAGGAAAATACCTCTCTCGAATACAGAGCTTACCCAGTTGATATCAATTCAAGAAGACTTGCACAACGGATTAGGTAGAAAACGAAAAAAATCGTCAATAGGGCTTCACAATTATGATGCATTAACTTTCCCTTTACAATATAGGGCTACAACCATAGAAAGAAAATTTGTTCCTCTGGATAGTGTAGAGGAGACATCGCTAGGACAAATATTACATGAATCCGAAATTGGAAAAAGATATGGCAATCTGTTAAAAAAGTCTGATCTAGTTCCAATACTTGAGGATGATCATAAAAGGGTTGTATCTTTTCCTCCAATAATAAATGGGTCTATTTCAAAAATCGATGCCAATACAAAAAACTTATTTGTTGAAGTTACAGCAACGAACTTCAAAACTGCAAAAGAGATGTTAGCAATATTATCCTACGAACTAGTAGATATGAGATTCGAGCTATTTAATGTAACAGTTCATTCTCCCTTTGAGGGTAATGTTATCTCTCCTAATTTGGATCCAATCATAATAGAGGCAGATGTTGACAAGATTAATAATACCCTTGGCCTTGATTTGGTGCCTAATAAGATCATTGAATGTCTTCATAAAAGTAGATGTAATGGTATAGTAACTACCAAAGGGACAGTCAAATGTATTGCACCCAGTTATCGAATTGACTTATTTGATATTAACGATGTCATAGAAGAGGTAGCGATAGGTTATGGCATTAATAATTTAATACCCGACTATCCCGAAGTTTATTTTGGAGGCAAAAAAAATAATCACTCATTAGTTTTTGATAAGATCCGAGAAACCTTAGTTGGGCTTGGATTTGTTGAAATTATCAATCCAAACATCATTTCAAAAAAAGCTTTAGAGCAAACGTTCATCTTTGAGAAAGAGTTATTCGATAAATTGATCTGGCTGGGTGATTCACAAAACGCGGAGTATGAAGTATTGAGAACAAGTTTGATACCGTCCACAATTAATACTCTTTCTTTTAATATACATGAGCGGTATCCTCAGAAGTTTTTTGAGATAGGAAAAATATTCAGAGGTGAAGGAAATTCAATTTACGAAGCCTGGTCTTTATGTGGTTCTATAGCACATGATAGTGCAGACTATACTGAAATAAAGTCAAACCTTGAGTCTTTTATGAAATATTGTTTTGATAAAACCATAAGTACTCCTCGAGTTCAAACGGGGTATCTTCTGAATGGTCATTCTGCTAAGGTGATGTTAGACACTGACCAAATAGGTCTTGTTGGTGAAATTCATCCTCAAGTTTTGTCAAACCACAATATGAGAACGTTAGTTAGTTTATTTGAAATCGATCTCTCTAAAATCATCGAGTTATTGAGCCTTACTAGACAGGATGTCTTTTGACACAAGGAGATGTATCCTTGCTAAATCTGCAGGTCGATAAAATATAATTTCCAAAACGGGATATTATTAAATACAATTTAAAATATTGGCTGATTGAGTTAACTGATATATACCCGGTTGTTATTTACTTTATTTATCCCCGTCAGAGAGTGCACGATGAGTTTTACACGAAGTGTAAGGCTAACTATGATTCTGTTGTGGGTCAGTGGCGGGGTACATTCCCCTTTTCGCTATTCTATCTATTTAAGCCTTCAAGGTGTCCTTCTTGTTCTAATTTATCTGCATGCGCACTAATATATCGCCATATTATGTCTGCTTTGTCCGATTGAAAATCCCATGGAGCTATTAACACAAGATCATTGTCTCGAATCCACATCCTTCTTTTAATCTTACCCCTAATTCTACAAGTTCGGATTTTTCCATCAGAACTCTTGACAATAATATTGTCCCCACCGACTAGCTTGATAACTCTTCCAAATAACTCCCCCTCCTGGGGCATAACCAGTTCTTTCAAATGAGCTTCATTTAAGACTTTGCGCTTACCTATTTTTAATCACTAACTAGTTCCCAAAGATTAAATAAATACTTTTATTTTTCAGTTTTAGGGATGCAATGGGAATCAATTACCTAATAAATATAATACCTAATTTAAAAAAATGGGGTCAAAGTCAATTATGAGACAATAAATAAACACCATTGGTAACTACTACTGTTAGTTGGGATATGTATTCCTTAATTTTGAAAATCAGAAAATTTTTAAGCAGATATCCCATAATTACATTTATGTCCAGCAAAAATTTTAGATATGATTTAAAAAAAAATTAACCCCTGAGGAATATGAAATTTGTATAAACCGTGGTACTGAAAGCCCATTTTCTGGAACCCTTTTAAATAACAAAGGAAATGGAGTATATATATGCAAATGTTGTAATACAGCATTATTTGATTCTTACACAAAATACGATTCTGGGTCTGGCTGGCCAAGCTTCTGGGCACCGATCGAAACATCAAACATCAAAGAAATACTAGATTATGATTATGGGATGATTAGAAAGGAAGTGGTTTGTGCAAAATGTGGCTGCCATTTAGGACATGTATTTGATGATGGCCCTCAACCCACTGGCTTGAGATATTGTATTAACTCATTGTCACTCGACTTTAGGAGAGAAGAAAAAAAATAAAATTAGTTCGTGTATGCATTAAATTTGGTTCAGCTAAAATAGATATCAAAATCCTGAAAGTATTTTAGACACTTTACGGTGATTGATGAAGAGTAGAGGCATTGAGGTTTTTGCATTATTTTAATATCCTTGCTTATAGTGACTTTAGATTATTAATATTATAATTGCAATCAAGGTAGCCAATAATGTTGTTAACGTCTCCGAAATGTGGATTCAAAGTAATAATCGGGGACAATTGGACATACAGGTATGCTTGGTCAGTGATCCTTTGTTACATATCGTGGGATTAACAAGACTGTAAGTCTTCCTTGTAACGACAGGCATTGATGATACTCAAAACTATCTACTTATTGAATTGTAAAAAATCTAGTTTTTCAAAAGGTCTATGCATCACTTGATACCTTGATCAGAATTGTAGTGGGAATCATACATTGGATGCGATGTAATAATCATTCGATATGCAAATAATGAAGCATTTTGTAAATTGAAAATTTACTTGTTAACTCTTTAATTAGTATTTAGATGAGTTATTCCTCTTTGTTACGGCTGGGGTGATAACTGTTTTTAGACTGTGTGAATGTAGGTGTTCGATAATAATTTTACATTTCTTACATATCCATGAATTAGTTTCCTCACAATATTTACATCGCAGCATCACGATGAGTTCTTCACCGCATGATCTACAAGAGCTTTCGTTATACATGGATTTCCATTTTACTATTGTGATTTTAGATATATAAATATTACAAAATTAAATATAAGAAATATATAAAATAAAAAGCTCTTTTGTAAATTTTATAATGCAATACTATAAGATTAACGACCAAATTTATCTATTAGTTACATCTATTTAGTTCAAGGTAAGTTTTGTATACTTATTAATGTCGAATGACTATTAGTAATATAACCTAAAGTTATAATTAGTCCGTATACATTTGTTTTACCACGCAAGAGTAAGAACGTTCTGGGATATTAAATAGTTATTAATGGTAAATTCAGCTATCTGAGGACTTCAGTTTATCCCTTAGCAATGTTTTCTTAGACATGAGAATCAAACCTACCATGGCGTCGCAGATAAAATTAAATTGTTGTCAAAAAATCTAGAGACAACATTTTGAAATTGTTGTATTGCTATTTCTATAAATGATCTCTATAATTTTACCTAACTTGTCCGTATTTCTTTCGCAAGTTCATTAATCCACAAGTAGGTCACTACAATCAGTTCGGAAGTAATATTTCTCTGCCAAAATATGATCCACTGAATCAAATCCTCGATTTGTTTTATTAATAATTCGTTACCTTTTATAGTATTCGATCAAATATCAAACTATACCCAAATTGGTTAATTATAACATGTGGACTACGACTCCGCGAATTCACCATCCGACTAATGTCTTGACACGGGACGCTAGAAATACGGTGCAATTGAATATCCTATGTTATAGAGAATTCATGTCATAGATGAATCGCCTCGCAAGTTCTTCAGCCATAGATGTGCTCTTTTCTTACCCTTATCTTGACTATTGGAAAATTCCGAATAAAAAATCTGGATATTAACTTGTTTCTTCAATCTTGTTTATTTATTAATCTAATTTGTTACAAAACTCGGCAGTCCGGTTTATTTTCTTCATTTTAGTTGAACTGAATTCAACTTAATAGGGGGACTATCTTCTTCATCATCGTTTTGCAACAATGGTAGATATCAACGAAATAATATATTCTAATAGGGTAAGATAAACTCGTACGTGTTAATCGGTTATGATGGCTGCATGATATGGTTTCTTGCATACCGGACACATAGCGTGATCACACATGCATTCTATACAGTAATCACTACTCCGTTCAAAATCGGTCCTATTACCCTTATGAAAACATATTTCGCAAACTACTTTTTCCATCTAAGATGTTATTGACATAATACTTTATTTAATACTTTATTGTTAACTCTTTGGCCTCTTTAAACACTCTAGCGTACTATTTCGAACCTTGTCTATATCGGATTGTGACGATGTTGAAATACATAGAATCTTCTCTTTGAATGGAAATGTCATCATTGTAATCCTTTTTTGCCTAATAATTAGATAATCAACCGGTCCGAATTTTTCAGAAAATGACTGGAAAAAATTGATATTAGAAAGCGACTGCAGATACATATCTTGTTCTTCGTTCTGATTGAGTAAAGGTTCTATCCCTTTCCTAAATCCACCTTCTATTACTTCTCCCTCTTTATTGACTAGTCCTACGAATCTAATACTATTATCTATTGTGAATATCTCTTCACAGATGTTTATTTTAATTGAGTCCGAAATATTTTTGCTCTTGGACATTCTCAGGTATTTAGATATAATTAGTGAATTATATTCTTATATGACCGGATTATCTTTGTGCTTGCTTTTTGCTTTGTTATTTTCTATGAAATTCATTTTCGCGGTTTTATAATAAATTACTTCACCTCTTCGCTCAACAACAGCTATCACTGCACTTTTACCCATGTTTTCTACTTGTTCAACCATATTAGTGAAAGAAGAAGCACTTATTGTAGTTCCTTCGTTTAACCCGACCGCCACGTATTTTGAGGCCTTTTTATTATATTCCCCTCTTTCATAAACTCTAAAGTCTGTACCAAATCCGAAACCGTCTTTTACCACATAACCCTTACTCCTTAAATCCCTATAAATAAGATATTTTGTTAGTAGTTTTTTATCCTTCTTTATAAGAATTTTCATCAGATTTGAAAAATCAAATTCCCTATTTTTACTCAAAATTCTAATTTTATTGTTTTGAAGTAAAAATAATGATTCAAGATAACTCAGAAGGTATTCTTTGTTAAAGATTTCTCCGAACCCTCTATTTCTGAGCTGATCCTGATGCTTTTGTTCTTGAATCACTATTTTACCGTCCTTGGAATTGAAATGTCCTTCCACTGAAAAACTCGTCTCAGAACTATTGTCATCTGGATTTGTCTTTCTATTTTGCTGACCCTCTTCTGGAATATTGTGTTGGTCGACTATCTGGACATTATCTGAATCTTGATCACTATATTTCGTATCTACATTTTCGTATTCAGTGGTGGGCATAACACATAAATCACTGCCAATAGCCACATTTATTCATTATACAGTGAAATTATTATGAAGGGAGTTAATTATCGAGAAATTCGAGGGATGCCATATGTAAGGCGCGAATATATTGCTGGAAAGCCTCAAATAAAGATAGCAAGATTTGCCTCAGGTCAAGCAAAAGCAGATTATGATTACTTACTTGAGCTTACCGTTACAGAGAGAATACAGATAAGACACAACTCACTCGAAGCTGCGAGACTCGCTGCAAATAAGACCATGGCACAAGCTGGTGATATGAGCTTTTTCTCCAGATTAAGGGTCTACCCGCATGTGCTCCTGCGGGAAAATAAAATGATTGCTACTGCAGGTGCTGATAGACTTCAAGAAGGTATGAGGAGGGCTTTTGGAAAGGCTACTGGCTTGGCAGCTCGTGTTGAACGTGGAAAAACAATTTATGAAGCACATGTAACAAAAGAAAACTTGGAGCTAGCCAAGAAGGCGTTCAAAGTGGCCTCAAGCAAAGTGGGATGCCCTACTTTTACAAAAATTACTCCCATAGGCAATAATAATAATAGTTAGTAGGAATATTATTTTGGAAGTATTGGGGAGCAGATGGCATCAGATCTTCAGAACCTCTATTCCCGTAACACATTTTCAACTTAAAAATGATTATATCCATCTCATAGAGATAGGGGTATTTCGATTTTCACTCCTTACATTAAATATACGACAAATAATTGTATTCAAAAAAATACCATAGTTAGCTGTCAAAAACAGCTTGTGGATCAGAATTACTATAATCTGAAAAAAACCAAGGGTCATCATCATCGGAGTTATAGGATTATTGGTCAATTTATTTAGGTGACCTCAACGAACAACAAATATTTTATAGCGAATAAATTTCAATTTAGTTATGGGGCAGATTAAGTTTATTACAGATTTTGATGACCAATTTTATTATAATAAAAAAGTATTTGTTCGAGTAGATTTTAATGTCAAGGTCCAAGATAATGTGGTAAGCGAGGATTATAGGATTAGATCTGCTGTTCCTACTATTGAATATTTAGTTAAAAGAGGCGCTAAAGTGATACTTGGGACTCATTTAGACCGACCTAAGGGCAAGGATTATCGCTTTTCCCTACGGCCCGTATCAAAGAAATTAGCTGAAATTTTAACCGCATTTGATGCTAGGGTGACCTTCTCTGAAGATTGCATAGGGAGTGAAACCAATAAAATGGTAAACAATATGAAAAATGGAGAGGTATTACTGCTTGAGAATTTAAGATTCTATCCAGAAGAAGAAATAAATGATGAGAATTTTTCTGCCGCTCTCTCGTCTTACGCTGACGTGTATATCAATGATGCATTCAGCACTTCTCATAGGAAACATTCTTCTACATATGGAGTAGCAAAATTCTTTGATTACAGAATTGCAGGATTTAATCTTGCTCAAGAGCTTCAGTACTTATCGTTATTGAGAGAACGACCTGCAAATCCCTTTACTTTGGTAATAGGTGGAGTCAAAATCAAAGATAAGATTGGCGCCCTGGATCACCTATTGCCTAAGGCAGACAAAGTTTTGATAGGCGGAGCCGCATCGTATACCTTCTTAAAAGCGAAGGGATATTCAGTAGGAGAATCAATTATTGAAGAGGATTATTTACCATGGGTTACTAAAGCACTTCAAGCTCACCGCGAAAAAATAATTTTACCTATAGACCATAAGGTAGCCCCTTCTGAGAAGAGTGATCATTATCAAATTATTCAAACCGATATTCCAAAGGGGATGAGAGGATACGATATTGGCGACAAGACAATCCAAAAATTTAGTTATGAGATTCATAACAATGGTTTGGGAACAATATTTTGGAACGGTCCAATGGGTTATTTTGAAAAGGAAATCTTCTCAAATGGAACTAAAAGCGTGGCAGTTAGTATGGCTCTTGCCTATTGGAGAGGTGTAAAAACGTTGATAGGAGGAGGTGACACCCTAGAAGCAATGAAGGTTTCTGGAGTTTCTGAAAAAGAAGTCACACATGTATCTACGGGCGGCGGAGCTACTTTAAGATTCTTAGCAGGAGACGAAATGCCAGGCATCGATGTACTAAAAAATTACTAAATAAACTTATCATGACTAGTTTGAAAAGTAGATGAAATAAATATTTGACTCTTTAACTTTATTCGCTTGACAACATCACTAGAACACAGCTCGTTTGACGCGATAGTTGGCGGCGGAAGTGTTTCTGGACTGTTCGCCGCACGGGAAATGGCTTCTAAGGGTATGAGAGTATTAGTTTTGGAAGAAGATCATGAAATTGGTACACCCGAACATTGTGGAGGCGTCGTGAGTCAGACTGGACTGGAAAGTCTAGGAATTATCCCACGAATGAAAACCGTTGACAATGAGATCAAAAGTGCTGTTATTAAGACTAGAAATAAATCTTTTAAAATCGACTCTACGAATCAACGAGTCATCGTAATTGATAGACGTTCATTCGATAAGGAAATTGCATTTCAGGCTCAAGAACATGGAGCTGAAATTAATACCAGAAGTTCAATTACCTCTATTGCTTTTGAACACGATTTGTTTAAGATTAGAGTCAAAGGGGGTGAAATTTATAAAAGTAAATACTTTGTTGATGCAAGAGGAGTCGGCTCATTAGTAAATAAAGGAATGAGGAATATAATTCCTTCAGGCCAATATGAGGTATATGCTCCTTGGATTGTAAAAGATACTATTGAGGTTATCTTTGATGCAGATCTTTACCCCGGATTTTTTGCGTGGGTTATCCCAACAGGAGAGGGTAAAGGAAAGGTAGGAGTAGCAGGCAAAAATATTAATCCATATATACTGCTAGAATCCTTCTTGAATAGCCGTGGGAGGCCTTATTCTATTATTAGGAAAATTTATGCTCCTATCTGGATTAATGGGTACGTAAAGCCATTCTTCAAGGGTAAAAATGTAATTGTAGGTGATGCAGCAGGCCAAACCAAGCCTACTACTGCAGGCGGTATATATACAGGCGGTATGGGTGGAATATTTGCTGGTAGGGCTATCGCACTTTCACATGGAGAGGGCAAAGAAGGCAAGTACCTTAATGAGTATGAGGAAAATTGGTTATTTAAATTTGGAAAAGAATTCGATAGATTGCTTTTATTGAGAAAAGTTTTAGAACGACTAGATAACAAATCTCTAGACAAAATATTTTCAGAGGTATCAAATAGTACTCTTGATAATATCTCGGAAACTGGAGATTTTGATTTTCATTCCTTTTCCTTAAAACAATTTCTGAATACCAAAACGACATTGAATCTGATATATACCTTCATGGGAAATGAGTATAGAAAGTTAATTAAAGACCTAAGCAAGATATAAATGCGGTACTTATCTTTTCAAGAGATATGTCAAAGCAGTTACAATTACCTGTTTGCACTTCTTGTAACAGGCCTATTATGCCTAATGATGCCTGTGTTAGATTTTATTGCCCAAATTGCGGGTATGTTATTATCTGGCGATGTCAAAGCTGTAGAGAATTTGCTAGATCCTACAAGTGTGTAGGATGCGGATTCGAGGGACCGTAAGGAATGGCCCGACTAGTTGCTCGTATAAAAATACTACCAGCTGATTCGGAAACCGACATTGAAGTTTTAGCTGATAGGATAAAAAATAATGTCCCTGAAGGAATGGAACTGAAAGCACACGCAAAAGAGCCTATTGCTTTCGGTTTGAATGCTTTGGTGGGTGATTTTTTATTAGATGATGCGGAGGGGGAAATGGAAAAACTAGAAATGTCGATTAAGAATGTCGATGGCGCTGGAGAAATGCAGGTAATTAACATAAGCCGACAATCAGTTAAGATGAAATAACCTAACTCGTATGTTTTTGAGTTCCAATTGAAAAAAAAAGACAAATCTAAAACCACTCTGCGTAAAACAAATACCGTTAAAATGAAGGTGGCCGAATGTAGAATAAAAGACGTCGGTAAGAAAAGAGCCATTCTTGATAGTTTTACCATGGCCAAGCTTGGAATTAGAGACGGGGATGTAATTGAAATAGCTGGCAAGAAGGTAGCAGCCGTATCAGCTTATAGTTTTGAGGATAAAAATAAAAAAAATAGCTATATTCACATCGATGGACAAACTAGACAGAATGCTGGCGTTAGTTTGAATGATTTTGTAATAGTAAAAAAATCTGATCCTAAATCTGCTGAAAAGATAGTATTGGCTTGTAATACATCAAAAAATTTCTCTGACGAATTTATTCTTTATTTAAATAACCGGTTTGATGGATACCCTGTAATGAAAGGAGAGCAATTCTTGCTCAACTTTTTAGGGACATCTTTGGAGTTTAAAGTCCAAAATACGATTCCCAAGGATGTGGTTAAAATTACAAAATCTACTAAAATTACAATAAAGATCGGCATTGAAAAAACATACCATGCGGATCATCATGTGACCTATGAGCAGATAGGGGGATTGAAAAACCAGATAACCCGACTCAGAGAAATAGTTGAACTCCCTCTGAGACACCCCGAAGTGTTCTCAAAAATCGGAATAGAACCACATAAAGGGATTCTACTGTTTGGCCCCCCTGGCTGTGGAAAGACATTAATCGCAAAGGCTTTGGCCGCAGAGTCGAAGGCGAATTTCTATATAATTAATGGACCTGAGATAGTGAACAAGTATTATGGAGAAACTGAGAGCAAATTAAGAGAAATTTTCCAGAAGGCCAAAGAATCAGCCCCTAGTATTATATTTATTGATGAGATCGATGCTATAGCTCCAAAAAGGGAAGATACATTTGGAGACGTCGAAAAAAGAGTCGTAGCACAATTGTTGGCACTTATGGACGGAATGTCCGATCGGGGAAATGTTGTCGTATTGGGTGCTACCAATAGACCAGATAGTTTGGATCCTGCTTTAAGGCGACCAGGCAGGTTTGATAGAGAAATAGAGATAGGAATCCATAATGTAGATGGTAGGTATGAAATTCTCAAGATTCATACTCATGAGATGCCCCTTGATTCAGATGTACAATTAAGAGACTTAGCAAAACTACTTAATGGCTATACAGGAGCTGATATCAAAGCCCTTTCTAGGGAAGCTGCAATGAAATCTATCCGACGAACGCTTACTGATTTTGATTTAGAGAACCAAAGTCAGGTGCCCGCTGAAATCTTAAACAGTATACGCATAAATCAAAATGATTTTATGAATGCAATGAAAGACATCATTCCTACTGCCCTAAGGGAATTCTATGTAGAGCCAACTAATATAACGTGGGATGAAGTTGGCGGCTTGGTTAAAGAAAAGAGTTTACTAAAAGAAAATCTATTATCTCCGATAATCTCGCCTGAGAAATTTTTGAAAATGGGTATAAAGCCTGCTAAAGGGGCATTGATATTTGGTCCTTCAGGATGTGGAAAAACATTACTTGCAAAATCTTTTGCAAATGAAGGTTCAATGAACATGATCTTCGTTCGAGGACCAGAAGTTTTGTCCAAATGGGTAGGGGAGTCAGAAAAAGCCATACGGGAAATCTTTAGAAAGGCTCGTTCTTCATCTCCTTGCATTGTAGTCTTTGATGAGTTGGATTCACTAGGTCGACCCCGAACTTACGATGATATGTCAGGAAACGAACGTGTATTATCTCAAATTTTATCAGAAATGGATGATTCAGGTAATTTTGGCGTTATTGTAATCGGAATTACAAGCAGACCAGACCTCCTGGACACATCTTTACTGAGGCCGGGCAGATTTGACCTCATCATTTTTGTCAATCCTCCAGATGAATTGTCTAGATATGATATTCTTTTGAAAATAACTTCTTCGATGCCCATTTCCTCCGATGTTGATTTGAACAAAATTTCTTCACTAACGAAAGGCTTTAGTGGAGCGGATCTGATGGCTTTATGTAGGATAGCTGCTATAAATGCTATTCATAAGAATTCGGATATGGTTTTCAATATCGATTTTGAAGAAGCATTAAACACATTGAAACCCTCGATTACTAATGATGTCCACAATTGGTATTCGTCTATAGAGAAAAAATTAACTACTGCAATTCCAAAATTCCATGACAAAATATTTTACGGTTAAGAATTGATAGGTATAAGTATCTATAATAGATCAGGTGTTTGATTATACTTGATGAATTATCCCATAAGAAATGTAATTTTTGAAAAGGTAAAACAATTAGGAGGAGTCACCACAGACCAGGATTTAATCAATTCACTGTCTAAAGATGATATTAGTATACCTGACGATGAATTGAATAAGGTTTTACTTGATTTAGAAATTTATGGGCTTATCCGAGTTACATGGGTTACAAAAGACAAAAAACGCATAGAATTGGCAAATTAACTCTCTATAAGTTTAGTCTATAATTTGAAATACCAGAGAGAGTCAAGGGCAATCGCTACAAAGACAATTACCAAATACGGGGCCGTTACTTTGTAAGCCTTCCATGCAAATTCTGGGTTAGGGTTCTGTAATAATTTATAATGGTATATAGTCATAAGCGTACCCGACACTGCAGCGGATACCAAATACAAGATGCCTAATCCAAAGAAATACAATGATATCGAATATGGGATCAGGATAAGCGAATTTATAAAAATATATTTTGCAGTTACCTTGTCTCCATAAATCACTGGTAACATAGGAACTTTAGCCTTTGAGTACTCTTCTCTTGTTTTTATAGCTAGGCACCAAAAATGAGGAGGGGTCCACATAAATACTATCCATCCAACTAAGAACCCAAGCAAGTCCATGCTATTGGTAGTAACTGCCCATCCCGCCATCGAAGCAGCACTTCCTGCAAAGCCTCCAATTACTATATTCCACACATTCCTCCTCTTTAGAATCAACGTGTAAATCACTACATAAAAGAAAATTCCTAGTGCTATCATAAAAGTGGCCATTGGATTTAAACTGAACCAGGCAAGGACTACTGATGCTGCACTGAGGCTCATTCCATAGATAAGTACATTATTTGCCTTTAACCTTCCCGACGGTATGGGTCTTTTGGAAGTTCTTACCATCAGGTTATCGATGTTCTTATCATAGAATTGGTTAATCGCACTGGCCCCCATTGAGGACATTGATCCGCATATTATCAAAAAAAATAACTTCCAAAATGAAATATCCCATGCAGAATCTGGAGTGCCATCGAATCTGGTCGCAGCAAGCATTGAGGTAACAGCTGTAATAACAAGAACTATTACAATTCGTGGTTTTGATACCTCAATATAATTTTTAATAGTTGAAGACTCGAGACGACCACTCAAAGACACTAA
This sequence comes from Candidatus Nitrosocosmicus sp., assembly GCA_031177355.1. GTDB lineage: Archaea > Thermoproteota > Nitrososphaeria > Nitrososphaerales > Nitrososphaeraceae > Nitrosocosmicus. Next base: position 28,481 of record JAPSGR010000013.1, on the reverse strand, counting down.
TATTCAATGTTAATGACCCTTTGCCTGAATTTAACTTATTCGATATTCAAAAAATCATTATCCCCACCATTCTTAGCGCATATCTCTCTTTTTATCAATTTCTTCAATTTTCTCTTTTAGATCCTCGAGTTGACCCGTGGACCACTTAACAAATCCCTCGATTAATTCTTGGGGCATTTTATTAATTTGTGAGACGATGATAAAGCCTTCAAATATTTTCTCGTATGTTTTACAACAAACAACCATGTTGGTTATAGCATCGTTGACAAAATCACTATTGTTATTTCTTACATAATTTTCCTTGAAGTCATGAAGCAATTTGTTGGTTCTTTTAGTTACCTCATCAACTCCAACGTTGTCTTTATAGTTGTATTCATCATTGGACAATTGATCGATAAACCTATACCTAAAACTTTCCTTATTAATTTATATGTTCACCTAACTTAAAATTTTTAGTTTAGAATAAGGTCAGATACCCTAGTGCTATCATCATGGTCTAAATCAGATAAAAGTATCATCATTCCCATGGAATATATCTTTAATAAATAAATCTTATAATTGTTTATTTTTTTTTACAAGAATATTATTTTTTTTTCACTATCTTTTTTTTAACTTTTTTTAATACTTTGGTGTATATGTCCAACATAGATATAATTTATGAAGCTATTAATTCTTTTGGATCGGTTGGAATTAAAAAATCCGAGTTGAGGAAAATGTTTTCCGAGGAAACCTTTGAAGATGATTTGAACAATTTGGTTTCACAGGACAAAATTAGTGTATCAAAAAAAGGAACTTATATTTATTGTTGGGGTAAAAAATTTTACCTCGAATACCTGCTTTCTTCAGATATCAAATTTAGGTACTTATATGAATCTATACTAGGTATTCAAAGTAAGCTAAACAACTATTCAGATAGCATTTTCAAATATGTTGAAAAAATTGATTGCGAACTTGCCGAAGTAAAAAGTTCTTTTATTCGCATAGAAGAAAAGATTAGCTCACTAAAGGGCGATACCGCTCTAATAGATGACAATAAAAATAGTATCACACTTGACGATTTTAAGGAACAATTCGATTTGATAATCGCTGAGAAATCCTCATCAATCGGATGGTTGGAACTATCGTCTATCAAGGAAGAATTGTGTGGAAGATGCGATTTAACGAACACAGAGTTTTATTCACTCGTAGCAGAATTAATAGAAACATATCCAGAAAAATATGAGCTATCATCCGGAGGTTATGAAGGGGTAGTATTAAGAGGAATAATTCACGGCTTTGTGAGGTGTATTTGTTGACTCCATATAATCTAAATACAAATCCTTTTCCTAGCAGCCCTACGCCTACTGTCTATAACGCACGCATTCTAGGAGGTAAAAGACATAATAATGTTTTGAATTCAATAAAGTGCTGTCTTGATGACTTGAGCGGAAAGTTGAGCAATCAGAATCTCTACAATGAGGATTTGTTTAAAATAATCACAATGATTCAAGATGTTGGTTCCGGTAAAACTCATTTAACGTTGCACATGAAAACTCTAAATGAATTTCAGGAAAAATCGATTATCTCTTATACAGACCTCACTCAGGTTCAGCCCAGAGATATAGATAATTTTTTTCACTCAATAGTTTCTGGATTTGGAAAAGACTATTATGATTCTGTAAAAAGTAAAATTCTTGACTATCTTAGGGAAAACTTTACACACAACCCAAAGCTTGTAAAGAAAATAATCAAGTATGGATTTTTCGATGCAATGAATGGTAATTCTGTTTCCGAAAAGTTGGAGCAAATGGCACAAAAGAAAATGAGTTTGTCTTATGAACATTTGATTGAACTAATGTCTAAGGATTTTACCAAAATTGAGATACATTTGATAACTGAAATGATAAGAACGGGTACTCTTAACTATTCTGATTTAAAAACCTTTGAGAACCTTACGATGGTGCTTACCACCATGGCAAAGATAAATTTCAAATTATTTAACAAAGTTACCATTTTCCAAATTGACGAATTTGATACCAATCCAAGTTCGTTAGAGTACTTAAAGGGTTTAATTAATTCACACATTCCATATGCTATATTGATGATAATAACAACCCCTTCATATTATGCCGAAATTTCCAAAATTAGTCCTTCGCTATTTGATCGTTTGGAAAAAGCTAATTACAAGATTGACTTAGCGGGTTCCAACTCATTTGATGAAATTAACGATATTGTTTTACAGTATGTGCTTCATTATAATGGTGAGTTAACCGGACAGGAAAAAAAAGATTTATCAGCAAAGATTCGTATAATATATGATGAATTTCCTGATTTTAGAAACATTAGATCTATCTTAAATGTTCTGTATCATGCTTTTGAAGTGGCGGCACACAAGAAATCTCAAAGCATTGACGAGCAGTCAATAGAAGAAACTATCAAGAATGTCTATCCCGGACTTAGATTAAGAGGGAGCATTATGGGCATCCCAATTTCAGATTTTATAAAGATGAGAAAAATTTCTATAGACAAAGATGTTGTAGAATCAAATGTCCGTAACGCTGTTAAAAATTTGATTAATTATTTTGAGGAGTTAGGAACCGTGAAGAAATATGAAGAAAACCTTGACGGAGAATTTTTAGACGCAGTATACAATGACCAAATGGGAAAGAAGGTTGGTATATCGATTGCGGTAGATTCAGATAAAAATAAAAATTTTGATAAGATAGTAAAGAGCACAAAAAGAAATTCTGTAGTTGATAAACTTGTTATCCTGACTACGAACATAACTACCATCAAAAAAAATGGTACTACATTTGTAACCATTGATAAATGGAAGCTTGCAGATCTTCTATATTTTAGTAAAAAATATGACAGCGATGAATTCAGTTCAGAAGATCCTCAAAAAGCTATGTTGCTAGCTAAATCTATTCAATTATGTTAATCGTAGTTAGTCAAATGCATTTTAATGATCTTATCTTGACAAGGTAAAATATTAATATGCATAGTTGATCGTCTTTGTAATAAGCTAATTGAATAGAGATTTAAATACACTTGAGGATTTCATTGCAAATGTCCATAAATTTGGCTACTCTCTGATAAGTTATAACCAAACTAAGGTCCCATGCTTGTTGGTTGAAACGCAGTTATTTGAATCCATAATGAGAGAGTCTTACGGAAAGTCAAATTTGATCGATACTAATCTGAATATTTATGATGATGGACATCATGTTTTTGTGAATCTTAATATAAATTTTCTAAGGACGAATTTGGAATTTGATTTTCTTCTATATGCAAATGAGACTACGGATTTTTTTAAATTTTTGGCTTCATCTGGTATGCTGGGAATAACTCCGCATGAATCTTCCCAAAGTAATGTTTTTTTTGTTCAACTACCCAAAAAAGATCAGGCAGAAAAGGCATACCAATTAATTTTATCTAAATTAAATTAGGAATTTAGAGGCCAACAATTTGAAATTTCAAAAATATTTATTTTAAATAACGGATCGACATTTTATTTATTGTTATAAATTGAAGCATAGAAACAGAAAGCCACGAGGAAATAAAACTAGTTATCGTAAAGTTACAATTATGGCAATCTTATTTGGTGCACTTTTAATAGGTGGATCAATAACGGCTTTTTCTAATTTTGGGAATAATAACGATTCATCGTCGTCATCATCTGGCCCTGAAAATATTCAACAAATAATATCTAATTTGACGACACCTGTCATTCCTGGAGCAAAAGCAATTGGGAGCGATAATGCCACAATAAATATTATCGAGTTTGGAGATTACCAATGTCCTTTTTGTGCGCGATTCAACCAAGAGACTAAAGATGATTTGATTTCCAAATATGTTGATTCAGGTATTGTTAGATTTGGCTTTAAGGACCTCGTTATTAATGACCTACCTCAAGATAAACTTTCCACGCTTGGAGCCGAGGCATCGTATTGTGCAGCAGATCAAAACAAGTATTGGGAATTTCATGATGAAGTATATAGGAATTCAAGGGGTGAAAATACTGGGTGGATCACACGTGAGAGTTTAATAGATTTTGCTAGAAATACAAATATAGATAATATTTCTGCATTTACAGAATGTTTAGATTCTCATAAACATAATCCCCTAGTAGTTGAAAATGACATGTTTGCCAAGAATTTGGGGTTAGCAAGTACTCCCACTTTTCTAATTCTCAAAGAAAACTCTACAAGGATTGCTGCCATTGAAGGAGCTCAACCTTTAGAGGTTTTCGACGATGTAATAAACCAAATGCTGAATAATACGTTATAGTACCAAAAGTTCTTTATTCGGTAATACCATATCCTTTTTTTCCATTATTCTTTTGAAATAATTAGTTAGAAAATTACGACTTGCTTTTTTTAAATTCTTAAACTAAATATCGAAGATTTACTAATTTTATCAAAATATAAAGGTAATTATATAATATAAAATTAGATTCAACTCCACCAGGTTATCACCTGTTATAGTCTGGTTCTTAGGCCGAAATCATATCTGAGAAGCACATATTATAGTACATACTTTTACTAAATCGATTTCTCATGTTATTTGAGATTTCTGGTCAAATTAGTTTTATTCCTTTGAAGGTGACCAATCTAAAATGTAGTAAGAACATAAAAAAAAGATGCAAAATCAACAACAGATAGATTATACATCCGTGCGAAAATAATAATAGTTAAATTTAATACTTTAATTTTGTCGGAATTTCTAATAAATGGTAAGACTATAGTTCGGAAATCCTTAAATTTCTAAGGGCGAAAAAAAGTTGGGTCATTCCTCACCATTTGCTATTGTAAATGTCTTTGATATGCTCTCAAAATCTCCTAGCACAGTAAAGCCGTTCATAAGAAATTATGTTGGAAAACTTAAAGATAAAAAAATTTTTGATTGAATCATGTGACATAGGAAGAAAGTTCTTTCAATCTGAACGAGTTAATCGAAATAAGGTAACTAAAGTTAGGATAATTAATTAATTCATCACGTACTTATTTTCCAATTTACATTTTATTTGTGAATTATAAAAAATGTTTGAACTAAGCCCAAGGAGGAGGTATCAATTCGGCTAATTAGAATAACACGTTTTCTGTATAGTTGAGTCTATTAATTTAAATGAATCTCTTGTTATATTATGGGCCGAAAGGGATTTGAACCCTCGGCCTTTCGATTATCAGTCGAACGCTCCACCAAGCTGAGCTATCGGCCCTATTTGTTAATTTTTAAAGGCCTTATTTTTCTAATATAAATGTAATTTTAATTATAAATTTACGACTTGTGCTCATCATCGGCTTTGATATTACTTTTACACCTCAAATACCTGTTAGCATTAGAATAAAGGCAAACAAAATCTTTTCATTATTAGTCCCTTAGTTCATCGTCTAACCTTTTATGTATAGCCTGTTTAAAATCAATCTAAAATTTTTCTACCGTACAATAAATAATCCTGTATCTGATTTCAAATTCATTTGACCAATCCTTCAATTTCAACTTAACTCTTAATGAGAACAGAACATTATTGTATTAAACTATCACGAAAAGTTATAATTTTTTACGTATATAATAATAATGTCGGATAATATTTAGCAACAGGAGGTTATATCTGAATGTGTATGTCCCAACGATCTCTTTCTACTCGGGTAGAAGGTCAGTCAGATAGCTATCTCTGAGCGTATATCTCCTATGAAATCAAATTAATTCTCAATCCTCAAATGCTTTTTAAATATACATCAAATGCCGAATAAATAAAGGTATAGTATCAGTAGATTATTCTATCAAAATCCAGAAAAACCGGCCAGATTAAGATAAAGAGTAAAAAAATATACCCGTGTTAATTAACATTAAACGTTTGAACAATAGAATTCGTCTCGTTGCCTTCTTTACAAAACGGAACAACGAGGAATCCGAGGAGGTTTCTCTCTTATTGAAAGACAAAATGATTAGAAAGGGAGTTGAGATACTAGAATTCAAAAGAGAAAAATTCGATAATTCGAATCCTATGCCAAAGAGCAAAATTGATCTAGCAATAGCTATAGGGGGAGATGGTACAACTATAAAGGCATTTAGAACGTTACCTCCAGAGGTGCCTGTCCTATGTATTAATGCTGGAGGTACTCGCGGAATTCTTTCGGAAGTCGGAAAGAATTCGGTCTGCAACATCATAGAACCTCTACTGAACGGAGAATTTATTTTAGACAAACGGACACGGATAATAGCGCATTTTGAAAATCAAAGTACAGTACCTGTCCTTAACGATTTCGTATTAATGCGATCCGAACTTGACAAGACCCCGATTTTTAGCTTGTCTATAAACGATAGCATTTTGAGTCAAAAAATGGACGGGGTAATAATCTCGACTCCCACAGGTTCGACTGGTCACTCCCTTTCAAACAACGGGCCTATCCTTCATGAACATTTAGATTGTGTTCTAATTACTCCAATTGGTTCAGTTAATAGAATGCCATCTTTTGTCTCACCTTTAAATATTCTTAAAGTAAGCGCAAATCACGATACGCAACTAATCATGGACGGTCAAATCACTCAAGAAATACCAAAGAACAGATCTATTGAGATCATAAAATACAAAGATGATGCCTTATTTATTAGATTCAATAAAAATAATGTAAGGCAATTGACCAAACTTGGTTTCGCCTAAAAAATTTGCAACTGATTCTAATATCTTTTATATTGGAATACCCTATCAATCAACTTTTGATTACATTTATTTTATTACACCTGAAATATATGACGAAATTAAGCATATAAAAAAAAATATCGATGCACTAGATCTTTTATTAACATTGGGAAAAGTTCGTTTAATTGATGCCTCAAAAGATAACATTTCTAAAGTAAGAAAAAAAGAGATCGAAGTTGGTCAAAAAAGACTTTCTTTAGCAGATTGCTCTGTTATCGCTTTGGGACTGCAGCTCAATATCCCAATATTATCTACAGATTTTTCGTTGGTGAACCTAGCAAAGCATCTCTGCTTAAAAACAGAAATACCTGGAAAAAAAAATTTTACTATGAGAACTACAATGAAATACTGTAGTATATGTAAATTATTCTTTACAAACAGTATGGAATTCTGCAAAGAGTGCGGCAACTTGTTAGTAATTAGGAGAAAAATCTAAAGCTTGTAATTATGGTTGCAAAGGATTCATTATGATTTTCGAAAATATGTGAAAGAGAATTGGGAGGGTAATAATGCAACAAACAATAATGTCTTGTTTTAAGTGAAACAAACCTCAGCAGCCGTTGTTGCTTAAAAGAGAACTTGTCTGCATATATTAAATGCAACTGGTTTTTGCTTCACATTACCTATACTTAGACTCGGACAAACAGAGAAAAGATTAGCTTCTGTATCTTGTAATTTTATTTTGTATTCTGTATTCTGTATTCTGGAGATACTTTATCATAAACAAAAGACACTGATTCTAAAAAAAGGTAGAGGTAAGGTTGTATAACATATTGATTTGTAACAAATCAAATAAGTTATTGTGTAAAGTATGCTGCTTGTTTTGAAGTCAAGGTGTCAATTTTTAACCCGTATGCGTCTAGAACTAAACGGGCGATCTTGGTATCTAATTTCTTTGGGGGTTTGTATACTTTATGCGATAATCTATATCCATTTTTGAGCAAATAAACGATTGCCAAGAACTGGTTAGAAAATGAAATATCCATTACTTCAGGTGAATTCCCTTCAGCTCCAACCAGATTAATAACTCTTCCTTCGGATAGCACATATATCCGCTTCTTGCTTCGGGAATTTCCAATTTCGTAGCAGGTAACCTTATCTTTGACCTCATAGTGATTGGGATCAAGACTTTTCAAATAATTAACATCAACCTCCACATCAAAGTGGCCAGCGTTACATAATATTGCTCCGTCTTTTAGCTTGTCAAAATGATCTCTACCTATTACATCAGTTTGACCAGTACATGTTATAAAAATATCGTTCTCAGGTAATACCTTCTCCAGTACTTTTACTTCATACCCATCAAAAAAAGCTTCAATTGCTCGTATCGGATCTACTTCTGTTAATGTTACTTTGGCTCCCATGCCTTTAGCACATTTTGCAACCCCTTTACCAACCCAACCATAGCCGCAAATCACGATTTTTTTACCTGCTAAAATAACACCTGTTACATTGATAATTCCTTCAATAGTACTCTGCCCAGTCCCAAATCTATTATCCAGTAATTGCTTAGCTATAGATTCATTCACGGCAATGACAGGATATGATAAACGGCCTTCTTGACTTAGTGTCTTGAGTCTATTTACTCCTGATGTAGTTTCTTCTGTCCCACCTACCGAGGACAAATTTCTAGCAGTGGCTTTCTTATGTAACTCTCCTCCATCGTCTACTATTATCTTGGGTTTTATGTCAAGTACCTTGTCCATATTTGAATAAAATGAATCAATCTCAGTAGATTTGTTTGCAAATACTTTGATATTGGAACGAACCAAAAAATCTCTTATCGAATCTTTTGTCGATAAAGGATTGGCAGCACAAAGTTTAATGTTTGCACCGGCACCCGAGAGACCCATCACCAATACGGACGTCTCCTTTGTGATATGTAAGCACATTCCTATATTAATATCACTCAAGATTTGGTTATTGGAATATTTCTTTATTATTTTACTTAAGATGGGCATTCTGTCTTTAGCCCAAAAATACTCCTCTTTGCCCACATCATTATTTGGTTTCAAATTTAGGAATCAAGTGAATTTTGTTAATAAATTATAACTTTATTTATTATCACTTATAATCACTAAGAACATCTGAATATCTAGGATCCTTATAAGCGATATACTTTACATACTCGCCGTAAGTCATATCAAAACCACAATTCTTGCATCTAACTTCGGAGAAATTGTCTGAAAGTTCTGCCGCACTCTTACAATCGGGACATCTTATTTTCACTTAAATCGCTTTTAATTGTTTTATTATCGGCTGCCTTACTTTTCTGAAGACTCTAAACCCACAGATACATTTTATTTCTGGTAGATATGATAATTCCTCGGCGGTTACATTGGTTCCACATGACATACACTCATAGGTTACAGCGCCCACGACTTCGTTACTCATATATATATTTTGTATTCTACCTGGTATATAATTATTTTCGACCTTTATTGTTGGGTAGATCCTATCTTGTTATACTTTATCAATTGTCTGTCGGTTTGAGTTTGACTTTTGCTATTCGACGAAACCGTTACAAGCACAATAGCCAAATTCGTCTATCCGTTTTTCGCACCTGGGGCATTTTTCAGTATAGTTAACTTCCCACATGTGTTTTCCATATAGTTGAAAGTGAGTATCAATTTCTGGAGGTACGATTGATTCTATAACAAAATGTTCACCTTGTAATTCTTTTTCCCTACTCTTCGTACAGTGTAACACGTTCTATAAGTTCAATACAACTAAACTCCTATTTTTATTTATTCAAACAACAACTAGTTATTATGTAAAGAACGTCTATAACAATTCGTAATGGAAACGTATGCTAGCGTGGACCGGAATTTAATTCAAAAAATTATTCTTCCTCGTCGTAAACTTTCGAGAAAAGGCGAAAATGGAATAACTCTTATTGTTGGCGGCAGCCGATTATACCATGGCGCTCCATTGCTATCTTCCATGGCCGCCTTAAGAAGCGGTACTGATCTGGTCTACACTGCAATTCCAAAAATTAATCTGGCATCTTCAAGAATATTTTCCCCGGATCTAATTTTCATCCCATTTGCTGATGATAAATTAACGAATGGTGCGGTTAGAAGACTTTTGAATTCTGTCCCAAAAAAAATAGATGCTGCGGCGGTTGGTATGGGCTTAAGTTTTTCAAAATCTCAAGCGTTATTATCATTGATTACTGGGTTAATTCAACAGGATGTCCAGTTACTCTTAGATGCGGGTGCTTTGATCCCTGAGGTGCTACAAAAAATAGTCTATACCAAAACCGTCGTAACACCCCATGCTGGCGAATTTAAAAGAATGTTTGGGGAACTTCCATCCGGTGATCTTGAGCAACAAATAAAACTCGTCAAAAGAGTGGCAAAGGAGTATGGTCTTACTGTCATATTAAAAGGATTCTGGAATATTGTCACTGATGGTGATCAGGTTTATGTGATTCCAAGAAGTACTCCGTCACTCACCGTTGGTGGCACAGGAGATGTTCTTTCTGGGCTGGTAGCCGGATATCTGACAAAGTACAAGCCAATTCATGCGTGCTTACTGGGATTGTTTTTTAATGGTATGGCCGGTCTCAATCTATTTAACAAATTAGGTTTACATATGATTGCTTCAGATTTATTATTCGAACTACCGCGAGTTATGAAGGATTACGATAAAATCAGCGACTAGATGCTTAACGATTCAATTTGAGTACCTTTTATTTTAGCGTTGTTTTCTAATTGCCAGACGTAATTAAAATGGTTACTCAAAACTGTTTTGAATATTTCATGTGAATCAAAATAAGCCGATTTGGTTCCATCGTTATTGATTATGATTGCTATATCGTTATCATAAATGAACATGTTTGTACTTATTATAGCCTTTTTCTTATCGACACCGTTTGGTAAGATTATAGAATCAGCATCAGAACTATTATCAAATAAAATTTTAACCTTTACCCCTCTAATTAATGCCTTTAGTATTTCATCCTTAACAGATTTTAAAAGTATAGTTCCCCATGAATTTATTGTAATATTGATAGTCTCACGAGCCGTCTTTATGAGTTCGATAATTTTTTTATCTGTATACATTTGATTGAGTATCAAATACCTGTGCTCTTCCAAACCCTTTTTCTTGAGCCCCTCTTCACTAATTCGTTGCAGTAAATTAACAATATCCTTAAGCTCCTTGACTTTCTTCTCATATTTATCTAACATCTTATTGAACGAATCTTTAGGGGGAAGAGCTCTAAACATTAGTGGCTTTTGGTTATTTATAAATACCAAATTTTTTTTTTCCAATTTCTTCAATATAAAATAAATCTTTGTTCTAGGCAAATCTGAACAAAATGCTAACTCTGTGGCAGAAATCATTCCTTTACCCAATAGCCCTAAATAAGCTGATGCCTCATATTTTGATAATCCTAATTCTTCTAATCCTCCAAGTATTTCGTTGTTGAAAAAATTTTCATTAGACACCAATGGGGTACCTTACTTGGCGGGGTAGTAAGTGTCATAGTCAATATTTTTCAATTATTAATTAAAAAAAAAGAAAGTATTTTCATTGTGTGTTCGCGAATAGGTCTATATTTTTTTATCCTTTGGATGAAATCTATTTACTTTGTGTTCTTTCAAACATTCTCACAATCATAATTGAGAACACAGTACTATGACACTTGCACCACAGGAATTAGAGAATACTGCAAGTAAGTTTGCAGCCGAAGCTATAAAGCTAGATTCTCAGGGGTCACATTCATCTGCAATTAACTCATACCAGCGAGCTAGCGAAGCATTAATAAAATTAGTTCAGATTTATCCAGAATACAAGCTTAATAGAGTTTATTTAGAAAGAGCAAGTGCATATCAAAACAGAATAAAGGCTATACAAATGGCTAACGGGCTTTTAGAAGAAGACAGAAGGCCAAATTATTCTGTCGCTGATTTAAAGGATCCTTTAGCAAATGGTGCTCATTCAACCTCTATTAATTCTAAACTTATTAGCACGACAGTCCCCCACAAAATAAACAACCCGTCTGTTAATAATAATCATAATATAAAAAATGCCTTGAGAGATAATCCGCAGTCTCAAAATACAAGTACAGTCCAGGAATTAAGTAAGGAGCTTGAAAATCTCATACTAAAGGAAAAACCTAAGGTAACTTGGAGTGAAGTAATTGGTTTAGAAGATGCGAAGAGGGCAATTAGAGAATCTATAGTATATCCTACAAAAAGGGCTGATTTATTTCCTTTGGGATGGCCCCGTGGAATATTGCTTTTCGGACCTCCTGGATGTGGCAAAACGTTGCTAGCAGCCGCAGCCGCAGCCGAGATTCATGGCTATTTTATCAATATCGATGCAGCATCAATGATGAGTAAATGGTTAGGTGAAGCAGAAAAGAACATATCAAAGCTATTCACGTTTGCTAGAGCTCTTCATGAGAAGGAACGAATCCCGATCTTATTGTTTATTGACGAAATTGATTCGCTACTTGGCACACGTAATGGAGAGGTAGGGGGAGAAGTCCGAGTAAAAAACCAATTTTTGACAGAAATGGATGGAGTCAATGGTAAATCAAAGGATTCTTTTCTTTATGTGATTGGTGCGACAAATAAGCCGTGGAGTTTGGAATCTGGCTTTTTGAGGCGATTTCAAAAGCGTATTTATGTTACTCTTCCAGATATGGCATCACGTAAAAATCTTTTTAGGCAATATACCGCGAAGTTAGCTCAAGATACCTCCGTCAAAGTAGATGATCTAGCGAAACTTTCTGAATCTTATAGTGCAAGCGATATCAAAGATATTTGTCAATCTGCACAACTAAAGGTTGTGAACGAACTCTTCGAAAAAGGAGAACCAACTGATGATACTATACTACCTAGGGAACTTAATTTGACTGATTTTAAAGAAATGTTTAAGGTGAGAAAACCAAGCGTGAGCCCAGATATGATCCGGGCCTATTTGCGTTGGAGTGAACAGTTTAAGGCATTATGACTATTTCTTACTGAATCTCTCTATCCCCTCTATTATAATTCGTTCTGCTGACTTACTATTTTCCCATCCCCTCACTTTTACAAATTTTCCCTTTTCTAGCTCCTTGTAATGCTCAAAGAAATGCTTTATCTTGTCAAGTATTCTATTATCAAGTTGATCTATTTCTGTGAACTTAGAATAGTCATAATCGACTTTTTCATTTGGTACTGCGATTATTTTGGAATCTTGTCCTTCTTCGTCCTCCATGATTAAAACACCAATTGGCTTTGACCTGACAACTGATAATGGAGAAAAAGCATCGTTACTCATTACCAAGATATCAATTGGATCTCCATCTTCTTCTCTAGTATTGGGGATAAATCCATAGTTAAAAGGATATACCATTGATGTATGCAACTTTCTGTCTACGAAAAGAATTCCGGATTCAGCATCCACTTCGTACTTAATATTACTATTTTGTGGAATTTCGATAACAACGTTAATGTTGGCTGGGGGATTTTTACCGGAACCAATTTGGTCAAAACTATTCATGATGTATGTGGTTTACTTTTTTAATATAATCTTATGTTTAATTAAAATATAAATAAATTTAATTTAAAGCGAGCAATTCTATTAATTACAATGCGGGCTACACTTTATGCCCCGAATTAGATTGATTTTGACTTTTATGTATTGTTCTACGACTATTTCATCTTTACTTATTAATACAAAATAATGGTTGCATTTTCCAAAAATATAAGAGTGGTTGTTGAGATGGATTCACTTGTTATATGAATTTAGGGGGTAAGTTGGACCTAAAAGAGATCGAAAACAAGATTAAAAACTACTATAATGATACTAAAATTGAGAATAAAATAAAGGATTTTATCGCTAATCAAGATAATTTTTCGACAACTATAGGCTTTATTGAAGGACCACCAACAATGAATGGCGAGCCACACCTAGGTCATATTAGAGGCAGAATAATAAAAGATCTTTGGTACAGAAAATCGGTCCTACAAAGAAAGAAGATTATCTTTCGTGCAGGTTGGGATTGTCAGGGACTGCCTGTTGAACTACAAGCAGAAAAAATATTGGGGCTGCACGGTAATAAATCTGAGAATCTGAATAAAGTGGGAATTGAAACAATTGTGGAGACCTGTAAAAAAATAATTGTTGAATACAACAAGAAGTGGCTAGAAGTAGATCACCAAATTGGAATGTCTTTTGATTATAAGAATGCATACTGGACTTACAAGGACCTATACATAGAGAGAGAATGGACATACATAAAAAAAGCCTTTGAGGATGGAGTTCTTAAAGAATGGTTTAGAGTTGTAGCATATTGCCCTTCGTGTCAGACTTCGCTTAGTAATGCAGAGATCAACCAAAGTTATGAACTGGTAGAGGATCCATCTTTCTACTACAAGGTAAAGCTCGAAAAAAGTGATACTTATCTCGTCGTGTGGACTACTATGCCTTTTACCCTTATCACTGATGAGTTAGTAGGCATTAATCCCAAAGCAAAATATTTGAAAGTTAATGTAAACTATGATAGTTTAACGGAAAGTTGGATTATATCCGAAGACAGACTTGAAGCATTAATGAATGAATTAAAAATAAAGGAATATAATATAATTGATACTTTCACAGGAGAAGAATTGGAAGGGCAACGTTACATCCATCCACTTTTAAGTAACATACCTGGGTTAAGTAATCTTTCTTCAACTAATAAAATACATTATGTCGTTGCTGAAGATTTTGTTGATTTTACAACGGGTAGCGGAATTGTGCATTTATCTCCTGCTAATGGAGAGGAGGATTTTGAAATAGCCACAAGGAGAGGGTTACCCATTTTTGTTCCAATAGATGATAGAGCATTCTTTACAGAAGAGGCAGGCAAGTATCAAAACAAGTTTGTAAGAGATATTGACATGGAAGTGGTCGAGGATATGAGATTAACTAATTCTGTTATTAAAATTGGCAAACTCGTACATAAGTATCCAACATGTTGGAGATCTCATCATAAAATAATTTGGTTTGCTAGGAAAGAATATTTTTACATGATAGATAAATTAGGCGATAGACCTTTAGAAGCAGCATCTAATGTTGAATATTTTTATGATCCACCAAAAAATCGATTCCTTGAAATTATAAAAGAAAAAGTTCCATGGTGCATATCAAGAGAAAGGGTTTGGGGGACCCCCTTACCAATTTGGAAGTGCAAAAGCTGTTCCGCTACTGAGGGGTTGTTTTCTAGAAACGACATTATTCAAAGAGCTTCTTACCTCCCTAATGGACCGAATTTTGAGTTACACCGGCCATGGATTGACAAAATTCAGATTGAATGCTTAAATTGTCATGGAGAAATGATTCGTGAATCATTCGTATTAGATACTTGGCATAATAGTGGCAGTGCACCTTATTCTTCTTTGTCTAATGAAGAATTTGAACATTTGATACCAGCGACTTTTCTTACAGAGGGAATTGATCAAACTAGAGGGTGGGCATATACTTTATTGATGTTAAATATGATTTTGCATGATACTTCACGATCTCCATTTAAATCGTTCTTATTTACTGGTCATGTTTTAGACGAAAAAGGCAATAAGATGAGTAAGAGTTTAGGAAATGTTGTAGACGCCTATTCTTTGCTGAAGGATAATCCAGTTGACCTTGTCAGGTTTTACTTTATGTGGAAATCGTCACCAATTGAACCGTTAAACTTTGACACTAAAGAAATGATATCCAGACCCTATCAAGTATTGAGCACATTATATTATCTTCATGTCTATTATAAACAGAATGCGTCATACGATACGTTTCAATACGTAGAGTTAAGTGAAAAAACCGCACTCGATATAGACAGAAAATCATTAAAGAGTCAAGACGTCTGGATTTTAACAAAATTGAATAAGTTAATCATGCAAGTGAACGTTCTCCTAGATGGTTGCAGATTTCACGAGGCGTCACATACGATAGAAGATTTTATTATAAACTCCTTGAGTCAAACTTATGTGCCTCTAATAAGATACGATCTTTGGAGTGATGATTTAGAAAATAGAGACCGTAGATTTACAGTATACAGAATATTATCAAGTTGTTTATTTGCATTAGATATTTTATTGCATCCAATATGTCCTTTCGTTACTGAGTATATGTATCAGACATGTTTTAAGCGTACTGATTCAATACTGATGGATAGATCACTAAATATAGATTATTTGAAAAAAGTTTCTGACGATAAAATTGAACTAGCTTTTGACAAAATTAAAGAAATAACATCAATGTCATTTTCGTTAAGAAATAAACTCAAGTTAAAAAGGAGATGGCCTTTGGAATCGATCAATATTTTCAGCGATAACATTGACTTTCTCAACATGGAAGGAGTTCTAGAACTTTTACAAGATCAAATGAATATAGAGAATATTATTGTAAATGAAATAAAATGGACAAATGATGTAACCAAATTGAATGACCTAGTAAAGAACAAAGCTCCTATACATCCTGGTATAACCATAAACAGAAAGACTGTGGCAAAGGAGGTGAAAGGCGATATCGGCCTGGTTATCGACAAATTTGAACAGCTAGATAAGTTATTGGTGCTGGAGCAATTACAAACTTCAGGTTTTATTGACTTAGAATATACCAGTGGAAAGTTCGCAAAGATTTCTTTAGAGGATGTGAATATTCATTTTGATCCAATTGATGGATATTCGGCAATAGAAAGGGGTAATTTGATTTTGATACTCAATACCAATCGAAACGAAGATCTAATAGTAAAAGGATTAATCAAAGATTTGGCACGTAATATACAACAATTAAGGAAGGAATTAGGTTATTCTCCTACCAAAATTCTGAATACTGCTTATATTTCCAATTTTAGTAAAGATGACATAACCAAAATACAAAAATTTGAAGCAGATCTGAGAAATCTAGTGCGCGTTAGAAATATCGAATTTCCTATCGAGATTACTGAGAAGGAGTATAGGTCTAAACAAATAGACCTCGATGGAAAGGAAATTAGTATTTATATTCATTAATTTATTTTATTTGATCGGTGGTCTTCTTTGGTCCTTTATTAGACGGAGAAATAAGTTGGAGTTGACACTAAAACCTAAACCATTCGCAGTTATATATTATCTTGGTAATAATAACCCTTAAGAGTATAAATCTCTAAAATACAAAAATCACCTATATTTCCCAGGCAAAAGCTGAAGTGAGAAGATTATCAAAGATAGAAATAAATTTCGGATTTAAAGTAACCCGTTATCACCATTTAACAATTAATCCATCTAACTAATATTCTTTCAACACGAAATGGTGATTAACAAACATTAGTTAAAAAGTCAAATGTAATGATCTTTAATGTAGATAAATTCTGTATGATGATTTTATTGTACTTGAAAAAGGTTCCCGGTCTCCAAGAAAGTACACAATTGTCATTTGAAAGCTGCATAATTAATAATTTCAAAGACAAACTGCAGGATCTTTCTCATAGCGTGGCTGAGACTGGTAAACCAGTTATATTGTATACGAGATTATTAGATGAAGAAAGCGATTATGGTGAACAGGAATTGGCAATTGTTAATGAAGATTTTGTTGTAATACAGGTTATTACATTTGGGGGTTATGTTCCAATAGCTGTTCAGCACCAGAGGGTTTTTACTTTCGACGTTTTTGCACAATGGATATATGAACGCAGCAATAATTTATTTATGCAATGCTTCAATACATTAGATGACGCCCTAGTATCAAACAGATAATTTGTTTATCATATTAACGATATTATCCGAAAAATAGTCGTGCTTTTACATTATGAAATCTGTATAGGTATTCAGCGAAATTAAACTAAATCGAAGTTTATATATTTTTGACAATACTAGAAAAAATTATATAAAATCTGTGTAATTTTAAATAGGTTGATAAATCATACTAATAGTTATAATGATAGATGTTTATACAGAAGAACGTCCCTGGGGTTGGTTTGAAAAGTTTGTTGAAAACCAAAAATGCACTGTAAAATTACTATATTTGACTCCAAATTCTCAAACGAGTCTACAATATCACCACAAAAGAGAAGAATGGTGGAAAATAATTAAAGGTACTATTTCAGTGGAACTCGATAATGAAAAAAAGATTTTACATGAAGGTGACACTATTTATATACCAAAAAGTGCAAGGCATAGAGTATCAAGTCTAGAAACTCCATCTACAGTGTTGGAGATTTCCTTGGGCGATTTTGAGGAATCAGATATTGTAAGGATAGAAGACCTTTACAATAGAAGTTAGTAATGAGGTCTGTGCAGATCTGGAGCACTTTGAGGCGATAAATCCTGATTGGTTAAATCTAACATCCCCGATATGTTATTCTTACGATATTGAATAATTAGCAAAAATATGTCGATAGAATATAACCGTCATTTTGATGAATAGTCTTAAACCCTCCCTACAAGTCCTTTTTTGACCGATTAAGTCTGTTATAAAACGTTATTAAAAAGAAGATAACGAAATACAAATAAACCCCTGATGGATTTTTATCTTCTATGAGCGCAAGTAAAAAACCACATATGAATTTGGTGGTTACAGGACATGTTGATAATGGTAAATCAACTACCGTTGGTCATTTAATGGTAGATTTAGGTGTCATTGATCAAAGAACAATTGATTCTTTTGCAAAAGAATCTGAAGCAACTGGTAAGGGTGATACTTTCAAGTACGCCTGGGTTCTAGATAGCATTAAGGATGAAAGAGAAAGAGGTATTACAATCGATTTGGCATTCCAAAAATTTGAAACCCCTAAATTCTTTTATACATTAATCGATGCCCCAGGTCATAGAGACTTTATTAAAAACATGATTACCGGAGCTTCGGAAGCTGATGCATCAATCCTTGTAGTTTCTGTTAAACCCGGTGAAACTGAGGCCGCTACAGAACCTGGAGGTCAAGCAAGGGAACACGCATTTTTATCAAGAACACTAGGAGTTGGACAAATTGTGGTTGCTTTGAACAAGATGGATGACGTCGGGTATGCAGAAGCAAGATATAATGAGGTCAAAGAGATTGTAGAAAAGATGTTAAAGATGGTCGGATATAATACATCTAAAGTGAGCTTCATACCTGTATCGGCCTGGAAGGGTGACAATTTAGTTAAAAAGTCCGAAAATATGCCTTGGTATAAAGGTCCAACTTTGGCTGACGCCTTGGATGCTTTTACTCCTCCAGAGAAACCGATTAACAAGCCTTTAAGAATACCTGTACAAGATGTCTATACTATTACTGGTGTCGGAACTGTGCCTGTAGGGAGAGTTGAAACAGGTAAAATGAAAACAAATGAAAAAGTAATAGTAATGCCATCTGGTGTTCCTGGTGAGATCAAATCTATTGAAACTCATCATACTCAAATGGATTACGCTGAGGCAGGAGATAATATTGGATTCAATCTCAGAGGTGTAGACAAAAAGGCCATTCACAGAGGTGATATCATAGGAAATATTGATAGTCCGCCTAGTGTTGCAAAGGAATTTGAGGCTCAGATAATTGTAATACATCATCCAACTGCCATGGCTCCTGGATATACTCCTGTACTCCATGCACATACAGCTCAAGTTGCTGCTACAATTTCAGACTTTGTCGCGAAAATAGATCCAAAAACTGGGGGAATAGTTGAGGAAAAACCCAAGTTTTTAAAAACAGGAGATGCTGCAATCGTAAAAATTCGACCAGTAAGACCACTAGCCATAGAAACTTTTAAAGAATTTCCAGAAATAGGCAGATTTGCATTAAGAGACATGGGAACTACAATAGCAGCAGGAATCGTAAAGAATATCACCGAAAAATACGATCCAAATAAAAAGTGAAAGTGACTACAAATGCCCCAAGAAGCACGAATCAAGCTAACGAGTACAAACTTGCTTACTTTAGAGAATGTTTGTACAGAGATTAAAGATATTGGAGAAAAAAACGGCATAAGACTGAAGGGACCACATCCTCTACCTACTAAAAAGATGAGGGTAGTTACCAGAAAGTCGCCTTGTGGTCAGGGCACAAATACTTGGGACAAATATGAACTTAGAGTACATAGGCGTGTGATTGATTTAGGCGCAGATGACCGATCAATTAGACAGTTGATGCGTCTCAAGATACCCGAAGATGTATATATTGAGGTTTCATTAACACAATAAATTTTCATTTATTGCGATTTCTTTTTCAAAGAGTTTTTAACTGCATCCTCAAGTTCATTAACTGCTTCATTGAGATTAAGCGGATCAGATCTTATTTTTCCTCCTGCCGCATAGGCGTGCCCACCGCCTTCTAAAAGTTCGGCCGCAATTTCATTGCAATTTAAGTTAGAATTGCTTCGACGTATACTGACCTTTCCCTCTTTTGTTAGAAAAAAAACAACATCTAAATCGGTTTCCTGAAATATTTCTTGTGAGAACAAACTGGTTTGAATATATGGGTCTGTAGGCACCACAGCCATCTTTATACCATTCTCTAATACTTTCTCTTGTAGTTTTTTCCATGAGTCGCGTTTTGCTTGATCCCTAAGTCCAGTGTATATCCTGTAATCTGCTTGCATTTCAGTATCCCATAATATTCCCTCAGAAATCTTGGAACAAAGTTTTGCAAGTCTACTATAAAAGTTTGGAGTTGTTTTATAATATACAATAAGTTCTGGTAAAGGAGGCAAAAACTGGTCCTTCAATAAGAAATCTGAAGTATGTGCTAGTGATGCCAAATATTTCGCCTTATCATTGTTGTTTAACAAATGCTCAAAAATCAACTCTGATGCACATTTATTTCCCGATTTGTCCAAAATTACTTTTTTATTTCTGTCTTCATTGTCACCAAATATATTTAAAGCCTTTAAAGACCACGGATGATGATCGATCCATATGATCGACCATGAATTGGACCTTAGAAACTCAAATAATTCAGCGATTAACGACACCATGTCTTCATTTAAACCAAGATCACAAAAGATAACAATACCCGGACTAGATTTTTCGATAACCTCTCTATAAATTAAATCTGATATTCTAACAAAGTTCTCTTTTCCATACGATGTGAAAAAAACCTTTGATTGGGGGAATCTCATCAAAGCAATTGAAGCAGAAAAAACTCCATCAACATCCGATTCGTGTGAAACGACTATGACATTCAATTTAACTTTTCGAAATAATCAATTGATACAGATACGACTTCAAAAAAGTTTATCGAAGATCCCATAATTTCTCTTCGGTTCTATAAACTTCTGGGTCGATCCTAAATCCTTTTGATTGTTCGTACGGTGTTTCAACAAGTTTGAGGTGATAATCTTTTTTAATTTTCTTGAATTGCTTTTCTAACCAAAGCACAAATTGTTGTTCTAAAATATTCCCCTCTTCTTTTACTATTTTTGGATGCACTTCTGCCAATATAGTTATAAGTTTAATTTCAAAGTACATATGAAAAAAATCCCATCCCATAGTTTTTCCTACAGAATAGCATTCGAACTTAGACTGATAGTGACAGCCCCATTCTAGTTCTCCGATTAATTCCATGATAATATCTCTTTCAGTTTTAAAGTCAATACACGATCCGGAAATTAGCACCATAGGAGGTCTTCCAACATACTTTTTGTGCATAAATTTAGTGAGTTAGAAAGGTATTTAAGAATTGACTAAAAACATTAGCTTTAAAATTAGGGCAGATAATTGTAGGTTATATACCTTCTCATTTAGAATTTGATACACTAATATTAGTTAATTTTTGACTTTAGTTGGAGGAAATTGGAAGTACCTATTTCTGAGTATGTTACTTACTTTAACTATGAAGGTGAAAACGCCGACTTCTTAGTAAGAGAAATTAAAAAGGGTGTTTTCAAAGTCCTTATTCGAGAATATAGTGATAATCACGATACAGAATTCATAGAGAAGGAATTTTTCGTAAAAAAGGACACTTTAGACGCACTTTTTGAAGAATATAATGTAATGAAAAAGCCAACGGGTACAGAAAAAATTCTAGAACCGACTCACGAGATAGAATTATAGAACAACAACAAATAGACGAGGAAAGACAGAATTTACAATTTATTATGACTCATTTGATTTTTGTTGGAGATTCTACCCGTATTTCTGTTCTCATGTTATAGGAATTGCATGTTTATTAGGAAATTATACTCTACCAAATAATTAATATAACCTTTATTAAATAAGAGTCACAAAGGCGACGGTCGTCCAGTTTGGTCTAGGACATCAGATTGCCAATCTGGTAACCCGGGTTCAAATCCCGGCCGTCGCATTTTTTTTACGTTCTTCTTAAAATGACTGCTACTCTTGACATCCTTAAAATTATTAACCGATGACATGATATGATATTATGGTGCTACCTAGACTTGATTATATCAAACAAGCCCGGTTAAAATTGGGTGTAACCCAAAAAAAGTTAGCTATGTTATGTGGAATAAGTACGTCAATGGTAAATCAAATTGAGTCAGGTAGGTGTAAACCAAGCTATGACACTGCCAAACGGATATTTGAAATTCTATTATCCATGGAATCTGACGCATCTATTAAGGCAGGTAACATTTGTAATAGAAATCTAATTACAATTCAAAGTGAAGAGTCGTTAAGCGCTGCAATCTTAAAAATGAGGGATCATAGTATAAGCCAAATGCCTGTGTTCAACGGCGGCAGATTGGTAGGTATTCTAACAGAGGATGATTTGGCAAAGATAATGATAGAAAATAATGATAAGGATATTCATTTAATCAAGATAGGTACTGTAATGGAACCTCCTCCACCATTAGTTGATGAATCCATTCCAGCTAAAGCACTAGTCTCACTTGTAAGATTTGCAAAATGTGTTTTGGTGAGTGAGAGGGGAAACGTAATTGGTATAATCACTTTAACAGATACTTTGAAAATAGTAGAATCTAGTTAAGATTAGGACTTAAAGTTTCTCAAGGCCAACACAACAATCTGCACATTTCATACAGTCCTTACAAATGCTTACGGTTGACTCATTATTAAATTCGACCGAACAAAGTGCGCATCTTTTCATATTTAATACCTGTATGTTATTTGAATACCTTATTAATCTTATTTTCAAAATTTCGAAAATAGCAAAAATTAATTAAATTTGATGTATCACAATGAACTGAATAGTGGTGGATATTATCAATGTTATTACATCTCTTGTCTCGTCATATGGTTATGTCGGTCTTTTCATAGCTGCGTTCGCAGAAACAATTTTCCCGCCAATACCAAGTGAGGTTGTATTTCCTCTTGCTGGATTTGTAAGTTTTAAATCTAATTTTACTTATTTCGAAACTTTTGTGATGGCCGTTTGTGGAGCAGCCGGAGCAACAATTGGCGCAGTTTTGATTTATTTTATTTCTCTTAAAATAGGAAGATTAGCTATAATTAAGATTGGAAAATATGTATTAGTAAGCGAGCGTAAAATTGAGGCAGCAGAAAAATGGTTTGAAAGATATGGTATATATGCTGTTTTCTTGGGTAGGATGGCACCTGGAGTTCGTGAATTAATAAGCGTTCCTGCTGGAATCGCGAAAATGCCATTAGGAAAATTTACTATTTTTACATTTCTTGGATCTCTAGTTTGGAGCATAGCTTTGGTATTTTCTGGATACTTATTAGGAAACTCTTGGGACACATTATCAGGCATGTTGTCCACATACTTTCCGTTTTTATCTGCTTTGACCGTTATAATTTTGTCTGGAGTAATTCTTTATTATTTGATAGTAAAAAAACGAAAGTATCGTAGTACTCATTAGCATCGCATTACTTCTTACCTTATAAAGGACCCTTTATCTAAAATACTCTTACACTAAAGTAAAATGCCATTATTTAAATTAATTAATCAAGACTTGGTTTAAACTCTCAATTACTACAAAGTCTTCAAAAAAACTTAATGGAGATAAATATTGTTTTTCCCAATATTGAGATTATATCAAGAATGTATTAATATTGCGATATCGAAATTCAGATATGGAAAAAAAAATATTTGCAGATGTGAGTGAGAAGGAAATTACACGTTCCATAGCTTCGATGTTTTTTGAAACTATTCAAGAATATAGTGATTCAGATGTAATAATTTTAGGCGCAGGCCCTGCAGGTCTCTCAGCCGGTAGAGAAATCGCAAAAAAAGGTATAAGAACCCTCATTATAGAACAAAATAATTACTTAGGTGGTGGATATTGGGTAGGAGGTTATATGATGAATCCTGTCACTGTTCGAGCTCCTGCTCAAAAAGTGTGGGACGAATTGGGTGTTCCATATCGCAAAATAAATGAGAATCTATATGCGGCATGGGGACCCGATGCTTGCTCAAAGCTGATATCCGCTGCCTGTGATGCTGGAGTTAGGTTTCTTCAACTAACAAAATTTGATGATTTAGTCTTGAAGAACAAAAGGGTTAATGGTGTAGTAGTCAATTGGATGCCTGTATCGGCATTACCAAGAAACATAACATGTGTAGACCCAGTAGCCTTTGAAAGCAAATTAGTGATCGATGCAACAGGTCATGATTCTGTAGCAGTGAAGAGATTGATGCAAAGAGGTCTAGTTGATTGGAAAGGAATGAATCCAATGTGGGTTGAAGGAGGAGAAGACGGCGTGGTACATTCTACAGGAGAAGTCTTCCCAGGATTAATCGCTGCAGGAATGGCAGTAACTGAAACATACGGATTACCAAGAATGGGTCCAACCTTTGGTTCTATGTTATTGTCAGGTAAAAAAGCTGCAGAAGTGGCTATTGCAAAATTAAAATCGCCTTCTTTATCTCCAAAGATAAAAGTAAAAGTAAAATAATCTGTTACTTTTTATTATAATATTTTTTGTATTCTTCAATTGAAGCAAAGATAGGTAGAACTTTACTAAGACTCAATTTGAAAATATTAAAATTATATTTGCATTCTAATAATCTAAATATTGACTGCCAAAATTATTGATGGTCTGACAGTATCACAAATAGTTAAACAAGATTTAAAAGCCAAAATTGACGAATTATATAAAAGGGACAAAATTCCTTGCTTAGCCACAATTCTGGTTGGTGAAGACCCACCGTCAATGATGTACGTAAATAACAAACAAAAATCTGCTAAATCAATAGGAATAAAGACACTCGACCATCGATTAGATAAAACTGTGTCTGATAACGATCTCCTCCGATTAATAGAGAACTTGAATTCCGATCCATCTGTACACGGCATATTATTGCAGTTACCATTACCTAATCATTTAGACAAATACACAATCATTAATAAAATCGATCCCAAGAAAGATGTAGACGGATTAACGTTTGTTAATGCTGGTTTGTTATTGAATAATAGGGCTAAACTGATACCCTGTACCCCACTTGGTATTATGAAATTGTTCCATTTTTATAATATCGATCTAGATGGTTCTAATGTATTGATAATCAACCGAAGTAATCTTGTTGGTAAACCATTAGTTTCGCTGCTACTTGAAAAAAATGCAACGGTCAGTGTGGCTCATACTCATACTAGGAATTTAGAGGATTTTTCAAAAAATGCTGATATTGTTATTACAGGAGTAGGTAAAAGAGATTCTTTCATTTTAACATCCGAAATGATAAAGGAAGGTTCCACAATTATTGATGTGGGAACCAACAGAGTAGATGGCAAATTATGTGGCGATGTCGACTTTAAAAATGTAAAAGAAAAAGCAGGATTTATTACTCCAGTACCAGGTGGTGTTGGCCCTATGACCATCTGCATGCTATTGAAGAATACTGTCGAAGCAAGCATGATGTCTAACTGATGAGCGAAAAAATTGGTCACTGATAAACAAAGTCTTAGAAACCACTATCTTCAAATCAGGAAGGATTTATCCTCTTTTGATTCTTTTATAAAAAGTTGGACGATCCAAAATTATTTGCTTGCCGCAGATTTCTTTCTGAATAGTAAAGTGGTGGGATTATATTATCCCATTTTGAATGAAGTACAGACCTTTAGAATTCTTGAAAGCTCTCTCTTGCTTGCCAAAACTGTATGCCTACCGGCTGTGGTGGAACAAAAAATATTATTTTATCGATACAATCCAACATTAGGATTGAAAATCGGCAAATACAATATTATGGAACCAACACCTACAACTTCAGAGACAAACAATCAGTTAGACATGATTGTAATACCTGGAGTTGTTTTTGATTCTGCTGGTAATAGAATCGGATATGGAAAAGGTTATTATGATAGATTCATTAATTTAATGACAGAGTATAGACCAGTAATAGCGGGATTGGGATATAGTTTCCAGGTCCATCCAGAAGAGATCTCTGCTTTCGAACATGATGTCAAGCTAGATATTCTGATCACAGAAAAAGGGGTGAAATATTTTTGATCTTAAATTTCATTACGTTCCAATAGCTTTTTTTCCGATATCTTTTCTAAATTGTTGTTGGTCTTCTCCCCAACTTATTTTGTAGACCTGCTGATAAGCTTTTTCAATAGCTTCATCCATCGTGTTTCCCATCGAAGTTACACCCAATACTCGCCCTCCCGCTGTAACAAGATCATTAACTTTATTTAATTTTGTTCCAGAGTGAAAGACCATAAGGTCCGGATCATAATTCTTACTGATCCCTCGGATAGCATAGCCTGTTTCAAATTTATCTGGGTATCCTTTCGATGCCATAATAACACAGACGGAGAACTTGTCTTTCCATTCTATAGGCTTCACTGAATCTAATGCCTGTTGTTCAGCAGCAAGAATGTATTGATATAAATCAGATTGCATTCTCATCATCAGAGGCTGACATTCGGGATCTCCCATTCTGGTGTTGAATTCTAATACAAATGGCTTTCCTGTATGTTTTTCTATCATCAAACCAGCATAAAGGAAGCCACTAAACGGAGTACCTTCCATTTTCATTCCTTCTATTACAGGTTGAAATATTTTTTCTGAAATATACTCTATTTCATTACCGCTAATTTCAGAAACAGGGGAGTAACTGCCCATTCCCCCTGTGTTAGGGCCACGATCGTTGTCAAAAGCTCTTTTGTAATCTCTACACGAATCTAGCATCACAAATGTGTTACCATCACAGATTGCCATCATTGATAGCTCTTCTCCTACTATTTTTTTTTCGATTATTATCTTATTACAGGAGTCCCCAAAAATTTTCTTATTGAGCAGCAAATCAATTGAGTCGATAGCTTCTGTTTTGCTGTTGCTCACAAATACTCCCTTGCCTGCTGCTAGTCCATCTGCCTTGACCACTACTTGGTAATCAATCCTTTCTAGGTATTCTACAGCTTTGCTAAAGTCTGTAAACACTTTAAATTCGCTCGTAGGTATAGAATACTTGGTCATAAAATTCTTGGAATATTCTTTGCTTGATTCTAATCTGGCTGCACTTCGAGTGGGACCAAAAATCGGTAGTTCAAAGGACTCGAAGACATCGACTATACCCATTGAAAGTGGTAATTCTGGTCCCACTACCGTAAAACAGTTGTTATTTTTAGCGTATTCTGCTAACCTTTGTATATCAGTGGGAGGTATAGGAATATTTTCATAGGTCCCTCCATTACCATTTGCAAAAATGATTTTATTGACGTGCTCGTTTTGTGAAATTTTCCAGCCGAGTGCGTGTTCCCGACCCCCGGATCCTACCATTAATACATTCCCATACCCGTGCATATTCGTTCATTTTTATTAACTGCTATATATTTGAAATTACTTAACCATCTCTAAACGTCCCAATGATTATACTTTTTAATAACTCTTTAAAATAATCGTCGTGGTACACGTAAATCTTGTACCTTAATTCTGGTATGGATTTTGATATCTTATCTAAATGATAACATCCTTGGTTGTCATTAAAGTTATAATAATACCCCTTGCAAGTACAATATTCTCTTCTCGAGTCAATAAAATAAGATCTATTGTCTTTTTTGCTCTTTATTTCCCAAATAAAATTACAAGAGGGAAGAAAAAAATGTTTCTTCGGCAGAGTATTAGCTTGATCTATTTCATCTTCGTCTGCTATGTGGAAGTTATCCAATTCGGATCTTGCCTTCTCTACTTAATCGATGGAAATCTAATTTAAAATCTTTTTAAAATGAGAATATATTGTGTAGTGGAGAAAAGATCAATTCAGAACTGTGATCTAGTAGAAACAAATTTGAGTAGTAAATTTTGATATATCTAAACCTCATGTTCGGATTTTATCCTTGAAATAACACTTCATGATATTTGAGAACCCGGTTTAACATCTTCAGTTACTGTTAGTAAAATTGGCTTGCCTTCTTCGTTTGTAGCTGCTAACAACATCCCGTTTGAAGTCTGTTCTCCAAATTTGCGAGGAGCGAGGTTGGTACATACAATAACGAATTTGTCTATAATTTCTTCTGGCAAATAATGTTTTGCCAAACCAGACAGGATTTCGCGTTTTTCATTTCCCATATCCACGGTGATTTTCAGGATTTTTTTATATCCCTTCAGATTTTCTGCACTTACTACTCTGCCAACTTTGAGGTCTACTCGGCTAAAGTCTTCAAAAGTGATCTCACTTTTATTTTCTAGCATGTTTGTCATTTCACTATCAATATTATTTGATTATTTTATTCCAAACAATTCCTTGAATGGATTAATGATAGGATCAAGAAATGCTGTAGGTGAAGATTGGCTTGGTGGGCTTGGCTCAGGAGTTGACTGAGGTTCCGTGGGAGGAGTAGTATTTGCACTCAAATTGTCTTGTTGCTGAATACCTTGTGGGGTAGGTGCAATGGTCTCATTTGAAGCAGTTGAATCAATGGTCTCATTTGAAGCAGTTGAATCAATGGTCTCATTTGAAGCAGTTGAATCAATGGTCTCATTTGAAG
>JAPSGR010000072.1 GCA_031177355.1 Candidatus Nitrosocosmicus sp. | reverse complement strand
AGTGCTTGCCGAATACAATAACGATGACGGGAAATCTGACTTTGAATCTAGTTCCAATCCATTCTTTTTACACCCCGGGAAGATTTTTGAGCTTTTATTAGAAAGAGAAAAAGAAATAAAGCTGATTAATTTCAGCCCTCAAACATTTGGTCTTGTAGCAAGTAAAATAGGAAGAAAGGATTCCGCTGTCGTTTCTGGTAAAATTGAGTCTCTCATGAAGTTTGAGTTTGAAGGAGGTCCAAATTCAATTATAATCCCTGCTGCATTACATTTTACGGAGGAGGATTCAATAAAAAATTTAACAAAAATGCTCGACTCTCCGACTAATAATCTAGATAAACTTTCTAGGCTGCCAAATCGGATGTTAGATAAGTATATTCCTAATGCAAGGATGGCGCTATTGAATTTGATTTCCATAATGAACTCTAAAAATTCTGAACTAACAAAAGACTATCAAGTCGTCCTTGAGAATGCCGAAAATTATCTTAGCGACGCTCAAACTTTCTATAACCAAGGAAAATTTGAGTTAGCAATATTGAGCGTTGGTTATGCCGAGGGATTGATAGATTCAATCAGATTCCAGAAGAATATGAATCCATGGTAAGTTTTTTTACTAATTTTTTATAGTGGATAGTTTAGAATTGTTAATAGTATATCTTAACTTAACCGTAATAAGGAATGCCAGATAGCAATTCAGAACCAAATAACAACACTCACCCTCACCAGAATGTTTTCAGTGGGAGTGACGGTTTTGCCAAGGATAAAAAGAAAAAAAATGTAGGCAATTTGCCGTCTGAAATTCTAAAATTTGTTAAAAACGAATCTTATTCTTTTTTGATTAAGGGTAATCCAGGCACCGGTAAGACTACTTTTGCACTTACCTTGCTAGACAATCTTAACGACGATAGTAATTATTTTTATATTTCTACGAGACTGTCTCTAAAGCAACTAGCATTTTATTTCCCGTGGATTGAAAAGTTTTTTTCAAAAGATGATAGTAAATCAGGTTATCGTTTTGAGGATGCGCGTTTAGATGAGCCAGAATCTTTGTTTGAGAGAATTACGAACCAATTAATGGACGTGAAATCTCCGGTCATTATTATTGACACTTGGGATACTATTGCCTCCTTCATGGATAGAGAATCCCGACTAAATAATGAGAGAGTATTGCAAATATGGAGAGAGAGAGCAGGAGCTAAATTAATATTTTTAAGCGAAACATTTGATCTTGGTATTTTAGATTCGATAGTAGATGGGGTAATTACACTCGAAAATTCTCTTCATGAGTCTAAAAATTATAGACTACTAAAAATAAATAAACTCAGAGGAATACCAATTCATTGTAATACTTATGCTTATTCTTTGTATAAAGGAGTTTTCTATTCTTCAGATCTTGTTTCAAATCTTAACTTATTTAAAACACTAACAGAAATTAAACCTTATTACGAACGGAAAATCCAGACTTTTAAAAAAAAATCAACCAAGGTTAATCCGAATATGTTACCCTATTTTGAAACTGTAGATTTCTTTACACACAATAAAATAATTCTGATCTCTATAGATGGGATCATAACTTATGAGGTATTGCTGTCTGTGCTGCTAAAACCTTTGATCATTTGGCTTCAAAAGTCTGAAAATAATAAATTGATGGTTAATAATTTTGAAAAAGACTTTAGAGATTTATGCAAAAAAATTATAGGATATCATTTATCTGATGATGTTGCTAAAACCAAGATAATTGAGCAAGAATTCAATTTGGATAATCCTATCGGAACAAAAATGCCAGACAAATATGACCAATATGCAAATGGGCGAGACGTAGTTATGCGGATTAACCCTTGGACACAAGCAAATGTATCTCTGCCTGGGATTGCGGATAGTTCGACATCAAAGAGCTCAACAAAATATGAAGATCAGGTCAAGATATTGAATATTCTTAACTCCACCAATATGGAGTCTTTATTATCCGATAATGCATTTATGAATTTACTTACCGATAGCTTTTCAACAAACGTGTTAATTCAGACGGTTCCCTTTGTATCAACAAGAGGCAAGTTTCTAAAAAATGTCAGTTACTGTGACATGAAGACAGTCGGCAAGAATTTAATCCTCCAAATTAGAAACTATGATACCGCTCAATATCAAATGATTGTGGACAAGGATCGCTTGTTTGTTACATGGCATCCGATTTTATAACCCAGGTCAATAAATTTAATTCATTGAAGTTTTTATAAGATTAGATGAGCGATTTATTTAAAATTTTCAATCCAGGCATTGAGGAATCAAAAAAATTAATTTGCGATGTGACGACCACACACAAGGATCAGAAATTACAAGGATTTTTTTCTAGCATTGGGATGACTTCTGGGGATTATCTAAATTTTCAAGTACCGGAGAATTTGGTAGTAATAGGAGATATTCATGGTGATATTGAAAGTTTACAAAAAATACTCAATGAATTCAAATGGGAATCATACCTAGAGTCAGAAGAAAACTTGCTAATATTCCTGGGAGATTATATAGATAGAGGATTTTATTCTTTGGAAGTGATTCTCTGTATTTGCAAATTAAAATGTCTATTTCCCAATAATGTTTTCTTTTTAAGGGGAAATCACGAAGCATATCATTACTTTCCTTTCTCAAGTTTTAGCTTTCCCACAGAGCTTAGAACTAAATTTGGGAGCAAAGGTAATGATTTTTATTTTGAGGTAATAATCCCATTCTTTGACTCTTTATATGGCTTTTGTGAAATAGAGTCCTTCGCATTACTGTTACATGGAGGATTACCTGTAATAGACGATTGCAATTTCTTTAAAAATTATAAATTCCATCTCTCGGATTTATCCAAACGAAAGGATTTGTTGGAAGAAATCTTATGGAATGATCCACGTGAACTCGTCGACAATAACTGGCAATATTCAAACCGTGGTTTGGGAAAATATTTTGGCATGAATATATCTGATTTATGGCTTGAACAAACGCACTGCAAAAATGTGATAAGGGGGCACGAACCCTGCAAAGGGTATAAAATAAACCATCACGGAAAAATAACTACATTATTTTCGTCAAAACAACCATACCCCAAATTTGAATCAGCATATTTAAAAATCTCCCGTAACGAAATCTTAAGAGAGTCTGAAAAGACTATGAATCTTGATGAATTCATAAATATAGTTTGACCTACTTTAGTTAAGGAGCAAAGATACTGAGAGTGAAATCTAATTAAATATCTATTTTAGACTTAATTTCTTTACATCTTTTCCTCAATGAGACTGTTGATATTTCCGCAACTTGGCATATCTCTACTTGTCTCAAGAATTCGTTACAATTTTGGGAAGCAAGATAAATTATTGATCCAGCCAAAGCCCTGGGATTTTTGCCAATAGAGATTCTGTTCTGTTGTACCATTGAAAAAATACGAAGAGCTTCTCTTTTGGTTTTTTCACTTAATTGCAATCGATTACAGATGAGTGTAACATAATCTGGACCGTGCAGAACTGGCATTTGTAAGGAAAGTTCCTTCAATATTAGCTTATAATGAGACATTATGTCTTTGGTAGTAATATTACATGCTGTAGCAATGTCCGTTATAGTTTTAGGTGTTGCAGTTTCCCTACAAGCAGCGTACAATGCTGCACCCACCAAACCCAAAGTAGATCGACCCTTTGCAAGTTTCTTTATAGCAGCCTTTCTGTATATGTAAGCCGCTCCTTCTATTACAGCCTGACTAAGATATAATTTGTCACCAAAGTTATTCAACAATTTCAGTGCCTTTTCTAAATTCCTTGAAACCGAGTCATTGAGTTGTGCTCTATTATTCCATGTACGAAGTCGTTGAATACTATTTTTTTGTGAGGGCTCTAGTGCCTTTCCTCTAGCGTCCGTATCCCCGATTCCAATCAGCGTAGATAGTCCTTTATTATGTATTGCTAAAGATTCTGGCATCCCTGTTCGGGTTCTGTCGTTGTAACCGGAATTATTTCGAAAACTAGTCATGGAGTCTGAATTTGGATCCTGACTAGAAACGCATCCACAAGCTGAGCATACATATTCAAATGATACATTATCAAAAATTACAGAATCACTTTTACAAAATTCACATACTAATGGCTTTGATTTTTCTACCTTGCCCTCTGGATGCATAAGATTATACTCAATCCCTTATCACTTATATTAGTTATTATTTATTCTTTTTCGAAAATTTAAGTATAGCTATTCTATTGAAGTTTGTTTCATTCGCGTATTCAGAATAGAACCTTTGAAGTGTAAAAAAACGATCCAA
Organism: Candidatus Nitrosocosmicus sp.; assembly: GCA_031177355.1. Classification (GTDB taxonomy): domain Archaea; phylum Thermoproteota; class Nitrososphaeria; order Nitrososphaerales; family Nitrososphaeraceae; genus Nitrosocosmicus. The sequence continues at coordinate 3,108 of JAPSGR010000072.1, read as the reverse complement.
TTATTAAATATTAATAATATTAAATATTAAGTTGATTGATAATCCTGCTTTAATGATAGCTATGATTTTGTGGATATTCTTTATTCCTAATGCCGTTAAATTATTCTACAGGTTTATTAGAAATAATCGTCAATTTATTGAAAAAGATCTTCGCAGAATACCAAATGATCCAAAAATCATCTTTCAAATAACAACAAAATCAGCTACAAGAACAAGCGTAGTAAAGCGGGGTATTAGATCGATAATAGATTCATGTAAAGCCACTAATTACTCAAAGTATGAAATCCTAGTAGTAACGGAAGATTCCAATGATGAAAACACCTTACGTTCCATGCCTTGTAAGGTTTTGTGTGTAGATAAATCATTTTCCCCCAATGCTATAAAAAAGGCGCGTGCGTTGCAGTATGCCATATTACACAGAAGAAAATTAAAGCAGCAAAGTTCTGATCACTGGATATTCCATATGGATGATGAAAGTTATGTGGTTACACAGACTGTTCTTTCTATCCTTAAATTTATCCGAGAGAAAAGGGGAATAGCAAGCGAAGGGCCTATATTTTATCCTCTCAAGTTTGAAAAAGCCAATAGGATTACGGCATTAGCGGAATCGATGAGATCTTTTGGTTGTTTTGAATGTGTAACACATATGCATAATCCTCCTCCCATTCATATGCATGGGAGTAATCTCCTAGTCCGATCCGACGTTGAAGATAAAATAGGTTGGGAATTTGGTCCAATCCTAGCTGAAGATCAAAGATTTGGATATGAACTATACAAAAAGTACGGAAGGAACTCGATGGGTTGGCACGGTGGGATTCTTTTGGAACAACCCCCACTAAATATTAAGGATCATTTTATGCAAAGAAGGAGATGGGTAATCGGCAATCTACAGAACATTGAGAACTTTTCAAAGTTCTTTAAATTTCGTTTGATATACAAGTGCACTTCATTTTTCTTGGGTTTTGTTTCGGGTGTAATATCATTGGGTCTTGCAATGTATATTAATATACCAAAGGCAGTAAGTGTTTTCTCTTATGCAAGCTTCGACTGGAATAATAATATAGGTTTCGATCTTTTTGTTTGGTTAGACCGCATAACTCATATTAATAGCAGCTATAATGAAATATTTAGGCCGCTTACTGATATCCAAATTTTTGATAGTACTCTAGCATTGATTCTCTTATTTTCTTGGCTCGTGTGGTTGTTATCGTACCAGGTTGGTTTGTACCTCAATCTAAAGTATACTAAGATTGGATGGTTAAAGAGGATCTTTTTACATATCCAGACCTTGATTCTCGCTCCTTTTCTTGGATTGTTAGAGTCCTTCCCCGCTTTTTATTCTGTAATAGAATTTTACTTTCACAAATTGTTACGACAAAACAAAATTAAATCGTATGACTTTTACGTCATAGAAAAGTAATGCTAATAGGCTTTTCTAAATATTGTCAACCTATTGCATGATACTAAAGATTCATCAATTAGGCGTAACAAGCCTAACTCTATTTTTGATATCTCAGTTAGTGATATTTGGATGGAGGAGGTGGGATTCGAACCCACGAACCCCTAAAGGACGGGATTTCTTATTTTAAATCTTGAGTCCTGCGCGTTTGACCAGGCTACGCGACTCCTCCTTAGCAAAATATTGAGCAAAACTCTGTATTATAATCTTTTGATCAGCTTTAGACTCATTGTATGACCCTAAATTAACAAACAAATAAATGACAAAATTTTATATTAATCAGAACTGAAGATATTAAAAGATGACTATGAAGATTAATGAACTAACTAATGATATGAGACACGTAACAGTTGAGGGAACTATTGATAAGATTAGCGAGCCGAGGACAGTAAACTTACGAGCAGGGGGTTCTGCACTTGTTGCAGATGCCATAATTTCGGATGAGACTGGAAGTATCAAGTTATCCTTATGGGATGATCAGATTAAAATGGTGAAGGAAGGTGACAGGATTTCAATAGACAATGGATACACTCAGGCATTCAGAGGAGAAAACAGTCTGAATATAGGAAGATACGGCAAAATATCAGTTCTAGATGAATAGATTATTGTATATCATATCATCTAACTCATAACTATTGTCGTTGTCGTTATGATATAGTACTAATGTCCCCCTTTTTTTATATCCATATCAAAAGGAACGTTAGGCTGCAATTCGGTTCATTTATTACTATATCACAATATTTATTGACGTAATTATTAGAAGAACTTAAGTCATAGATTTGTCATCTTATTAATTATAGCCTTTATAGTTGGCAAGTTTATCATATGATTGTAGATCACGTTTAAAAAATTAATTACCAGATGTATTATTACTTCCTTAAGAAATGTTTACATAATATTGTAATATATTTAATAAGTCGGTACTTGGTCTATTATTCGGTTCGATTCTACTGGTAAAATATTACTTTATAATTTTCCGTCATTTGTTAACAAAATGATTTTGTTGTTCAATTGTATTAAACTCCTATATTTTATCTTTTAATCTTCATACTGATGCATTACATTCGTTATTTTATTCTCCTTGTTCTATTCTTTCCACTCTTATTATACTCGTCCATCTTCGCCCCATCTACACTAGAGGCGGATGCAACGACTAATATAATAACTCCTTCAACCAGCATTTGCTGCAAAAATGAAACAAGCTCTTCTTCTGAATCCCCCTCTTCAACCTCAACTCTTCAAAGTCCATTGAAAAAAATAGATACCAGCAACAAGAACATAATAACTCCTTCAACCAGCATTTGCTGCAAAAATGAAACAAGCTCTTCTTCTGAATCCCCATCTTCAACCTCAACTCTTCAAAGTCCATTGAAGAAACAAAGTGTGATTAATCACGAAGATTCTGTGAAACCAGATTCTTCAGGGGCACCCAGCATATTAGAAGAAGAAGATAACAAAGATTCAAATCTTTCACAATTAATTCGAAATAACTTAAACAAATTGATTGTAACCGACAGCTTTGCAACTTCCACTGGCGAAGACAGTAATAGCAACGAAGACAGTAATAGCAACGAAGACAGTAATAGCAACGAAGACAGTAATAGCAACGAAGACAGTAATAGCAACGAAGACAGTAATAGCAACGAAGA
>JAPSGR010000102.1 GCA_031177355.1 Candidatus Nitrosocosmicus sp. | reverse complement strand
AGACACCATTAAGCAAAAAAATAATTTGAAAACGCTTTATCTTTATCTGAAAATCATGGACAGAATAAAAAAGAGATAACGGAAATAATAAACGGTTATCTATATGCTCATCCTTCGGTTTTAAAGTCTGTTTATTCAGATCCTGCAAAAGAATTCAAATGTTTCCTTCTCACTTTCCTCATTATCCAATGTCCATTGCCAATACTGAAATAAAATACTATGTTCATGATCCTGACTATGACGGAACAACAAAATTGGATCAAATAGGAAACAGAATATTAAATTGAAGTACAAATAATAATATAAAAAGGAATATGGCAGTAATTGAAACAAGTAGAGACATTAATACCAATATAGGTAACTTATGGGACATTATTTCAGATGTAGATAGAGATCCAGATTATTGGTATGGAACAAGATCAGTAAAAAATACAAAAAAAGAAGAGAACAGGATAGAGAGAGAAACCACAATGTCATTTAAAGAATCAAAGTGTAAAGAAATAGTAACACTTTATCCCAAATATCAAACAACAACAGAAATAGTCGAAGGCCCCTTAATTGGGTGGAAAACAGTAACCCTGGATAAAATTGATGAGAACAATACAAGAATAAATGTAAAATGGGACATTCATTTGAAGGGATTTTTAGGACCATTTACAATTTTTGTAAAAAAGCACATTTTAAAAGGATCCGAAGAGGCTCTAAACAGGATCACATACAAGACAATAGAAAAGCAAACCTAGATTAGCCATATGATATAGAATAGCACATTCAGATTCAAAACACCATAACAATACTACAAAAGAAAAATAGACAACATACGGCACAAAAATTAATGAAAGTTAATTTTGAAGCATATACTTATTACTGTGTTTTTCCCCACATCATAACTATTGCTTTTTTAAATTTATTTTCATTTTATCTTTTGCCTGGATAAGGTGGCTTAAAGTTATCCTAAATTTTTCTAGATCCTGTCTTTCTATTTTTGAAGTAGCAGCCTGTTCTTTATTTTTGGAATGCTCTTTTAAAAAATCTCTCAAGGCTATTACTGAGGCAGAATTAATTAACCCCTCAATTTCCGCACCGGTGAACCCAACAGTCAATTCCAATATTTTACCAATCGTTAATGAACGAGTATCGAGTGGTTTCTTTTTAACATGAATCTCAATTATTTGTTTTCTTGAATCTATATCAGGAACAGGGATCTCTATGACTTTATCAAATCTGCCTGGTCTCAGTAATGCATCGTCTATCACATCAAGTCTATTTGTTGCACCGATCACGACAACTCCATTAAGAATTTCCAATCCATCCAGTTCGGTTAACATTTGACTTATCATACGTTCAGTCACGCCTGATCCTGCTGTTTCCGATCCTCTCCTTTGAGATATTGAATCAAGCTCATCGAAAAATATTATGCATGGAGAGGCTTGTTTTGCTTTTCTGAAAACCTCTCGGATCCCCTTTTCTGACTCTCCAACCCATTTTGACAATAACTCAGGTCCTTTAATGCTAATAAAATTTGCCTCAGAATTAGACGCCACAGCTTTTGCTAGCAGAGTTTTTCCAGTACCTGGCGGACCGTAAAGAAGAATCCCTTTTGAGGGCCTAATATCTGCAAGATCATACAACTCAGGATATTTTAATGGCCATTCAGTCATTTCCACTAACTCTTGCTTTATATCCTTCAATCCACCAATATCATCCCATTTAGTAGCAGGTTTTTGAACTTGAAATTCTCTGATTGCTGATGGAGATACATCCTTTAGGGCATTATTAAAATCAGAATTTGTTATAATCAATTTGTTCAAGGCATCCTGCGAAATTGGAGATTCTTCGATATTGATTTCAGGTAGGATTCGTCTTAGAGATCTCATTGCAGCTTCTTTTGTCAGCACTTCTAGATCTGCGCCAACAAACCCATGAGTAATTTTTGATATCTTTGGCAAATTTACATCTTCATTCAGAGGCATCCCCTTGGTATGGATGTGAAGTATCTCCATTCTGCCTTGTTCATCAGGAATCCCCATCTCGATTTCCCTATCAAATCTACCAGGCCTTCTAAGAGCAGGATCAATTGCATCTTGTCGATTGGTTGCCCCGATCACTACCACTTTACCCCGTGATTGGATACCATCCATCAGAGTCAGCATTTGCGATACTATCCTTTTTTCCACTTCACCCGTTACCTCTTCTCTTTTCGGGGATATAGAATCGATCTCATCAATAAAAATTATGGATGGGGCATGCTCTTGAGCATCCTTAAATGTATTCCTTAACCTTTCTTCACTCTCTCCATAGAATTTGCTCATTATTTCTGGACCACTGATAGAATAAAAACGAGCATTTGTTTCATTGGCGACCGCTTTTGCTAGCAGAGTTTTTCCAGTACCTGGCGGACCGTAAAGTAAAACACCTTTGGGCGCTTCAATGCCAATTTTTTCAAACAATTCAGGGTGACGGATTGGTAATTCAATCATTTCCCGTACTTTTTGGATTGCATCTTTTACGCCACCGATATCTTCATAATTTATTCTTGGAACATTTGGCGAAAGACTCTGCTTACAATTACCCAAAGTAAACTTAGTGCTATTACCAATAATCAAAGGACCAGAACTTGGACTCAAATTGTTTACAACAAAAGATATTTTTTTTCCCATCAGGTTTATAGGAATGATATCCATTTTTGACACAATCCGACCTTCCAATAGTTTTGTCAGATAATCTTCGAACCCAGAGTACTCTAACTCTTCATATGGTACTAGGTTAACTGCTTTTGCTAAATTCACACGTCCAGTTTTTTTTATACCGACATGATCATCTATTCCAGATTCAAGAGCATTTCTAGTATACCCATCGATCCGAACTATATTCCGGTCATAATCAGATGATAATCCAGACCAAAGTCTCACATAACTGATTTTCTTTTTACTTTTTAATTCAATTACATCACCAGGGCCTAAGTTCAATTCATCCATGACTTTTGGATCTACAAGGGCCAAACCTTTACCAACAAAACGTATATCCGTTTCTGCAATTTTTAATAACTTTATTTGATCATTTGCCATCCGTTACAACCTCATAATAAATCAGATATTTATGCATTACATATTGTAAAAATTATTACACAATATAAATATAACTTACATAAAGTAAGACTTATTTTATAGATACTGCGATTATTACATATAATGCATATACGAGATTTTTCAGTACCACAAGCAGTAAAGGAAATCATAACATC
>JAPSGR010000047.1 GCA_031177355.1 Candidatus Nitrosocosmicus sp. | reverse complement strand
AGGGATTGGAGCATTGTTTTGGAACCTGACATTACCAATCTTAAAAATGGTTCACAGTCCTTGACAGCTAAATTACAATGTTACTCTCCGCTTTCTGCTATTAAATTTGCAAAAGTCAATGTTGATGTAATACCTCCCAAACCGATTGAGTTAAAAACAATGGATGTTAGCATAGATAAGGCTGGGCAAGGGCTAAATCAGAGAATCATAATTGGTGCAAACGATGCAACTACTAATGAACCCCTGGGAGGAACTACCATCACTGGTTCCATAAATGAAAATAGATTCTCTGGCTCAACTGATACTAATGGAAAATACAACACTACTATACCTCCAAACGTATTAGAATCGGGTGAGACAATAAATGTGTCCGTAACAGTAACTAATGACGGATACAAGCTAAAAAAGACCAGCACTTCTTTTGAAGGCGTTCCAGTTAATTCTGAAACCGGACCAGCAAGTACGTTGAGTCCCGGGTCAAATAGGGACGAAGCCAACAACGAGGCCGACTTGGCCGATAGAATATTCGACGATGTACAAAAGCAACTAAGTGAGCAGGGGATAAATATTCCACTTCCTTTTGGATAGTTACTTCCATTGGATCAAATCGATAATTTTGATTTGAAATAAATTTTCTTCATTGCAAAAAATTGACCCTCAGAATTATTTCCTTGAGTATCTAGTCTACAAAATAACAAGGTTATTATTCTCAGACATTATAACTATTTTGAATTTGGAATCATGGCAGACAGCGTATATCGATTTTTAATTCTTGAGTTAGGCATTGCCATACTTAACAATGATAACGAAATTTTATATTTTAAAAGATTTCAAGATCCATTACAATCACATCTTAAGTTAAAATCGAATGATTTTGAGGAGATTGCTCAGAGTTTAGAGTATTTTAAGGAGAGACCAAATATCCTTGTGACTAATTATCCCGCGATCATAGAATTTCTGCGTGCAACTAGCGAAACGGTGGTAAAGATTTCGGTAGAGGATGAAATACTTCTTCAGATTAACAAGAAGAAATTATATACTAGCATAAATTATGACGATGTTAAATTTAATGAAACTTCCATAAAAGACGAACTAAGAGAATTTTCATTGAGGTGGTCTTCTTCTAAGGTACAGGAGGCTTCGGCTCAACTGGACTTGCATGTTAGCCAATCCGTCAATGGTTTAGATGAGATCGATAAAATATTGAATACTCTGGGTACTCGAATGAGGGAATGGTATGGTTTGCACTTTCCTGAACTAGATAACTTGCTACAAAACATAGTAACGTATGCACACATTGTTGAAAAGTTCGGAAATAAAGATGAAATCACAAGGGATTTTCTTTTAACTTTAGAAATTCCTGAAAATAAAATTGATATAATAATTGAGACCGCAAAAAGAAGTAAAGGCGGCAGGATTACGGAAGACAATTTATTGATACTCCAAAGTCTTGCTATGCAGGTGATATCCTTAAGTCGGATCCGAAAGACCTTGGAAGAGCATATCGAATCTTCGATGGACGAAATATCTCCAAATCTAAAGGGATTGCTTACTGCAACTGTCGGGGCAAGATTAATAGCCAAAGCCGGAAGTCTAAAGCGTTTGGCCTCCCTATCTTCCAGCACCATACAAATTTTGGGAGCCGAAAAGGCTTTATTTAGAACCTTAAAAACGGGTGCTAATCCTCCAAAACACGGATTGCTATTTCAACATCCTGTAATCCACTCAGCCCCTAAATGGCAAAGGGGTAAATTAGCTAGAGCTATAGCCGCCAAAGCAGCAATAGCAGCAAGAGTCGATCTGTATGGCCGTGACCCTCTAACGAATAAAACATTATCCACCAAATTGACCGATCGCATTACGGAAATCCAGCAAAAGTATAAGGAACCGTCGGAACCTCAAAAAAGAAGGATTCAACAACATACACAGGGATATAGAAGAGGCGATCGCCATACATACAATAAGAATAAAGGAAGGAATTACGATAGTCGTAGAGAGAGTGATAGAGTGCGAGATGGAGAATTCAGAGTCAAGAAAAACAAGTTCAAAAAAAGATTTCACAAATCTAATAAAAAATAAGGTATGAGAATGTTTAGGAGAGATAAAAAGCATTGAATCACTTATCAATTCATAAAACATTTGACAATGGTTCATTTGTCATGCTGATAAATGATACCAAGGAACGTTATCTAGCAACTCAAAATTTTGACCCTGAGAAGAGTGTATATGGAGAGAAGATGATAAAACTAAATGACATCGAGTATAGGATCTGGGATCCATTTAGAAGCAAATTGGCCGCAGCGATTTTGAAAAACCTTGAAACTAATCCTATCAAAGAATCGTCAGCTGTTCTGTATTTAGGTGCATCTACAGGTACAACTGTGAGCCATGTATCAGACATAGTAGGGAATAAAGGAGTTATCTTTGCAGTAGAGCCCTCCGCTAGGGTGGCTAGAGAATTTCTCGAAAATGTAGCATCAAGGAGGAAAAATATAATTCCTATTCTGATGGATGCAAGAGACTATTTACATTATTATTCATACTATGGAGTAGTTGATGTTATCTATTCTGATATCGCACAACCTGACCAGACTGATATTGCCATAAATAATTGTAAAAGCTACTTAAAAAAAGATGGTCACCTCGTAATAATAATAAAGACTCGAAGCATTGACGTGTTGATGGATCCCAAGCTAGTAACTAAAAACGAAGCAAAGAAATTAGAGCGAAACAGTTTTGAGATTATTCAAATAGTAAATTTAGAACCATTTGACAAGGACCATTCCTTAATTCATGCAAAATTCATGGGCTGACCGCATTATTTATTGATTTTAAAGGATTTTTGTTTGAGCAATTTCAGTTAAAATGCACTTGACTGGATTCCATGAAAATCTAATATGTTCTTTAATCAATGAATTTTTAATATTATTTTTAAGAAACAACTTCGTCAATGGATCAGATGGATAGCCAGAACCTATACGCTCGTTTAGCTTTTTTTCGATTCTTAATATCTGTCTGTCTCTTGTAACTTTAGCAATGATAGAAGCCGCTGAAACTACTACATTATCAGTATCGGCCTTATGAAAACAGTATATTTTCACTGAGGTATTTGTTAAATTTTCAATTACATTGTGTTTAAATCTATCCAAATTGACATCGCATGCGTCAATAATTATCTTATCAGCTTTAAGGTTGTCTGAGATTATTGTCATAAATTTTGATTCTAATAAATTTAATTTTTTTTGATTCACATAAAGATCGATAGTTTTTGGGTGAATCCTACACACATATATAGATTTGGAGCAGGAAATAATTTTTGGATAAAGAAGTTCTCTTTTTGGGGAAGCGATCTTTTTTGAATCACATATGCCCTCTCTCGTTAAAAAATCAATTCCCTCTTTATCGACTGATATGCCTGCTATCACCAGGGGTCCCAATACTGATCCACGACCAGCTTCGTCTATTCCACCCAGTAACAATTAGGTTATGGAATAATTACAATTAATATATATTTTTAGTTAAACATTATAGATAGTAAAGTATTAGATTCACGACAAAAGAATTAGTTGTCTATTATTTTGATTATAAGTCCAAAGTATTTATTCAGTACCTTAGCTTAAATCGTAGTTCTCTATTTTATTAATCACGAATCTAAATAAATAGGGAAATAGCTCTTAAAACTTTGGTACATATTTACTCATCCAAATCTTGGACTACGATAAAAGAAGGTGATACACAAATATTAGTCCCTTATCTTTCACTAAAGCAAAAAGAGCCATCGAAATTTCCTGCCTTTTTCAATCCTGCTGCAAAATTTAATAGGGATGTTTCAATTCTAATATACAAAAATTTTTTACTAAACTTTACGAAGAAGATATCCTTTATCGATTCGTTATGTGGAGTTGGTTCAAGGGGTTTAAGAGTTGCTAAGGAAATTCCAAATGTTAGTAAGGTGATTTTTAATGATTTCAACATTACAGCGATTCAAAGTGCAAAGTCAAGTGCAGTGCTAAATAACGTCTTTCATAAATGCATTTATTCTAATAATGAAGTTTGCAAGTTTTTGCAAAATTTTCTTGATGGTGTAGAGAGAGGAACAATTATTGATTTAGATCCGTTTGGCTCGCCAGCACAATATCTTGATTGCATTCTCCGAGCCATCGAAAACAATGGACTAGTTTCAATAACAGCTACAGATACAGCTGTTTTGATGGGGGTTTATCCAAAAGTGTGCGGCCGAAAGTATTATGGAACTCCTCACCGTACAAAATATTCTCTGGAGACTGGTACAAGATTACTCTTGTCTTGTGTTGCTTTGGTGGCATCAAGGCTAGATTTAAGCATTAAACCTATATTCGCACATTCCTACCGAAATTACATTCGAGTATACTGTAAAGTAATTAAAAGTAATAATCTTGCTAACCGAGTGTACGAGAATATAGGTTACATTGAACATTGCTGGGGCTGCGGTCACAGAGAAATGACTAACCAGTATGATATAGAAACAAAATGTCAGTATTGTCTAAAACGCACTAAATTAGCTGGTCCGTTATGGATCTCAAAAATATTTGATAAGAATTTGATTGATATAGTAATCCAAGATATTAAAAAAGAACAAGAATCAACTGTTCAATCCAATAAATACTATCATGTACATATGGAACTTCATAAAAAATTTTTTACTATTGCAAAAGGAGAAATTGATACCATTCCATTTCACTTTTTAAGTGATGAGTTTGGTAAGATATTAAAGAGCAGTACCCTGTCTGTTGATAGGATTGTCGAAGGCTTGCAAGATGAAGGCTATCAATCGAGCCTGACCATTTTTTCTTCGACCGGATTCAAAACAACGGCTAATGTTTCACAAATAAAAAATGTTATTACCAAAATTTCTCCTCACTAGAGGGTAAAAGAAATTATGTAGACTTTTATAACAATATGAATGATAGTTATCAACAACTATTCTAATCCAGGTTTAGAGACCATTGTAATTTCCGAAAGCGGGATAATATTAGTTTTTGAATATTTGCCATTTTTTTTTAGAATCCAATCTAATCCGTCTTTTATCTTTGATATGGATTTTAAGCCTAATTTATTTAAGTAAATTTGAGGCAATGTCGAAATTAACACTATTTCATACTTTTGATTTAGCAATTGGAGGAAGTTAATGTGTTCTAGATCATTAATGTATTGATATTTATTTAATCCATTAGTGTCAAGTCTACCTTCGATAAATCTTAATATAGCTCCTTCATTTATTCCTCCTGTGTTCTCGGATAGTAAGACAATCGTTCCGCCATCCATTACTGAATGGCAGTTATTCCATAATAAATTCAAACTGTCCCCTAGTGTCATTTGGGTCGTATACGATGTATTTCCTGAAATAAATGCTGATTTAGTATAGTCACTCACTACGGTCGTTCTTTCTCTATAAATACCAATGGCTGTTGTAAAAGACTGACTATTATCTCCAAAATAAACTGAATCAATTCCAGCGTTATCAGAGATTACATGGATCATTTGACAATTTATTTTTGATGTTATATCCATCGAAATCTTCAGTGCCTCTCCAACCTGTCCTGGATTAGGTAACTTACCTAAAATCGATGCATAGATTTCATTCATCATTTGCGGATAACATTCTTTTACCAATTTAGTGGGAATACCGCTGAAACCAAAAACTGGGTCATATTCTAATTTATCAATTAATATGATATTCTTATAGGAAGACATTTTATCTATAATTTCATCTGATTTGATTCTTGTAACATCTATAGCCGCTTTTGAAATATCTTGTCGTAACCTTGGTATAAAGGGTTTAGATAAAACATATACTGCCAACGAATCAATCTTTAATTCGAGAGCTAATTCATGAATAATTTTGATTATGGGAATCATCTGTGGAAAAGGTGTAGTTACAAGTACAAAAGTAGACTCTCGTATCTCGATATTGTTGGTTATATTAGTTCGTAAGAGATCCATATCCATGTTGCTAATTCCTGGAGAAATTACTTTCATGATATTTTCATATTTGATATCCAATATGATCTCAGAATTCCCATAACCTAACCATATTTCTGGCATAATATAATTTAGAAAAGCAAGTAACTTATTAAATCAAACACTTTCTATACAGTTTACTTTGAAAGAAAACTATAGTATGAATGAACTGAAGGATGAAATAGTAACCTTCTTGTACGATAAACAAGCGATAAGAATTGGCAACTATATTTTATCGAGTGGTAGAAAAAGTCATTTTTATATTGATTTGAGGGTCCTACAGAGCTATCCTGTGTACTTTAGAAAAACAATAACTCTTTTGAAATCTCTTGTATTATCTCGTATCGGATTAGATGAGTTTGATTGTATATGTTCAATACCAACATCAGGCACTATATTTGGTTCTTCTTTAGCATATGAACTCTTTAAACCGCATATCTATGTGAGAAAGGATCCCAAAGGATATGGAGCTCAAAAAAAAGTAGAAGGTGATATGAAGCCTGGATCAAGAGTGTTGTTTGTTGAAGATGTAATAACGACCGGTAATTCATTGCTTTCTGCGCTAAAAACAATTTCGGAGCAATCAGCTACAAATCGTGCTATTGTAATCATCAATAGACAGCAAGGTGCAGCTGAAAATTTTAAGAAATACAATTTTCATATTGATAGCGCCATTTCGGTTGACCATGCAATAGAAATATTAAGAAATAATGATAGAATAAGTAATGCTGATTACGATACTATAAAGGAAGAGCTTCTTCACTCTTAACCCTCATAGATCATAAGATTCTTTTCTTCTAAGAGAGTGTGTAAATTAGTAACCGCCCGATAAACCTCTGTTTCTTTCTTTGCACCTGTACAAACCAACTTACCACTTGCAAATAGCAAAATCACAGTTTTAGGATCCAACATTCTATGAATTAGACCAGGAAATTGTTCTGGTTCGTACATACTTCTTGGTAGTATCCTTGCTGCTAATTCTAGATGAATTTTACCTCCTAAACTCGCAGATGCAACTATATTTTGTATTTCGATAATAGGGTCGTTCTCAATTGGAATCCCTCCTTTTCTTAGCTTTTGTACTACATTTCTTACGGCTTTGATTGCTTGCTCTTCAGACTTAGCGCCGGTGCAAACCATCTTTCCTGAACTAAAGATTAAAGTAGCTGTTTTAGGAGCTTTTAACCTAAATACTAAACCTGGAAATTGATCTGGATGATATTCTACGTCAGGAAATATCTGAGTAATTAAATTTAAATTTACTGTTTGATTAACTGTTGCGGATGCTACAACGTTTTCGATACTTACCATAGGCTTTGTTTGGGGCATTATTTCTTTTCCTTGAGTATTTAAATACTCGATATAAATATACCTTTATGTGATATTGTCAAATTTGATCAAATCCGGACTCAATTTAACGTGGTCTATATTTTTTATTAAATAATATCCATTGATTCAATTTATATCATATAAAATTGAGCCTTTAACAAAAGAATTTATCTTTTCTCATTTATTTTGTAACTATTTAGTTTAAAAATCGTCTTTATCAAATTTCAATAATAATTTATTATTTTAGATGGAGAGCAATTAATCATTATTTTTTTTTAGTATTATTTATGCTTCAAACACGTTTTAATAACCCTAATCTAATTTGAGATTTATGTCACAAGACTATAGACTCGATAAAGATTCATTGGGAGAAGTCGAAGTGCCTATTGATGCATACTATGGTCCGTTTACCGTCAGAGCTAAAAAACAATATCAAATAACTAATTTACCACCTCATAGGAATTTCATAAAAGCTTTTGTCATGATTAAAAAAGCCGCAGCTATTACAAATAAGGAATTAGAAGTATTGCCAGCTGAAATAGCGGACGCGATTATTCAAAGCTGTGATGAAATATTGAATGGGGATATGTCGAAGGAATTCGTAATCGAGACCTTAAACTCAGGAGCGAGCACAGCCTTTAATATGAATTGCAACGAGGTTATCGCCAATAGATCTCTTGAGATCCTTGGAAAAAGAAAGGGTCAATACGATTATGTTAGCCCTAATGATCACGTAAATATGTCCCAATCGAGCAATGACACTTCACCGACCGCTATTCATCTAGCAATAATAATGAATTGTTTAGATCTCCTACATTCTTTGGATATTTTGATAGAGTCACTTGAAAAAAAATCTGTTGAATTCAGTGAGGATATTAAAATTGGTCGAACTCATTTGATGGATGCGATCCCTGTTACTTTGGGTAACGAATTTGGAGCTTACGCTTCCGCAATTAAAAAATGTAAAGGCTTTATAAAAAATTCTCTAGAGGAACTTTATTTTGTAGCATTAGGGGGAACAGCAGTTGGCACAGGAGCTAATACTCCTAAGGGATATCAAGATTTGGTAGTAGCAAACCTTGCGAAAATATCTGGTATCCCTTTAAAACCATCTCAAAATCTATTCTTTTCATTGCAAAGTAAACTAGAAGTTGCGAATTTTTCATCATCCATAAAAAATCTCTCTCTTGAACTAACAAAGATATCAAATGACATAAGATTGATGGCTTCTGGACCCATAGCCGGATTTGCTGAAATAACAATTCCTGCAGTACATGCAGGTTCATCTATAATGCCTGGTAAGGTAAATCCATCTTTATCAGAGAGTTTAAACATGATTTGTTATATAGTCGTAGGAAATGACTTAGCTGTTAGTCTTGCAGCACAAGGGGGTCAATTTGAGCTGAATGTTATGCTAGGAGGGATGGTAAAATCAGTCTTAGACTCCACTGACATGCTGACCAATTTTCTACCCATTTTCTCAAAGAATATGATAGATGGAATACGCGCTAATAAAGAAAAACTACAGTCCTATGTTCAGAAAAGTCCTGTTCTTGTAACGCTTTTAAATCCTATAATAGGTTATCTTAAAGCTGCAGAGGTTTATAAGGAAGCTCTTTCAAGTAACCGAAATATTCGAGATATAGTTTTGGAACGTGGAATAATGACAGCTGAGCAGTTCGATCAGGCTATGTCAAAAGAAAAATTAATCTCATAACCTATTTTTACCCATCCCTTTTTTCAAAATTACATATTATACACTTCGTAAACTGTTCTCCATCAAGATGGTCAAAATGGATTCCACAATTTTGACACGTATGATGCGAATCTTGATAACCATCATTTGACATGAAATCTTTACTGGTCAAGTATGGACTCTTACAATTTATACATCTGCAATTACATTCCATTATATTTCTTTTTCAACAAATAATAAAAATTGTATGTTTAAATGATAGGATCGTATCTTTGGAAATATCGAACATGATACTATTGTTCACTTTATTAATAAGCACCTTTTTTTTAGGCAACATCGAGATATATTCCTACGCTTTGAATGATCCTAGCAATTCTTCGCCAGTAGTAAATAACGAAAATAATACATCCAACGTAAAAGTGGGGAACATGACTATTAATGTATTATTGGCTCAAACACCAATCGAACAATCAAAGGGACTAGCCATAAAGGACTCTCTAAACGAAGATGAAGGTATGCTGTTTATTTTTGATACTCCAAAAAAATACTCGTTTTGGATGAAGGACATGAAATTTCCAATCGATATTATATGGTTAAATACTGAAGGGAAGATCGTTCATATCGAGAAGAATCTCAAACCATGTTTTTTCTTACTGCCTTGTCCTTCTTACTCTCCGCCCTATGATTCTTTATACGTACTTGAAGTTGTTTCAAACTACACTAATAAATATGATATCAAAGTGGGCGATCAAATTCAAATCGAGACTCTATTTCCGAGCGGAAAAAGTAATGTCACTATGTTTTAAAACTATCAACTAATTTATTGTGATAACTGGTCATGCATTGATTGGTTCTGCCGGAGTTGCTTGATATTTTAATAATCTTTTTCATTTGCTTCTTGCTATAGATTGACTCGAGAAAATTAAAACAGGTTTCACAAGCATACAAACTAATTTGATAGTATTCATAATGGTTAATAGGCTTATCGTTTAAGGACTACTTGGAATGTTCTATAAGGAACTAGATAATTCCACCCGGTCGTCTTAACACTTAAAAATAGGTTATATTCAAGGATAAATATCATGGCTGCCCGCAAAAACACTACCAGAAAAATTAGATTATTAAAGAAACTAAAACAGAATAGACCGGTGCCAGCCTGGATCATTATTCGGACTCATAGACATGTTAGGACTAATCCAAAACGAAGGTCTTGGCGCAGGTCGGATGTGAATATCGGATAAGGATTAGGAGGGAATAAGAATGTCGAGTATGGAAGATACCTTAGCAAGAATATATACAATAAATTTCAGTAAAGCTTGGTTAACACCAAAACATAAACGAACTGATCGAGTCATAAATATGATTAAGGAATTTGCAACAAAACATATGAAAAGCACCCAGATTAAAATCGACCAAGAATTAAATAGGTATATTTGGGAAAAAGGAAAAACTAACCCTCCTCGAAAGGTTCGAGTGAGGATAATAAAAGATGAAGATGACCAGGTAATAGTCTCATTGTATGAAGACATCGCCTTAGACAAAGAAACACGAGAAAAATCTGAGGATGGTAATGAAGTTGCACAAGATACTGCAAATTTGGAGAGTTCTGGCTCTGATGTGAATATTAAGAATAAAGTCGTCAGTAGTGATGAAGAGATAACAAAAACCTAGTTGCTCTTTAAAACATCGCCTAAAGTACGCGATATATACTTTTTATTATTTTTAAACACAAGCTATTTTTAATAGAAATTTAATAATTTTAAAATTATTATCGAGTCTATCTGAATAAAAGACTGGATTCTAGATCTCTAATCTTATCTAATTTAACTCCCTTGTCCATTGCTATTTCGGGTTCAAAATCTAAAACATTATCTTTCGGAATTAGACCATCTAAAGGGTCATATAATGAGATAACATTGCGGCTTGTTTTCACCAGAATATGACACCTTGTTTGACCCCTTTTATCTAGCACTAAGTTTATATCTTGCTCGGCTGCAGGAAGCAAATTACTTAAAGATTCAACTACATTTTTTATTACCGACACTTTTTCGGATGATTGGTAGAGATAAATGGAATACTTCTGTACTTGTGATAGATTAATTTTCTCGGATAATGTAGCCATTGTATCTATAAAAGCAGTATTTATTTTGGAATTACTATTACCACTGGTTGTAACTAAGTTGAATTTTAATGGAAAGCATTTGTTTATCGACTCAACTATTATATCTGACGCGACTTGGTTAATGGAGTTATAGTGTTCCTCGAGAGGTATCTCTTCGCTATTTCTAATTACTGCATCATTATCGATAACAATAATATTCTCAATATAATTACTCAATAGTGATAACGATACTCCACATCGAAATAGCTTTTCCTTTTCAAAACTGAAAGGTAAAATGACAATACAAACAATTTCAATTTTCTTTCTCGCTCCAAGTATTTGAGCTAATATCGGCAGGATTGCCGATCCGAACTTCGAAGCAAGATTTCCTATTATAATTATTGATTGATACCCGCAGATCTTTCTCAAAACATCGTTACTTATATTTAAGAAAGCCTTCCTTATAATTTCTGGAGAGGGATGAATTATGTTTTCTATATTAATTTCCACTATTTTGTTTGATTCTTTTGATTTTATGATGCTATTTGTTAACAATAAGTAATCAGAATTTACCTTATCAATTAGGTCCATTGTAATTCTACTCCCCGCATCTCCAACTCCAATTATACAACTACTAAACTTCGTATTATTCAATGGTCATTATCAAATCCCGATTGATGGATAAAAGTGTTATCTCTGTATTCTCTCATTCAACTATTTCCAATGGGACTGCATTTAATGTATGGTTCGAATGGGAAATTACCTTTACAATTAACCTTTTACCAATATTCGGGTTAGCATAAAGGGAGTCTTTTTTCTGGATGAGGTCTCTATCATAATTCTTTTTATTTACAAGAGTTTTCTCTTGGTTATATTTATTCTCCATTTCGGAATTCTCTTGTAATACTTGGTGAGGGTCTTCTGTTAATGCAATTGATTTATAATAGTCATTTCTTCCTTTCAATATTCCATTTTCAACATCGTCTAGAAGTATTTCGCCCTTCCAGCCCTGCCACTTTGAGCTATTTTTAAATGCAATTCTTTTCACTAATTTATGAAGTATTTCAGATCTTTTGGAGATAGTATTATCATCAACTTTGACCATCCTTGAGGCCATTGTCCCTGGTCTTGAACTAAACTTTGACGAGTTAACTATATCAGGTTCTATATATCTTATTAATTCCAAAGTATCTTCAAAATCTTTATCGGTTTCAGTAGGAAACCCAGTTATAATATCTGTAGCAATAGTGATATCTGGAACTCCGTTCTTTAATTTGTCAATCAACTCGATAAATGAGTTGACTGTATTACCTCTCTTCATTTTCCTTAGAATTGACTCACTACCGCTTTGAATCGGGATATGAATAAATTTGAAGAGCTTACTACTTGTTGAATAAATACTTGTTATATCCTTATTCAGATTTTTTAAATACATGGGATTTAGCATTCCGAGCCTGATTTTAAAATATTTATCTATTTGTTCGCAGCTTTTGAGCAAATTTATGATATTAGTTCCAATATCTAAACCGTAGCAACCATTATCTGTTGAAGTTAACCATATTTCTTTACATCCCTGGCTAATATCTGAATCAATTTGATTTATGATTTGTCCCGTTCTAAAACTCTTTAGATTTCCTTTTGCAAGCTTTGTTTGACAGAATGTACATTCGCTAAGACAGCCAGTTGAGATTTGTACTATGCTAATAACGGGGTTTAACCTCAGTTTAGGTAAATTAATTTTCTCTTGATTTGTTCTCTTTAACTTAGTTATAGGTCGATATCTCATGGCAGAATATGTTACTTCTGTTATTGATTGTATGGAATCCGGCCCAATCAAACTAGCATAGGGACTAAGAGATTTTACCATTCTCTCATCTGCTGCAGGCAAACAACCTGCTATCACCAATGGCTTATCCAATTTGGCGAGGCTCTTGATTCGATTGATCATCTTGTGTTCGGTAGAGTTTTTGACCGAACATGTAACGATTAAGTTGACATCTGCAAGTTCTGGCTTACTAACAGGATTAAATCCCTCTTGCTTTAAGATTCCTGAAATCATCTCCATATCTGAAAAATTGGCGGAACAACCATAAGCTTCAATCCAAAAGTTATGAGATTCGTTGAAATTTATTGCGTTGTTTTCAGAAAGCAATTTAGTAGGACCATTAGATAATTCCACTTCGGGTGTTTTTTTGTCCTTAAGTAGTGTAATTTTTTCAATCAGAACCGGTTTTAAAGAAGGTAAATGATTAGTTTTAAACATGGAGTTACACAATATACCAAACTATTTCGGTATATATAGCGTTAATTTAAATAAACAGAGAACCTGTCTTTGAAAATAGCGTTTGTCTGATCCTTGCTTAAAATATATGAATGGGGGTTGAATAGGTAATTGCAAGCAAAATTGAATAGAGGATTTCTTAACTTTGTAACTCAAATTTTTTTGATCGCATATCTAACTGGATTCTTATGGCTTCGACGAAATCCTTTATCGTTGGTATTTACTGCCATATCTCCATTCTCTTTATTGTTTATATTATTTGTGGTTAGTAACGGCCAGTATGTCCAGTTTGCTGTAGCCGGAAGTTTGGTAATGGCCTTAGTTGGATATGGCTTAGCTTTGGGGCAAGATATCTCTTTATATAAGATCGAGTACAAGATGCAAGATGTATTTGTCGCTTCACCTGTTTCGTCAATTACTTACATGCTTGGATTAGCATTTTCCGAACTTTTGTACGGGTTACCTGCTTTAATTGTCTTGATTTCGTTAGCCGTATTTTTCTCTACCTCAATAGCATTTATTCCAATACTTCTCTTAAATGTGATTTTAATTTGGGGAACCATGTCCTCAATAGGTTTTTTTTTGTCATCACACATGCTCCATATGCGAAATGCTACCCAGCTTATCTCCTTTGTTAACGTGGTAATAGCGGTAGTCCCGCCCGTATTTTATCCAATAAGTACTCTGCCCGAACCATTGCAAATAGCTTCTTATTTTGTACCTACGACTCATGCATCATTGATGTTGCAATATTCTATGGGCTTTCCTATTCCTGATGGTTGGTCTATATATTTGGGACTACTCGTTCAAGCTATTTACTTTGGATTTTTTATGCTTATTGCTAAGAAAAGAGCTTTATGGAGAGAAAATTAGATAAATTTGAAAATCCATATCATTTTTTTCCGTTCTTTTTGTTATTGAAATTCTCAAAGATATTTCTAGTTGCTTCCAATAACTTGCTTACATCTTTTTTATTATTTGCATTTGAAAATGCACCCATTTTTCCAGGCAAAAAGAATATGTTATGATTTGCTATTAGGGCCAAATTATAATTATGTAGCATTTCTTTATTTGATAGAGCCGCATCCAAGGCGTTGTTTATACTTCTGACATTTTCATTTAAAAAATGAACCATGAATAGTGAACCTATCCCAGTAACCTGTGCGTCTATATTGAGCTCGCTGAATAATCTCGAGAGGCCAGTTCTGCTAATTTCACCCAAAGTGTTTATTTTCTCATAAATATTATGGTTGTTTTTTAATACCTTAAGAGTATTAAAGCCAGCTTTCATGGTTAGTGGATTAGCCGAGAATGTTCCTCCACCGATAGAACAGTATGTTGATTTGTCTCCTTCTATGGTAGCATCAGCCAGTTTCATAATCTCTTTTCTTCCACAAACTGCACCGATAGGCAAACCTCCGCCAATGATCTTACCTAAAGTGAATAAATCCGGACTTAGTTTAAAATTATCCATGGCTGCACCATATGAAAATCTGAAACCTGTCACAATTTCATCTAAAATAAAGAGACTTCCGTTTTTCTGTGCAAACTCTTGTAGTCCTTGCAAATATCCCTTCTGTGGTAATATACATCCTGCTCCGCCCATAACGGGCTCGACTATGATCGCAGCCAAATCGTCTTTTATTGCTTCTAATACCTTCAAGGACCTTTCCAAATCGTTAAATTGAAGTGATTCTACAAAATGTCCCTCATCCTCTATCAAACCCAATCCTTCGTCAACTTCATATGGATAATTAACCGATTGCAAAAGGTTTGTATTAAAACCGTGCCATCCCCCCTCAACTTTTGCAATAACTCGCTTTCGTGTGGCAGATCTTGCTAGTCTAATAGCATACATGGTAGCTTCAGAGCCTGTGCTACAAAATCTTATATTTTCTGCAGAAGGTATTGCCTTATTGATCTCCCATCCAAGTTTTAGACTTGCTTTATTCGTAGTCCCAAAAAGAGTCCCTTTTTTCAATTGCTTGCGTAATTTTTTAGTAATAATAGGAGGCGAATGTCCCAGTATTAAAGCCCAGTGACCATTCCAAAAATCTAAGTATTTATTTCCATCCACGTCATGTAGGAATTTCCCACTTGATTTGAGAGTAAAAAATGGATAGGGCTTGAAAAATCTTATGTTATGACTAACTCCACCAGGAAATATTTCTCTAGCCCTAAAGTATAAACTCATAGATTCAAAAGTTTTAGTTTTATATAAATCTAAATAATCATCATAGTTCATGTTAATTAACAGTCCATTCGTAGAATCTTTTATTTGTTTTCGCTAATTAATACCAGAACTATTCTTCTAAAAGTTGAATATCCGAAAAAAAGTATTACATGATTCAATACACTCACATTCGGTTAGATTTTGTTGGTTACCCAGTCAAGGAATGATGTAAAAAAGCCAAAGTTAATATTATCAGTTATCTAAATTCTTATGAACGCATCCAAGACAAAAGGCGGCGTCGGTAATGAAGTTGGCTAATGCCATAATGTGATTTACAGACCTCCAGGTGCGCTCTTGACAATAATC
>JAPSGR010000101.1 GCA_031177355.1 Candidatus Nitrosocosmicus sp. | reverse complement strand
TTTCTGAAAGAAGCACCTTATAGGTGTTAATGATGTTCCTCTTGTTTCAAAAGTTTTCTATCTCCCTGCAAGTTTTGGAGATGATCAATATTTATACGCCTGATACAAATTAACTTCACATAACAGTAAACATGTGAAGAGAGAAATAAATTCAGCTTATTAAGCTCATCTTGGATTCAAATGATTTTTATCTAAATCCCTCCAGCGTTACGTCTTGGAAACCTTTTTAGCTTCTGGTTCTATTAAAGACTAGACTAGCAAAGAATCTACTTTTTGAAGTATTATCGCTGCTAGTCCCGACGAGCCCGCTACCTTATCAGTTCTTTTCTTTCTCCTACTTCATTCCATCCACTCAGGTCTACCTCAGTAAATATCGCTTCATTTCCCTTTGCAGAAGCAATCCAATTCTTTAATTTCTGTTTCCAATCTATTTCCTTTTCATCCACTTCCATCTCATCAAACGCATCAACAAATCTAGTGTAAAAATCATCCACTTTTGTCATTGCTCTAAAATTCTCATCTTCCTTTAAGCCAATAGCAAATTCATTTCTGGCTTGATTTGTATATATACAGATTAGTAATTTTCGGTGTTTGTTTTTAGTCGTTGTATTTGTCATTTTTCATTTTTCTGAACCAATCCAATCTTTTTTACCTTTAATTAGATAGCATAATGAATCATCACAGACTGTATCGTCTCCTTTAAAAAAGTAATAGAAAGGAGTAGATACAAAGGTGAGGTTAATTTCGCATCGCCTTGTTACACGGATTTCACAGCTATAGTCTTTTGTCTAAAGAAAGTTCACATTACCTTGACCACACCAAGCCGTTTATAAATAATCTTTAAAGCTTAATAATTAGAACCCGATTATATGTGGGAATCCAGACCCTCCGGGCCCAAAAGTTTTAGCAAAACTTGCTTATCATTACATTAACCCTGCTGCAGGTAAGAATGGGCGTTGATAGCATTCAGTGTAGCTATAATTTCGAATACTAAATCTTGTGTAGGCTTTACTTTAGCAACCATATTCTACGTAGAATGACGACATGTAGTTGGAACCATAATGAAAGGCATGTACCCTAAAAATGAGTCAGTTGGTTTGCATAGATGTACAAAACAAATTCAATCGAGTTGTTACATTTAATTTGTTGAAGACTGTTAGACAGATTAAACCATAAGAAGTAATCAAGATGCAATAGATGCAATACCTTTGGATCTCAAGTCTTTAATTCTGTTTCTTAATGTCACTTCGCTTACACCTGCAGCTTCCGCAATATTTTTTTGAGTTGTATTCTCATCATTTCTAATGCAAGAACTGTAAAGTACTGATGCTGCGAGCCCCATCGGGCTCTTTCCTGCAGATACTTCTCTATCAACAACATCTATCATCGCGTGCATTGCCATTCGCTTAGTTTTCTCATCGATATTCACCTTATTTGCTATCCTTGCTATGCATTTCACTAGATCCACGGGTGGTGTATTTATGTCAAGTTCATTTATGAGTATCCGGTGGCTCCGTGAAATGATTTTTCGCTTTACGTCCATAGCAGCAGCTATATCGACAAGTGTTCTTGATGCTCCCATTTCTCTACATGCTATATATATAGCTGCAGCGAGAATGGCCAATACCGATCGCCCTCTTGTTAGGTGTTTTTCCTGAGCTTTCCGGTAAATGTAAGCTGCTTTCTCTACCATTGCATCAGACAGACCGAGCTTGTCTTTTACTCTGGCTAGTTCATTGAAAGCTTGCACAAGATTTCTTTCTGCACTAGTCTGTACTTGGGTTCTAAAATTCCAAGTCCTTAACCTTTGGATCATTGAATGCATCGATGGATCTAACTTTTGTCCACTAGAATCCTTATCACTTTTGCCAATAATTGTGGCCAGCCCCATGTCGTGCTGGGTTAGAGAGATAGGCGATCCCACCCTTATCCTTTCAGAGCTGAACGCTCGCCATTCAGCGCGACTTTCTTGCGCTCTATCTGAGAATACAAAGCCGCAATTACCACAGATCATCTCACCGGAATCTAGATCTGTAATAGGCCGACCAATGTTACATTCGGAACACCGTTTTGAAGTTTTCATTATTAAGATGAGATCTTTTTACGGGGTACATTGTGACAATTAGATCTCGTGTCTTTAAAGTGCGCATTAAGATATATAAATAGAATTGATAAACATATTAAAATGCAAAACTGCTTGAATGTTTCATTCTTATGCTATATTCTTTAGTTAGATGAAAATGGATGATGGAAAGGTACATATGATATGCCATAATTTCATAAGTGGTAATCTAGTTCAGGATTTCCAGGGTTCTAAAGTGCTCCAATTTCATCATACATTTGCGGCCTATCCTATGTTGTATATGCACCTTGCCAGAAGTTATATTCATACTTGCAAGCTGCTCCAAAATATCGCTTCATAGTTGTTCTTGTGCTTTCATCAGCCTGATCATACAGTCTACTTAGAATATTTTTGAGTTCCTCTATTTGTTGTTGAGACTCTTTTGATGAATAAAATTGCACCCATTTATAATAAACATCAGTCTTGATATCACTTTTGGATAACTTTTGTGCTATTTCCAAGTATGACCATGGACACGGGGCCATAGCTGATACTATTACTTCTAGATTCTCAGTAGACGATGATGCTTGTCTTAGAAATGAGATATAGTCTGATGTGGCAGGTGCCATAGCCATAGCAGTAGCATTATTATCGATATTGGATATTCCTAATGATAGGAGAAGCTTTCTTTGCATCTGCATCTCAGAATCAATTGTGCTGTGATACAGGTTCTCAAACCAAATCGTTAGTTCTTGATCACTAGATTCTTGCTTTGCGATTAACAAGAATGTGCAAAATTCTTTTAAAAATATTTGATCTTGTCTTAAGTAAAAACTAAACTTCTCTGTTGGAAGTGAATCGGCTGCCATTTCCAAAATAAACTTATGGCTTAGGAGATCATTCCAATACTTGATATGGTGTTGTTTAAGCTCATCCGCTGAAACAGTAGCAAACATATACATTCTTCCATGGTTTAGGAATACCTTATTGGTTTTTGTGTTAATTCATCGAGTCTATTTTTTGAAGGTTTTTGTCTTGAATCTCTCTGGATAATAATACTATCAAGAATAAACCAAGAATTACTGCATTTTGATTCAAATGAATTTTTATCCAAATCCCTCCGGGCCCGTTAAATAATCGTTCAAAGAATGGATACAATGCTAATACAATCGCATGGCTATTCTGTAATCTCGAATAGATTGG
>JAPSGR010000046.1 GCA_031177355.1 Candidatus Nitrosocosmicus sp. | reverse complement strand
ATTTGATTTGACTTATTGCTTCACATAGACAATATTTGAAGTACATGTTATAATACGACTATTAAATATCAGGGTTTGTTAAGATAATTCTGCAATATTTTATAATATCTTTTTTCTTACAGAAGGAGAACTTTTAAAGGTACAATAATAGATCAGGAAAGTTGGATTTATCAATACTCAAAAAAAAATAGATTATTTTTATGAAATATATTTTACATATAAAATAATTATAATCATATTGCACTCAAATTCCGATGCTTCAAGTAAGACAAAAATGTCTATGATGTCTTATGATGCAAATGGTATAAACGATACTGGAAGCAAATCTGATCTTTCTAGGGGACTCCAGTTATGGGTAGATATAGTTGACCCTTCACCTGAAGATTTGGCAAAAATCCAGAAAGAGTATAACTTGAATAATGATGCTATTAATCTTATAAAACAAAAGACAAAGAGACCCCAAGTGAGAATGCTCGATAATCATATTTTTACAATAGTCTTGGACATTCAATACAAGACCTTACAACAAGTATTGATAGATGGAATATACTTGTTTACCGGTAAAAATTGGTTGATAACAATACATTCATCTGATATCGATTTAACAGGTCCTATCAAGCACCTACTGGAAAAGAAAAACAAGAAATTGATAGAATCGGATATTAATGCTCTTTATTATACAATCGTTAGCGAAATAATTGGCAAATATGAGTACCTGCTCACATCAATAGAACTTACTGTTACTGATTTTGAACAAAAATCTTTGTATAAAAAGTCATCAAAAGCAATGCTAAATTATTTAGATATGGTAACAAGACAGATTATTTTATTAAGACGACACTTTTGGTATACACGAGACATACTAAATTTCCTTACTCATGTGCAACAAGAAGAAGATAACAACAACAAAAACAACAAAGAAATTAGATATTTGCAAATAGCATATGAAGATATTAATCAACTTATCGAGTTGATTGAATCATATCAAGATACAATAAATTCTACTCGTGATTTGTACCTTGCCAACGTTTCATTACAATTAAATGATACAATGAGAATATTGACCATTTTTAGCGTGATCCTATTGCCGCTAACATTGATTGCAGGTATTTATGGAATGAATGGGTTGGATTTAACAAAAATAGAGGATATACCGCTCGGATTTATTATCGTAATGATTACTATGATTATAGTCATTATTTTGTTACTTGTTTTCTTTAAACACAAACGATGGATACTTGTTAAAGAAGAGGTGGCTGAAAATATAAAATAAAGAATATTTTTTGATAATGATTTCAAAATCTTATGCTTGAAATCTCCAATATCTATAATTTTATACAACATATCCTAATCTTAACTCATTGGAATCAGTTCAGATCATTATCATGACATCATTACTATGTTATTAATCATAACAAATCTTGTTTCTCAAGCCAATATACCAATAAACTTATTTTTGAAAATATATTCTAAATAGTTCTTTCTCTATATGTAGAATACTTAAATCTATTAATATAAATTAAATTTATTAAGATAAAAGTAGTTACATAAACAGAGATGTTGACATATTTTTATAATAGGTATCTAGTTATATATTATTAAGCTCAATTTATACTATTGAATATAAAAAATACGAAACCATATCTTACATTATCAATAATAGCATTGTTGTTTCTGGGATTATTTGGAGCAGGATCCTTGGTTATAGTATCTCAATCTTTTGCACAGGCTAACAACACTGATACCGATACCGATGCCAATACCAATGCCAATAACAACAACGATAATGATGATAATATCGATAATAACAACGTGGAATATAGCACAGTTCTTTCAGGAGATGAAGAGGTTCCTCCAGTAAATACCCAAGCAACAGGAATTGCAGATTTCAGCCCATCTAATAATGGAGACAGCATTGATTATACTATTACTGCCACAGATATAGAAGAGGTAACGGCAGGGCACATACATTTTGGAATTGAAGGACAGAATGGCCCAATAGCAGCCACATTGTTTGAGTTTGATTCACCTCAGGATGAAGTTTCAGAAAGTGGAACAATAAACTCAGATGATCTTATGGGCCCTCTTGAAGGAATGCAAATCTCCGATTTAGTAGATGCTTTCAATGATGGAAATACCTATGCTAATATACATACTCAACAAAATCCTAATGGAGAGATAAGAGGACAGACAATTAGCGAAGAATTACAAGAGGATACCGAAGAACAATAACATCCTCTTTGATTAAGACATAATTAATAGCAATACTTTTCTCTTTTAGTATATATTTACTTTAATTTTTTTTCAAAATTCTATATGTTTGTAAAAAACATAATATAAAAATATTGCTTCAATCAAATTCAAATATTTATTTTGAGATAGTTGTTGATTTTGGCCAATTTATTTTAGTTATTCCGTATAGTTTAGATTAACATTAGTAGCTGTTTCAGGAATTTGCACTCAGTTGATATAAAAACAAAAAAGGTTGATTTAGAGATTGTATAAACCAACATCACTGCATAAAAAGGAATAGACGCAGAATAATATGAACATATGATCCGTAATTAGGAGATAATATAAATAAAAAAATATGCCCTTTGTATGTTAAAATCAATGATATGTCATCAATTAATAATAGTGGAGAAAATGAATTTGCATTTGAAGAATCGAATATAGTAGGAGAATCAGAAATAAGTACAGAGGAAGAGGATAAAAAGATACTCAAATCAATCAAAAAGGAGATATCCAAGGAAGAAGATAGAATAAAACCATAGCATTTTTAGGATTATAAATTAGTATTCTAAAGAAAAAAGTCCATCATTTATTTGAGAGATAAATCTCCAAGCTATGATATCTTTAACTAAGACTCATTATTATGGTCTTGTTTTATTAGAATATCTTTGATTAATTCTATTTTCTTTTGCTGGTAGAGAATATTCGCCATAAACAATGACATGTTTTTCAAAATACAGGATTGTGATTTTTCATTCATATTGGAATGAATTGAATTCCTGTAACTTCTATAACAGTCACTTATCATATTCATAAAAACAATTTCATCATCCGCGCTCAAGGATTCGCTGAATCTTTTCAGACAGCTAATAATCTTATTGTATTGTTCATCAAATATAATTTCAGATTGCATTGTTGTGATGGGGTCAAATATTATTTCTTCATTGATATCGAATTCTGATTTCGTACATTTATTTAACAAATCCCTACCTATTTGCTTTATTGACTTAAAATTGTTAAAAAGAATACTAATGATGATGGGTTCAATTGTGATTGGGTTAGATAGGCTAGACAAGGCATGACAGTATAGTTTAGGAATTGAAAACAATTTATCGAAAATTTGTTTATCTTTTTTACTTAATTCTTTTCTAAAATTTATCCATTCTAATCTTTCAAGGTCTATTAACATTCTAAACGAGGGAATGGATCGACCCATTATATTACACCTAATTTAATATTATTTTCTTTGGTGATTGTCTACACATATGTTAACGGAGGCTAATTGTTTTCCCTTAACTGTATTATTCGGTTGATTTCTAAAACATGTTAACAGTTTTATTTCAAAAGTTTCCTCCTTTTCATTAGGGACTTGCTTTATCTTAATAGCATTATTGAATTTGGATGCTATAGAATTATTACATGTTATATTTTTACTGTCATTGTAAGTTAGAATCAAAAAATATTTATCCGAAAGGCTGATTAAAACATCTATTAATTCATTCACTATTCCAATGTTATCTTCTACCTCCTTTCTTAATCTGAAATAACCGCCGTCTTCATATCCTTTTGTGTTGATCATGGAAGATGAAGAAACCAATGTATCAAACAAGTCTAATACAATAATCTGTATTTTGTTGCCCAGTCGATTGATGAACCTTGGGAGTTCATTAATTAATATATTAGCTAATTGATAAAATGTAAAGGCCCTTACTACCATGATACTGTCGAGCAAGTTGTTAATGTCTATCTCTTTCTCTATGGCAAGTTTAGTTAAATTAAGATAAAGGTTTCCTAAATTATTGCCGTTTCCTGCGTCTATTAGAATGGTCCATGTGTCTTTGGATTTGTTGTTGTTACCACTAATGGTCCTTAAATCATAGTTATGGTAATTAATACAGATTTTGGTTATGAGATAATACAAAAAATTGCTATGATAAGGAGTTTGGTTTTGGATACAGATATTTTTCTTATTTGAAAATGATAAAAATTTGTCAATCTCAGGAATTTCAAACAATTTTCTGTGTATATTATTGAATTCATCAAAGGCATTAATGAAAAGATTGTCTGCATGCTGATGGTACTGCGGATAATACAAGTTATCAACTACTGGCAAGTATTGTGTTCCCTCCTAAATGACTAGTTCAGTGACTTTTATTGAGAATTCTGAGTCTTCTAAATGGTTTTGTTGTATTTGTGATAGGTACTTTTATTAATTTTTTGCATTTATTCATACACATGTATGTTAAAACATGTTTATAAATATTACGCAGTGTAACACAATCAAGTATAGGGTAAGATTAATATAATAATAGTATTAAATATCGATTTTACGCAAGCGTCTATATCAACACATGCCTCGATCCAATTCTTCAGAACTTATTACTTTGCGTGTTAAAGTAGTAAGAGCACTACGAGATAAATGGAAAAAAGAATTAGATAAGAATCCATTTGCTAACGAACATTTTGGAGGGTTTGTTAATGAATTACTTTCTGAAATGTTAGAAAAGGATGAATTCTTAAAAAAGTATGCACCGTTCTTGTCAGAAGAAGGATGTACGAAAGATATTTTGTATATCAAGGACATTAAAGAAAACAAAACAGCAGAAATCTACCTTAATGACAATGACAATAAACTATATTGTTCCCTCTGTAAAACCTTCAATTGCTTTCACATCCAATTTGCAATTGCGACTCCCAAAATAGCAAAGTTGAATATTAAACCCAAAGCGATATTATATAAAGAATTAGAATTGAATATACAAAAAGAGAAAAAGACATCAGGTAGAAAAAAAAGTTCTCGTTCAACAGTTCATCAGTGAATTTTTAATTAAAAGATTGAGCTAGTGGAGTGCTATGAGTTATCAGTTATTTGTAGGATGTTCAGGTTGGAATTATGGTGATTCTTCTGAAAAGGGGGGATGGTTAAATGTATTTTATCCTGACAGTAAAACTCGAAAACTTAACTATTATTCACAGTTCTTCAATACAGTTGAGATGGATGCTACCTTCTACAATAAATTCTATCAACACATGACTCAAGGCTTATTTTTAGGAATAGCAAAAACAACTCCAAAAAGTTTCAAAATATCAGTTAAAGTACCAGAGACAATAACGCATGACAAAAGATTAGATATAAACAAAGGTGTCATGACTGATTTAAAGATATTTCTTGACAAAATATCTCCTCTACAAAATTTTAATAAACTAGGAGCGTTAATAATCCAATTACCACCAAGTTTTACAATTACTGAATCTAAAAAGTTAGAAGAATTTCTTCAAGTATTAAAGAATAATTCTGATATACAAAATGTTAATAAATTTGCTATTGAATTTAGACACAAATCATGGAACACAGAAGGCATATTAGAATTACTTCAACATTATGATATTGCCTCTGTTTTAACTGATTCTCCTGCAGAAGAAAATTTAGAGTTCTTGTCTAACGAAAATAATATAACTTCAAAATCAATCGGGGTGATTCGACTCCATGGCAGAAATACAACTCAAGGCCGCTATTGGTATAACTATCTTTATACTCAAAAGGAACTCAATCCTTGGATTGAAAAAATCAGAAAAATAAATCAGAAAACAGACGCCGTTTTTGTTTACTTTAATAATCACTATAGTGGTAAAGCCATAGTAAACGCCCTACAATTTAAAGAAATGATAAATGAAAATCCTTTATCACAAAACGAAAAAAAAGTATTAGAAAAGGCTAAAAAATTTTTATCCAATACCTTATAGTTAATTTTGATTTCTTTACTGATGGAGTATAGGGATACTTAAATATGAGTATCAAAGAATTATTTACGATTCGCCATAAAAGATAACGCACCACGCATTAGTAAAACAGAGATTTTATACGGAATAGATTCCATTACGGAAAAAATTAATGCTTTTATTCAAAATACCAAAACAGAACTTGATGTAATATTTGACTTGCATGCTCCATCAATACTAATTACTACTCCAAATTACAATGAGGGATTCAAAGATCTCTTAAAGAGAGGTTGTAAGATAAGATGTATAACAGAAGTTACACCAGATAATCTTAAATTCTGTAAGGAAGTACTCAAAGTGGTAACTGAATTGCGACACATTGAGGGAATGAAGGGAGGCATCGCCACCAATCGATCCGAATACATTTCGACATCGGTTATAGAAACTGGTCAACCAATAACCCAACTTTATTATACTAATCAAATACCAATTGTTGAACAAGGGCAATATATTTTTGATACATTTTGGAGAAACTCTGTTTCTGCAATTAGTAAAATTATGGAGATTGAGCAGGGAAAGGCTCCCCAAGTTATTGAGTCCATACACGATCCTGTACTATTACAAAATAAAGCCGTTGAATTACTAAAGTCTGTCAATAAAGAGATTTTGGTCATATTTTCCTCTGCAAATGCTTTTGAAAGACAAAGAAAGACAGGTTCGATTGAAATCCTCAAGGAGGTGGGTCTCACAAAGCCCGAAGTAAAAGTAAGAATAATTACTCCGAAGACTCATGATATTGAAGCAAAATTAAAAGAGCTGTCTCATAATCCAAATTTTGATTATAGGTTTATAGAACCTATCATAAAGGTAACAATTTTGGTAGTCGATAGAAAGTTTTCAATAGTAGTAGAATTAAAGGATGATACCAAAAGAACTATTGCTGAAGCAATAGGACAAGCGACTTATTCTAATAGTGCACCTACTGTATTGACATATGCTGTATTATTTGATGCGCTCTGGAATCAGACAAATCTTTATGAACAATTGCAAATACACGATAAAATGCAAAAGGAGTTTATTGACGCGGTAGCACACGAACTTAGAACACCGCTGACATCGATAATAGAATTAACTAAGCATGTAATTGATAATCTAAAAGATAAGGAACAACAAGGGATACTTGATGTTGTTTTATATAGTGGTAAAAAATTGCAAGCTCTAAGTGAGAACGTGTTGGCTGTAACAAAAATGGAAGGTAATCTGCTTAATCTTTCAAAGGTGATATTTGATTTAGGTCTTTTAATTCTTGATATTATTAAAGACGTTGAGATTGAATTAGACAAAATTCGACATATTTTTAGTCAGCATAATAAAAAAATACATTTTGAGCTTATCGGTTATGATAGAAAGTACCTGGTCTACGCAGATAAGTATAGAATCAGCCAAGTCATTACCAATTTAATAGACAATGCGATAAATTTTATTTTAGACAAAGATGGCTTGGTATCAATTTCGCTTGAGAAAAAAATAGAAAAAGATAAAAGCTTTGTCATCATAAACATTAAAGACAACGGTGAGGGAATACATCCTGAAATAATCCCTCGCTTATTTACCAAGTTTGTTACCAAATCATTCTATGGAACTGGATTGGGTTTGTATACTTGCAAGGAAATTATAGAATTGCATCATGGCAAGATTTGGGGTAACAACAATAAAGATAATAAAGGTGCTACATTCTCATTCATGTTACCCATAACAAACTAATATGGTTTATTGCTATCGGTCGCTTCATTAGTTAAAAATTTAGTATTTATGAACAAATTATATAACAAAATAAGAATAAGATTTATTGTAATTCATCATTGCTAAAAACATCAAAATGGTTTATCCTGTCTATGAAGATCGAAGTTAAAAACAACATAACTAGTAATAAAAATCAAAAGGTTAAATTAACACCTTCTTCATAAAAAACTATATAATTTACTCCAGTGACCTCAGTATCAAAATCTTTTACCACTTGGATATTGACTATCTTTCTATTTCCTCTTTCTAAAAAATTACTGATCTCTTCCATGATAGTATTATTCCATCGAAATATTTCTTGTTTTATCATAAGTATTCTGACACTTTTTTATATAAAACCGGATCGCAAAGATATTTTACGATCATAACTTAATTATCTTAAATTAAATTTTATTGGTCATGTATCTAACAAATTTCGATATGACTAATCAGAATTGAATTGCTGAATTCTGAGAAAAAGAAAAATCTACCTTAAAATTAGAATTTGGGGATTTTCAGGTATTTTTCACGGTTGATTGAAATCAAATAAATTAGATTGATGGTTTCCTGAGGATAGTTTTGAATGTGTCTGAGTACGTTTTTCTAACTCATCCTTCCAACCTACTTTAGGCATATCAATAATTTTTAAGAAATCATTTACAGATTGTGGCCCAAAGCCTGCAAAGTGGTTATTGAATGCTATTAATATATCGTGTACGTTACTATTGATAGTATCATCCTCTTGGATTTCCTTAAGACGTTTAGCGAATTCTCTTAATTCCTTACTTCTGTCTTTTACAACATGGCCAAAATCTTTTTCATCGATGCTCCTATTGCCTATAAATCTAACATATATTTGATTGGCCGTTATAATTTGGGGTGTTGTCAATTCATCTCTAACGCTCCAAACTAATGAAATATCATGCTCAATCAACAAGTCCCGTACTTCCTCGTCAAACCATGATGGTTCTCGTACTTCCAAGCCGTACTTAAACCTGTTATCAAAATTTCTTATCATTATTTTGAAGGATTCAAACCCTTTTGTTTTAGTTAAATATGGTGGAAGTTGGATAAGCAACATCAAAGTCTTTTCTAATAGTGGCTCTAAAGAATTAAAAAACAAAGATAGATGTTTTGTTACATCTTCCAATTTTTTTTCATGTGTGATAATCTTGGGAAACTTTAAAGCAAACCTAAAGTCAGACGGTGTCTTGTCTTTCCAGCCTCTGGTTATGAATCTTGATGGTATATTATAATACGTAGAATCAACTTCGACGAATTTGAAAAATCTTGAATAAAATGATAAATAGTCTTTATTCTCCATATCCTTTGGATAAAATGTTCCCTTCCAGCCATTGTAACTCCAGCCCGAACAACCTATATACAGATTCAATTAATAAATAATAAAAGATGCAATCTTAAAATACTTGACTTTAATCTAACAAAAAGAAACTAAACTGATCTACTAGGTATGGCATATACCTGAAAATTTCCATGTATTTTTCCACGTTTTCTAAGGGATAGAGATATTACAACTGGTGTTTATGTCCAAGTCTTGAAATCTTTTAAATTTATGTAAAAGATTTGATAGTCGAATTTGTCCTCGCGTGGAATTATTAATATTGTTGTTAAAAGTGCAATCAAATCTGAATAATATGGGATCCAATTTACCAGAAAAGATATTTATGTGTATAATAAGTATAATTTCTATGTCGATATGAACAAATAAAGACTAATGCGAAGTTTGATCCGGCTTTAATATCTTGTTTCTATAAATGGTAATTAATTATTCCTTTCGCTGTTCTCAATCGAGAACATGTGCTATATTTAATCCATACTATAGAGTGGGTGGCTATGGTGCATAGATAGTTATAGTGGTGGTGGCAATGTTGGTGGAGGATCGGTTGAGTATAGAGTTTTATTAATCCTATGTCAGACGATGATTCATACTCATGGTAGAAGGAAGATCGTAATTAGTTGGAGTTCGTGTGTTTATTAGATTGAAGTTGGTAATATAATCCCCTGTAAGGCTGTAGGGACAATCATACTGAGAATACATCAAATTGGAACGTCAATACTACCGGGGATTACTATTGTAGTATCAAAGTAGAATGATTAAATGAAATTCCATAAATCTATACCAATTTTATTCTAACAATAGAATAAAACTTATTCTAAATAACATATATTCTAAATATTATTTATAGATTCTCTGGTTATACACACCTTTCAAATTTAAAACTAAAGATCGAAAGACATATCTATACTTAATAGGGTTCTCACAGAGAAAGGAGAAAGTATAATACTAATGTAAGGATGATTTTTTGACTCGTGTTCAGATAATCATTAAACAGGTTTAATTTTGATAACTATTTTGTTTAAACATAATAGGTTATAACCCATCATCTAAATAAAGAAAGGATATGACAAGAGTCAAAATTTATGATAATCAACAACTCTCCGACCTTGAAAAAAATATCAATGAATTTCTAAAAAAAGAGGAAGTAAAACAGTTAATTGATATTAAGTTTGTTGCAATTAGTAAAAATGACGTTGATAAATATGCAGCTTTAATTGTATATGAAGAAAATATGAGTCCAGGCAAAGAAGATCCTCAACTGTATGAATAAATTTGATTCATTATAAAAAATTAGAATTAATAAATTATTCGGCTATTTAATTTACTGCTGATTCCTCCACAAATGAGAATGCAATTATTTTTTTTAAAATCTCATGGACCCAATCAGGGCTGTTATGTCAAATTTCGAATTGTTTGAAATAGGATAACTTCATTACATAAAATTAATGTCTCTGATTGTGTTTTTGGTGTTTGGATGAAACGAGTATAAACTTTAAACTAGATATCATTTTATAAATAAATTACATTCAAGGACAAATAGTAATTACAAGATACTATTATAATCATGTACCGTTTGACTTTAAATAATAACAATACATATTGGTTATAAATTATAAATTAAAAGTTGCTACATTAATCTATTCGTTTCTTAATTCATTTGCCTTTTAGATTAGATGGACCGATACGAACTTGTACTGATTTAAATTTTATATTTTGAAAAATTATATTAGTTGTCATAAGCAATTGGCAAAGGATGATCAGACTATAAATAATATTATATACAATTACCATTGAGCAAAGATAAGTCTGATCCTGGCTCTCCGACAAGCCTTGAAAACCTGCGGTCAGTAGATTGTCAATTTATTGACAATCTACTTAGGGTTTTAGGACATGGATTTTGTTTTTTCTCTAATACAACTGATCACTGTTTTTTAAATAAAATCAATTATGAATTCTTAATCGAATTTTAAAAACAGTTACTTTTAACGGTTACGCTAAAATGTAATTCGTCATATTATTAAACATTACCATCCGAATTACCAAAAGACATGGGCCGTATGAGAACGCAAATTCTCCTTTATAATCATATATTCATGAAAAAATATTTTTTAGAATTAATTTATTCATAAGAAGTGAATTATAATCTAATTTTGTATTTAGTTTTCCATATCTTGAGGAAGTATGTATTTTTATGGTTTTACCGTCGAATTAAAACAAGTTATTCAATTCAGAAAAACAACTAAAAGAATAAAAATCTGGACAAGTACCTCATGTAGTAAGTTGACTCTTGCAGAACATGGTACAAGATTAAGACCCGGCGTCATAGATGATGCTGAAGGGGTAGGAAAAATAATTTTTGAAGCATTTTCGGAAATCGCAGATAAGCATGGTTTTCCTCGCGAATTTCCCACCGTTGAAATTGGAATAAATGTGGCGACTTTTTTTCTCTCTAATCCGGGATTCTATTCTGTAGTAATTGAAGATACTGATGGAAAGAGTAACAAGGTTATAGGGAGCAACTTTTTAGATGAAAGGTCAAATTTAGTAGCAGGGGTAGGACCAATAACAATCGATCCACGATCTCAGAACAAAGGTATAGGTCGACAGTTAATGAACAATGTAATGGAGAGAGCCAGAAGCAAAAACTATCCGGCAATTCGTTTACTCCAAGCATCCTATCATAACCGATCTCTTGCACTGTATACCACCTTAGGATTTGACGCGAGAGAGCCAATCTCGACTATGCAGGGGAATCCAATTTCAGCAGTCATTCCTGGACGATCTGTGCGGGTAGCAGCTGAGTCAGATTTGGAATCATGCAACTCGATCTGCAGAGCAATTCATGGCCATGATAGAAATGGTGAATTAAGAGACAGTATAAAGCAAGGAATTGCCAAAGTAGTTTTACACGGGGATAAAATTACAGGTTATACTAGCGGATTGACATATTTTAATCACTCTGTTGGTTTTACTAATGATGACCTTAAAGCGCTCATTGCCTCAGAAACTGATAGTTATGGAGGACCCGGTATTCTTATTCCAACTCGAAATGCCGAGCTGTTTAGATGGTGTCTTGACAACAAGCTAAGATTAGTTCATCAACTTACCCTCATGACAGTTGGGATGTATAACGAACCTGCTGGTTCATACATGCCTTCAATTTTATATTGAGCGCCGTATATAACTATGGAGAAAATGCTAATAGCTTGTAATGCTACTTTATTACACAGTTTATCTGCAAGTATTGTATCGATCTTAACAAATTGTTATCTATATAGATATTACTTTTTAAAAAAAAATAA
This sequence comes from Candidatus Nitrosocosmicus sp., assembly GCA_031177355.1. Classification (GTDB taxonomy): domain Archaea; phylum Thermoproteota; class Nitrososphaeria; order Nitrososphaerales; family Nitrososphaeraceae; genus Nitrosocosmicus. Next base: position 3,748 of record JAPSGR010000046.1, on the reverse strand, counting down.
TTGTATTAATTAATATATTATAAGGAGAGTTACCTCAATTCCATACAATTATACATATCCCCTGTAACTGATGTTTTGAAATAATTAATGAAACAAAATTTTCTATTAATTAAGGTAAGAATAATCTCTTTTGATTGAAATTTTAATCTAACTCATAAGACTTGTCTGATTTACCTTGAAGAAATCGGGATTGGGACAGACAGACAAAGGAATTGCTGAATGTCATCGCCTCATTCAACACTACTGTTACTAATCATAGATATAGAGATCAAAATCTATGACTGTAATTGCCTAAGCATTTTTGAAGTGTTGCTCCAAATCCAATCTCTCATTTTGGCTTCGTCTTGTATATTGAGAGATAACACACTTTCAGCTGCTTGAAATTGACCGCCAGCCACTTTTGCCTTTTCTATAAGCATATGATAACACCCCAATTCTGCGTTCTCTATGATTAGATCTTCTTCTGTCTTTTTTAGATCCAATTCCTCCTGAGTCAATGTATTATTCATCATTTCCAGCATATCTTTTGGAAACTTTGGTAAAGGAAGTCCTAATTTTTCTTGCGTTGCTTGACCACCCATCTCAATTATTAATTGCTGCAATCTCTTTTGATGCTCTTTAGTTTCTTGTAAATGATGTTCTAACTGTTGTTTAATACCAGGTAAGGTAGTCTCCTGAATCCTAGTTTGTAATCGCTCTAATCCAGCATTTTCCATGGCCAAGGCGGCATTTAGCTCTAGAACAAATTTTTCGTTTAAAATACTATTATTAGATTTAGAATTTGACATTGTAATTATGAAAGAACATATTATTTAACTAACTATCTTTCATTCAACTACTAAATAACACAATTGGCAAGAAGTTAAACAAGTAGATATAGAAAGGTAAAAAATTCTCATTCTGTAAGAAAAAGATATTATAAAATATTGCAGAATTATCTTAACAAACCCTGATATTTAATAGTCGTATTATAACATGTACTTCAAATATTGTCTATGTGAAGCAATAAGTCAAATCAAATGGCATCGGATTCCGGATGTTACCAATAGTAGAACAATATTTGTTATTCATTCAAACCTTTTTTATATATTCTTATTTTTGTTAATCTACTATTAACTATTTTGACATAATTTGAAATACATACACATCTAATAAGGTAATTTCGATTTTCTGATGCTGGTATTTTAGAATAACACGCCTTATCATCGTCAAAATTGCATTTTACCATAGTTCCCAGTAGAAAAGAATTTGGGAGCGATTTCAATAAGAACAACTGCTCCCTTCTTTGAATCTTCTGATATTATTTTTGCTATTGGATGATTTAGTGTAACAAGATGATTCAAACTAATTCTATCTCCTAGTGGAACTACTATTTTTAGATCTTCTATTATAGTTGCAATACCTTTACCTTTACCTTTACCTTTAACTCCTAAAATTAAATTCCTTCAAAATTATCCGAACTATAGCCTTAACATTCTCTCCTGGATTATATTTTTTCTTGGCATATATCTTGACAATAAAATAAATTTTTCTCGCAAGACTGTTTTGGCTCTGACCTCTTTTGGTACAGTTATCCATAAAGCGGCTGCTATATTTGAAATGGTAATAGAATCTGGAAAGTTAGTTGGCTCGCTATTGACTATTGATACCTATACCTCAGGAGCAATTTTGTTCGCTTTTGTAGATTGGTTATCTGAAAAGAAAGGGGGCGGGGTTGAAATATTGATTGGTATGAGTATGAATTCCATACCCTAATCGTTAATAATAGGAGCAGTAGTAAGCTCTATGAGCTCGGCTGCAGCCCTTGCACTTCTTATCGGAATTCAGAATGTAACTGAGGTGTAGCTTCTTTCCATGAAATGAAGGAAAGTAATTCGCCTCTCAAGAAAATAAAAAATATGTTCATTGCAACAGCCATGATCTCAATTATACCTATTAGAATGGAGCTTGTTGGATTGTTTTTTATGAAAGGAATTGATGTGCCTATAGGCATTATTCTTGCAATCTAGGCAAGAGGCATATTTTATATGCTTCATTATGACATGATGCCAAAAGATCATAAGAAAAAGAATAGTTAACAACGTTTGGAGCCGTCGTGGGTTTTATACTAGGATATAGAATATCAATTGGTATAGGCTGATATGATTCAAAGGACACTTTATAATATTTTGAAATGACCTATATAACAGTCAATATCTCCATGAAGTTAATTCTTTTCTTGTTTTCCAATGGCTTGTAATAATTGCTTTGAGATATCCAAAAAACCAATTCTTCATCTCAAGTTAAAAAAAATGTTATGCTCTAAACACAGATATCAAACCTAAAAAATATTAATTATGCAAGCTTGCCTTCGGTCAAAGGCTTGGTAGGAACACTTTGGTTTTGGAGTCGGAGTTTCTTGATAACATCTGAATCTTTCTTCGTCTTATCATCGTCAATATCGATCCCAAGGTCTCTTCTGATTATATCCTTCCCTTCTCTAGCACCAATTAGAATAACTTGAGAATTGAGATAATCTATCAGGCTAGTATCTGTATCCAAAGATACAAAATTCTCATTTTCATTAAACGTCTGCAAAACTTTGTCAGGGTAATTTGGTGGTTCTTCTGTGCTAGGAAATCCTTGAGGGGCAGGACGTTTAGGATTTATCACGGATATTATAAAACTAGCCTCCTTTTCTATTCCGAGTTCCTCTTGTGCTTCTCCCGGTTCCCTTGGTGTTTCCAAAACATAGGCAATCTCAGCATGATTTTGGTGTTTCGCAATAACGTATTTACCAGCGCCAACAGGTCTTGCTGCATCTCCCTTTCTAAACTCGTCTGAAAATAATTCATTTGTAAGTTCATTCAAATCTTCGAAAATGCCTCCAACACGAGCCCAGTATCTATCGGATGCTCTTGCATCACTCTTTCTTATTTCAGGAAGTGATTTCTTACCTATTACAAATAGCCTATAAAATTGCCTCAGGGTTTCACCATTACTATTTTTATGAATATACTGTTTTTTAGATGAAGTTACCATAAAAAATCTCCGTATATCGTCAATATCTTTTACTTCTGAAGAATTTTTTTTAGGTCTATAAAAAAAGTAAATATCTCCCTCTTCTAATATATCTGATTCATTATTATTTGTATTAACTTTATTGTTATCTCCATGGTTTAGGTTACTTTTTTCTTCATATCTAGTCATAAATTTGATTTACCATTAAATTTAGAGTACGAAAGTATATGAATATCATAACTTTGTTTTAATATAGATTGGAAATAATAAGTCATATTTTCAATCATTTTACGTGTTTCCTATTCTAATACTCTTTATAATTAAATTGACTGCTAATTTTTTGAATCAAATATTTTTTTGTTCTATTACCATTTCCATATCATATGTCAAATATGTAGACCCGAAAAGATTATTGTTATACAGATGATCAATTGCTGGAAAGTTCGACGTTTTATTTTACCTTGTATATCTATTCTTTTGATTTATTTTCATTCATGATATTATAAAGCAAAGTGCCGAATTCAGAGGAACAAAAGTGTTCACATTTTTAGAATTCTTAAAAATTTCGGACAGGTAACAACTGGAATATTAATGTCTTATTTTTTATTTTTAGTATTTCACAGCTTTTATAACACATCAATAAATTTTTATTTCATGATCGAATTGGTAATTAGTTAATAAACGTGAGGTGATTACTCTATCAAGATTATCATAATATCACTAATAAATTACAACTACTTTTAGGACT
>JAPSGR010000012.1 GCA_031177355.1 Candidatus Nitrosocosmicus sp. | reverse complement strand
TCAAATAATAACTCACCTGATGTATCAACATTTGTTGTTACTAAGTATTACGAAATTAAAAAGGCCATTGTGAAAAACATCGTCGATGTTACCAAAAAATACAAATTTACAGTCATTTTAATACTTTCACAAGGTAGTGTCATTTCGTTTCGAATGTTAGAACCGATAAATCTTTGGTATTAGTAAAAATATAATTGCAGAACATAAAACTATCATATAAATCATGATAAATATTACTTCATCTAAATGTCTGAAAATTCATTAGGACTTAGATCGCCAAAAACAAAACTTTATTACAAATATCTCTTTCAAACGCTGCCTAACTATCAGCAGTAAGTATAAAATATCCGTATATCACGCATCAAGTAGTCAGGACTCGAAATATTGCAAGGTTATAACCTTTTTTGTACTATTATAGTTTAATGAAGAAAATCATTAACACAAATTTAGCTATTCTACTAGCATTTGTGCTAGCTTCCGCAATTTTTTCAATTAATGGAAGTGTCTATGCACAAGGCAATGAAGATGAAGATGGAGGCAACAATGAGAATGGTGGAGATAATGGCAATACCGAAACAAATGTTAATCCTTTGACCGGTACTTCTGATTCAGCAGAAGAGGTAGCAGCAAACTTTACTGAGTTTTCCAATGCAACAACTCCTGAGGATGTAAGTGCTCAGACAGCTAACATAACTGGTTCATCTAGTCCTCCAGGTGAATTAGATTACTCTGCAGATCAAAACGCTACTAGTGCAAACGCTACTAGTGCAAACGCTACTAGTGCAAACGCTACTAGTGCAAACGCTACTAGTGCAAACGCTACTAGTGCAAACGCTACTAGTGCAAACGCTACAAATACATCAGCCCTTCAATAAAAGATAGTTGATTTTATTATCAACTATTTTATATACTATTATTTCGTAGCAGGAATTACCATTTTTTATATATCAATTTTATTTTGGGTTCTTATCTATGCTTTTTCATGTTTTCAAACATCATTACAAAAAATTTGCTGTTTTCTGCTTTATTATATTTAATTTGTGCCAATCAAATAAAATGACATTACCAGTGATAACAAATGTGTTCTCAACTTGCACATCAATCATTAGAAATTATATGTGGATTGATCTTGACTGTCATTTCTATCAACATTAGTGTGAAATGGGAACATAATTCTGTTGTTCATGGTCTTGCTTGGTTCAGAAACAATACAATTATTGATGTAAAAGTGTAATTCTTGATTATAAAATAGGTAATAATGTTGGCCACGGACTTGGTAGTCACGTAGTATGAATTGAGATATTTGACACTAAGCTTATGCCAATGGGTAGAAAAACAATAAATCAGATACATGTTACTGTCTACCATAGATATCAGGAAATTCAAGGTTAAATCTAAATCAATGCAACTCCTAGTGAGCTAATTCCTTGAAAGCATCTGTGACTGCGTAGGACTTCAAACAAGAAATCTATTTCGTTGCATATTTATCATGATTTGTCAAAAAAGAATAACACCATTTGAGACCTGCGGATCAATACCTAAAGTCTTCAAGTGAACTGGAATTAGAAAATGAATTCAGATAAAACCATCGATTAATATACTAAAACTAAATTGATAACAACATGCCTTATATCTTTTTAGAAGATAATCTCAAGGTTTACTATGAAGTTCACGGAAATGATGAATCATATCCTATTGTATTAATTCACCCACTGGGTGGAAATATAATGATATGGGAAGAGGAAATATCTCTCATTTTAAAATCTGGTAAGTATAAAATTCTAGCTTATGAATTGCGGGGCCATCACAGATCCAATATGGGAAATAAACCTACCTTTACGATGGAAGATCTGGCTAATGATTTGTATAAGTTGCTTAAGAAATTACAAATTTCTAAATGTACTTTGTTAGGTCATTCAATAGGTGGAAAAATAGCGGCCGTTTTTGCAAAAAACCACATTAACATGTTAGATGCGATAATATTCATAAGTGGATCTTCAATTCCTATTCATGAAGATGATCTTGAAGATTCTGCTGCAATAGAAATTGCATTGAAAAACGGAATGGCTGCTGTAGCTGATTATGAACGTAAGAAAAGCTTTTCAAAAGAGGAGGCTTTTCAAAGTGAAAGAAACTGGAATCGTTTTAAGCAAATCTTTTCTAAAACCTCCGTGGAAGGATTTATTGCTTCAAGAAATGCATTACGTACTATGCCGAAAAACATAAATCATTATTTGAAAAATTCTAATTGCAAATTATTTGGAATTGTAGGCAGCAAAGACGAAGTATTCTTAAACCTTAAAAAAATAATGAAGCAAGAAATTCCACAATTCAAGTTAAAAGTTATTGATGGAGAAGGTCATTGGCTGATACTTCATAATCCTGTCGAATTAGATAAGGCTATTGAGGAATCCTTAGGTGAGATAAACGAGGTCAGTTAAATGTGACCTTTACTAATTACTAAGGTTTACAATGAGGCTTTGGAATTTTTTGATATGAAGAAATATAATTCAATAAAAAAGAACAGTTTCTGGGCATTTTATATGGTGTTACAAATTATTTTGCGTCAAATCCATACGTTGATGATTTACTCTGGTTATGATCTCTTATTGATTTAACGAAATCCTAATCAATTAGTGAATTCTTTGTAGAGGAAACAGACTGCAAGACATCCTAAGGTGTCCACCCATAAATCTACGAACATGTCTATGGGTTCTGTTTGTATGAACCCAGTTGGGCCGTGAATACTAATACTAATCCATTCATAAACTTCCCATATAACAAATCCTATCCAAGCTGCCCCAATACTAATAGGAAAGTAGTATCTCCTTTTTCTTGTTATCATAAAATTTAAAACAATTGCTGTTATGCCCATCGCTGATAATCCGTGAGTAATACTATCTATGGATGTTGTATCGTAAAGATGGAATGTGTATTCTGATAAAAAATGCGTTCCAAGTGCGATTCCTCCAATAAAAAGGGTAAAGAATAACCACCCTATACTAGTATCGACTACCTTTTTTCCAATTATTTTAATTTCTATACCACTATGAGCAGTGTGATGTTGATGTCTGCGATGCTCTTTTTCAGTTCTTAATGCCAACAATAAAAATAAAATTCCTATGCCCAACAAGATGACTGAAAATACAGGATTTGAGAGCCATTCTGGTCCATGCATGATTAAATAAACAACATCAATTAGATATATGGCCCACTAAAATATTGTTCTATTGATAAAAACTGGATTCAATATATGGTAACTCTACGTGTTGTTTAATTAAGAGATGATGATTTATTAATAATTATTGCTAATAAATACTTGGATTTATCAAAATATTATTTTGAAACTGTTTTGAATGAAGATTCTTCCAGATGACAAATCTTATTATTAGCTTGTGGTTCAAGCCTCGAATAAATATATCTTCACAAGTCCTTTCAATAATTAAATACATCCAAAAGTTTTTTCTTTATTTATTGTGGTTGTCCATATATTTTATTAATCATAGAATTTTGCTTTTATAAATGTCCGGGCATAACCTTATTTTCAAAGTAGTATTGTTTGATTATCTTTCTTTATAAAAAGAATAAGGACGTCTTAAATACGATAATGCAAACGAATGTCATATGACCAAAATAATTAAACTCCATGTGATACCTAAGCCAAATTTAGAGCAAAAAACAATTTTTGCAATAGATGATAAAGATGTCTTAATCAGAGGAGTAGAATTAGAGTCACATGTTTGTGGCTGTTGTGGATTTGTGTTAGCGGAAAATATAATGGTTTATAATTATCACGACGTCGTACTACAATGTCCCAATTGCAAGTCCTATAATGGAGAGCCAATTTATGACAGTTAAGCAGTTGAAATGGAGCTAACCTTTATACAAATTTAAACAGCACCAATAATAAGTAAAAAAGATACTGTAATTAATGGATTATATCATATAATATAGAATTTTTTCCTGTTATTTTAAATTAATAATTGAGACCTATTTATTGAATTGAACCATTGACTTGAATTCTTCCAATCCTCCTCCTATAGGCTCTGGTACGGCCTTACCAGTCTAATACACTCATGGCAATCTACTCTTGTTAAATCTAATTAGCCATTTGGGTAACACTTTGTTCAAAGATGATGAAACCTCAGGCTTCCACATAAAGTGTGTTATTGCTAAAATAATGAGAACAGCATTATATCATTTATCTCACTTAAATCCTAACATAGTTTTAGAATTCTTAATTTGCCAAAGCAAAAAATCATAAAATCACCAAATACCTCGTTTGGTATTTTGTTACGAAGTTTGCTAAATTGCTAATTATCTCTTTATAAAATTTTAATGAGTTAAGACTTTTATTTCTTATTCTACTGACGGGCTCTTAATGAATTACTTTTACAAGTTTCAGCTTGTTCTCTTGTAATTCCCCTTGACTCAAGCAACATAAGCAGTTGGAATGAGAGGTTTTAACAATTATGCACAGAATATAATAATACATCATGTTCCCTTTTACTATCATTCTGCATGTTCATTTTATGTTCACTTTGCGGGATAACTATAAACATGCTTGATTAAATCTGCAGACTCTGTACGCAATAAGTGTTACTTAACCTTATTCGTAATTCAGTAAGGACGCAATTGAGCATTGCAAAGATTTTATTTAATGTGTTAAAAGTCATTATTAATTGACACAATTGAAGTTAAAAATATAGTTAAACGTGAGTAATAATATTTTACAGTAATTTAACTTTACAAATATACATCTTTTTATAGTTCTACAAGCCAAGGTAAAATATGACTGATATAGATTTCTCAGAATTGATCATATCAAAAAAAGGTGTAATTTTATCTGATCGTCAAGTTGTTGGAAATATAATTGGTGAAAAAGATGACTCGATTATAGTAGAAAAAGATGGGACAAGTGAAACTATATATATAATTCCTAAGTCCAAGGTCGAAGCATATGATGGAGCACAAATAATATTACAAGGCACTGGATCCGAACTCAAAAACTTTGAACAAAAAAGGGAGAATCAAGGCGAATCAGTTCTAGACAGTATCACAGATAAACTAGGGGATGTCAAAGACAAGGTGGTAGACACAACTAAGGATGTGGCCGGAAAGGCAAAAGACAAAGTAGACTGACTCTACCATTTTCATAATTGAAGGATTGACTATGTAGTTATCCTCTTCAACAGACGGAATGTCTGTTGTTTTTACTTATTAATCGTAATTGATCTGCTATAACAAACAATCTTGATACAAATAGCCTATACTTACTAATAATCCAAGAAATAATGTTACTAACTTTATTGATAATGTTCACATCGGTGTGGATCTTAAATGGACATACCGGTTCAGTCACCTGTGAAGTGTTGTCCTGACGTCAACTTTAGACGAATATAATATATATTTCGGGTTTAAATTTGATAAATTAGAGGCAGTTTGTATAGCAATTGAAGATCTCGAGATGAATTCAGTATTAGAAACTGCATAGTTAATTGTGTTTTAATACCTGCATGTATACAATACCTTATAATTATCAATTCCTTGCCTCAATATTTTCACTGTGTACAATCGAAAGAATATGGAGGTTCAAGTTCGATTTATAGCATAGATTCAAAACCTTTTAAAGTATCATATACTGATTAGAATGGAAACGACAATTTACTTGTAGTAATAGTCATAATTTTATTTAATACAACATATACATTACTTCGCAGAGTTGGAACAAAATAGTCTAAAATTAAGAAGAATGTGAATAAATAATTGCAAGTTAAGAACAAAATTATACAGAAGTATAGATCTCTTAGTAGCATATATGTACTATATTAGTAAATTTTAACGAAATAAAAAAAGGTTAAAATCTACCCAAAAAAGCAAAATATGAGCTTTTTTAAGTATAGTTGCTAATATGACATGGATAAAAGTCTGTGACCTAAATTCATTAGATAATAACAATATATTCTCATTTGACTATAACAGTAAAGAAATTCTGATAGTAAAAACAGGTGATCATATCTTTGCAACTGATCGAATATGTACTCACGCCTATGCTGATCTGTCTGAAGGAATCTTAAATGAAGAGGAAAAAACTGTAACATGTCCATTACACTTGTCTGCATTTAATTTAAAAGACGGGATACCTCAAAATCCGCCCGCAGAGATGCCTCTAAATACTTACAAGACCAAAATCGAGAATAATGATGTACTTGTTCTTTTCGATTAGGATTAGGCAGGATTTAATTTACTATATGATGGGCATTGTCTCAACAGAATTCATTAAGACGAAAAATAACAGATGATGATGCATAAATGACAGGAAATTGAGATAACTAAATAGCTGAACTCCCATATGATTAAGCCCTAGTTTGAGGTAAACTTATAAAATTGTAGGATGATTCAAAATTCTCTTGTCTGACACTCTTATTGCTTAATGCTGTATATGTACAAGGTTTTGTCAATGTTTCTTTTAAATAAATTACAAAAGATAGTTTGGAATTAATGGATGCATATGCTTTATATTGTTCTGCAGCACGGTATTTACTTACTCGTTCTCTTTTCTTTTCTTTGCTTTGTCAAACATTTGTTTAGCAAATGCACCAACAAACGCTCCTGCAAAAATACCTATAAATTGTCCATATGTAGACCAAAAGTCTTTAAATTGATCTTCAATACCCTTGGGTGGAATTACCGTAACAGTCAAATTTATTGGCTTTGTTAGATAACCAACTGTTGGATATTTTTTGGATAGTTCAAATCTAGGATCTACCGTTCCACCTAGCGGAGCATTGAATGTTGGCTTTGTGGTTGTCGCCATAGATGGTTCTCTTATTGTTACGATCAAAGGTATTGTATAAATACCTAGAGGGGTTTCTTGAGGAACGGCTATTTTTATTAAAGGTGGTTGATTTCTTTGTATGTGTACATCGAATTCACTTGAATTAAACGCCGATCCAATGATATAGTCGTTAAATTTATTGTTAAAATTATTTGTAACACCTAATGTAATATTAATTACATCATTAGAAAAACCAGATGTAGATTTTATTCTAGCTGGTACTAACTGTTCTTCCCCTTGTCTTATTGTTATATCACTTGGGGATGTAGAGATTTCTAGATTCGGTGGGGGAACGGTCACCCAATTGGTAAATTGCCTGACTTCATTGGATCCAAAGGACTCTGCAGTGTAAAATAATAAATTGTATTCACTGGGGAAGTTTATTGAACTCAGATCCAAATCTATATTAACATATCCAGGGCCTACTGGTGACTCGGTATGAGATAGGTTAAGATTTGTTTCCGATCCTACTAACTTATAGCCTCCTGTTGACGATAACTGGTAAAGATATGCATTTAGATTTCCACCTAATAGCTCTGCATAGAAATCATAATCTGCACCATTGTATCCTGTTTTGGTATTCGCATCGGCATCAATTAGCATTCCATAACTAAGCTTTGCAGAAGATTGATTATCGTTAGGGTTAGCAGGTGATGCAGCAGCCGAAGAATAGTTGAAACCCGAATACAACCAAAGCGTAGCATTTAGAGTCTGTCCATCGCTAATGTAGTTAACAGAAAGGATATCGGTATAACTTGTTTTTAGATTGGTACTACTGCTGCCATAGGTTTGAACCCATTTGCGATTTTCATTTATGAGTTCTTGAAGTTCAAATGATGGAGACGGGGCAAACGAAACATTAACGTAATCTTTGCTCACGAATGAGAATAGAAATATAATCAAAATAATTACAATGTAATTCAAAGGTTTGTATATATTAAATTAAATTTACACCCAAGTCTCTAATGGTATTATTGAGAACTAAAAACTTTTTCTTGTAAGCAAACATTATGTTATCGGCCTTTATTGTACATCGCTAATCTGAGATCCAATTATTAAATTTTTGATGTAAACTTGATTAATACGATTTGATAGATGAGCCATCTGGTCAAATTAATTCATTAATCAAAATTAGAGTCATTTTTATAATATTCTAATATACGCTCTGTCTCGCTATCTTCTTCACTATCTTTGCTTAAACTCACATCGGTAGGAGCCATTAGATTATACCTGATAAAGTCCATAGGAGTTATTATTCCGACCGGTTTTATCAAATCTTTATCTTCGTTGAAATCATTTTCATCTTTGTCTTGACTAGTCTCGGTAGAAACAACTAGTAAATGCCTAACTCTGTTTTTCAACATCAAATCTGCTGCTTCTAAAGTGGATACGTCTGCGTTGACTTTAATAAGAGGAAATGACATTACCTTGCTGGCTAATAATTGAGTACTGTTCTTATCAGTAACACATACTTTTCTTGCTAAATCTCGTTCAGTAACAATTCCTAGAGGGATACCGTATCTCTCATCCATCACGAGGATAGAACTAACCTGCTTATCCCTCATCTTAATTGCCACATCCTGGGCGGAAGAAGAAGATCCTATTGTTTCAAGTTTTTTAGTCATAATGTCACTAATTTTCGTTTTTTTACGGATGGGCATTTGATAAATATGAAAGAGGATTTCAGAGTATAAATACATTAATTTATTACTATGTCATCAAAGATAATCACAAGTATTAGACTAATTACAAAATAGTTTAGGGTTAATAGCACATTATTATCCCACGGTAGGAGCATATTTTACAAATTGCGGTGATTCCATTTTAAATATAGTGATTTGCTTCATTAATGTTGATTATATAATACTATTTGTAACAGCATTAAAAGGAGTCAAAACCTCCTGTATCCATACCACCTCCAGCATCCATATCGCTAAAACCACCTGTGTCACCCGTGTCAGCTGCACCCGAATCTGTTGCTGCACCTGTATCTTCAGATGCTGACCCTCCTGATTCATCTACTTGTCCTTCAGTTTGAGCACTTTCCGCGGGGTTCATTGCCATTCCCATAAATGACATCATACCTGCAAACATTACCATACTCATTATCCCAGAAAACAACATCATTGGCATCCACATCCTGTTATCTTCCATATACCTCTGCGTTTGTTCTCTATCTCCACTTTGATAAAGCTGCTGAAGCCGCTGAGCTTTGTTAGATAATTCTACCTTTTTAGTCTCTAATATTCTGGATCCTGTATCCGTCATATAAAGTTCAATTTTTTTATTGCCAAAAAAACCTCTTTTTTCATTCACATTTATCAGTTTTTGAGTTCTCAAATCGTTAACAATTAACTCCACTTCGTCTTTTGATAATTTGGTAACTTTAGCTATACTACTTATTTTTTTCATACCTCTGGCAATCGCATCTAATACCATAAAATGCTTTGGGCTTTCATTAAATTCTCTTTCTGATGACATACTACATATGCGTATTGAAAATATATAAATGATAGGTTGAATTTAAATAAATCTAGTAAATTTAATAATTTTTGATTGAGTTCATTCAGATTATTGTATTTGATCTTATAAATTTTATATACTTATAAAATTATTGCTATTGTCGACAGGGTTTGTGAAGTTACCTACTCAATAAACGAAAACGTCCTAATTACAATGCAGTTCGTTGATAACATGGATGTTCATTACGGAAGGGAGGATGACACGAAAAACGTTTTCTTTTTTTTTATATATATTATTTAAATTATGTTCATTATCTTATATCATGTGCTTTGAATATGAGATATCTCAGAAAGAAGAACAGAAGAAAGCAATAGAAAGAGAAAAGAAATTGCTTCAACACCTATCCGAGTCAGAAAAGTCAGAAGAAAGACCAATACCTGCCTAATTTTTTTATCTTTAATATTGAAATGCAGTTTTAAACACTACTCTATAAACAATCTTACATGCCATGGGAAAATTATTTAAAAAGATTATCTTTTTCAAACCATAGTATATTTTCCATTACCATTTTTTTAACTATTGTGTTGATAAAATTGAATATGGGTGATATATCTTATGCATATATTGAGATATACTTATTTTACCACAAACGATGTTCAAAGTTCATGCACTAGCATCACTCATGCCCGCCTAATCCTCCGGTAAAGATGATTTAAAAATTCTAATATGTATCTGTCAGTCTCCAATTCGTTCTTTCTCATAAAATAGTAAACCTCTTCTGTTGCTGCATGGTGATCGATTCCTATATTTTTTGCTATTTCGAGTGAAATCATACTCAATAGCAATCTCCTTAATACGATATCTGATCCATAACGAATAGTATCCGAATGCAATTCTGATAATGTATTTTTAAAATTCGAAGAGATATATTTGTCCTTTGCCTCCCGTGTTTTTATTGCAAATGCAGTTCCTATCATTCTTCTCTTCATATGTATATATTCTACCATCTCTATGAAGGAAGAATCAAGATCAGGGTTAGAAAGCAGTACCTCTGACAATAAATTTGATGATTCTTGTTCATTTAATTTCATTTCCTTTGACAAAGTGAAGAGAACATGACATGCAGCACATTCATTTTCTTTGATTGCATATGGATTTTCATGAATGTCTTTGATTGTTTTTAAAACTATTTTTTTGACTGTTTCTTCTTTCATATCCAAATTTCTATACCTGTGTATTAAATAGATCGTATTTTGTAAGTTCAAATGTTTTGCTATGCATTGTTGTGAATTGGTATAAGATATGTAAATCGCATTCCGTAGAGATTTTCATAGTGGTTGTCATCTCAATTATATGCTATTATCCTAGGAATGCGTAAGGTCATAATAATATAATGTTGTTACCTGAGTATTGTAATTCTATCCATTGATTTTTTTTGAAATAACCTTAATTCTTTATTCTCATAACTGTATTATCTATTCAATAGTAGATTTGGCTCAACAGAATTTTGATGATAATTCTTTGATTGTATTCTATATATGGTTTGTTATATTAAATTTGAGAATACTTTGTAAATAGTATGTCTCCTTTAACTTTTAAATGGTATCTAAAAAAGGTAACCCAAAGGACGATAAAAAAGAATCAGTCAAAACTGAGAAGGAAACTAAGAAAAAAGTATCAAGTAAAGGTAGTAAAACATCCTCAACTAGCAAGAAGGCTCCTAAAAAGAAGTAAGATCAAGTCACTAATCTGTAATCCATTTCTTGACTTCAAATATAAGGATGGTTTTATAGAATTTTTTTTAATTGAGAACGTCAGGATTATTCGGTATTTTATAATCACTATTAAGGATAGATAATTGGCAATTTGCATTTGTATATTTTACTCTCTACGGGTTACGTTTTAATCACAACCTGTGTTTTTTTGGTCATTTTCAAGCAATCCATCCTATACGTTTAGAGTCATATCTTTTTAGACTTCAATTATTATGGCTCCAACTACTGTAGTAATTTGACTAAATGTCATTGCTCAGCTCTTTTTTTTAATGCCTCGTTCATAGAATTAAAACTACTATACATATCCTTATCCAAACGGTTTCCTACTAAATCAACTAAAAGTCCTGTAAAAATCTCCCTGTGTACAAACCGGATTTGATTAGCTCCAATTGGTTCTAAAATAAAGATTCTTTCTCCATCAAATATGCCAGGTATAGGTGATTTTCCTAACCAACGTATCTCTTTAAAGGGTTTAACCTTTGTAATCCTGGGTTGATAAGTTCTACTTTTACCCTTAGGAGTTCGTAGATGTAGTTTGATTTTCGCCCCTACAGAAGGAGTTCCATCTATTTTATAAATAAAAGGATTCCATTGTTGAAAATTCTTAAAATCTGTGAGTATTTCCCATACTCTCTCAGATGTAGCTTGAATATCGATTTCAGTGTGAATCTCTTTCAATACATTCTCTTTAGATTGGCTTATCGTTTATGGATTCCTCATTTCCAATTCAAATTTAATAATATAACCAAATTCCTCTGTGAATTTATTAAAATGTTTAGATATTGCCATAAAATATACTTTGTATTTTGGTTTTAACATCTCTTGGCATATTAGAATCTTCAAGTATCAAGTGTAAATCATCTCTATTAATACAAAGTCCATTCTTATTGATCTTATAAAACCACTTGATATTCTCTAAACTTATTTTGACCGTTTGTTTGTCGCAGCCCCTCATACCACAATTGTTTAATTCATCTTTGCTAAAGCAAACATGTTTGCTCGGGCATTCATAAATCATTGCTTAATTAATACATTGCAATAATAAAAAATTATTAAACTTGACTGACCATTTAAATAAATTTTTTCTTGTGGATCCGTAAATAATAACTAATAACTAAATATATTTAATCCATAATGATATCTTTATGGTCAGATAACATTGGCTAATTAGTGGAAATAGATCTTCTAAAAATAAAAGATTCGCTCGTGCATAACGCCTTTATAACAGTGACTATTAATTAGATGTCCATAAACTGCTAAATCTATTTTGCTATATAAAATTGATGTAAATATATTTACACAGTTATAATAATCATTTTCACAATGATACTTATAAAATAGATATAGATAATTTTCTGATTGACTTGGAAGACCATACATCCCCCCACAAAAAAATAGAAGAATTAGAATCGTTCAAAATATTGGAGAGGAATGCTGTCGAACATTCAAAATTTATAGACTTTTTTTATGAGATATCTGGAAAATTGGGGTCTTCTTTAAAAATGCTTGAAACTATTTATTCTGATAGTAAAAGAGAATTTAAAATAGATTTGTATAATAGTTAAATATGAGTTGACTTGATACAAAGTGATTTTAAGTATGTCTAGAATGTTCTTCTTGAGCTGGCGAATTTGTAAAATCCAATTAAAGTGCTAATTTGGGATGATTCTCTTAGTAGAGGGAAGTGTTTCAAATGTTAGAAGAATATAAAGGAAAAAGAAACTTTAAGATCTCGCCGGAGCCAAGCGGAGATAACGGTTCTGAGAGAAAAAATGAATATATTGACAAAATAAATCTAAATCCTACAACACACGACGAATTAGCAACAATCCATCGCTTTGTTTTTCAAAAACATAAAGCAACTCACTTGCACTTTGATTTCAGACTCGAATCTGTCAAGAATAATGTCTTGTTATCATGGGCAATTCCAAAAGGACCTTCGCTTGATCCCTCTGTCAAAAGACTTGCTATTCGAACTGAGGATCATCCGATCGATTATCTTACCTTTGAAGGTATAATTCCTAAAGGTAATTATGGTGCTGGTTCAGTTACTGTTTGGGATATTGGTACTTTTTCTTTAGAATCCGAAATTGACGCGAAATCTTCTGGAAAAAAACCCCCTCACACTACTTCTCTCTCTGAAGATATATCCGATATCATACATAAAAAAGGAAAAGTCACGTTTAACCTATACGGACAAAAGATAAAGGGAAAATTCTCTCTAGTAAAGACTAGAACTTCCAATCAATGGCTTTTGATTAAACATAAAGACAAATATGCAATTGAAGTGGCATCCAAAGACAACAAAAATAAAAATCAAAAAGCTGAAAGTCATAATAAACCTGATCTAACTGAAACAACTCATACGAACATAGTTGATGATCACACTACTAAAATTCAAAAGAATAACTGCAAAGTAAAAGAAATTGCTAAAGAACATTATCAAACAGCCGAGTGTGGTTGCCAGTTGGATGAAACCCAAAAAGATATCACTGCTAACAATTCATCTCTGAATCACTTACCAAAACTAATATTTTTTGAGAGGGTAAAACCTATGCTTTCTTGTGCTGCAGATACCGCATTTAACAACAGGGATTGGGTCTTTGAGATTAAATGGGATGGTATTAGGGCTATAACACTTGTAGACAAACTAACCCAAACTTGCAAGATCAAATCTCGGAGCGGTGAGGATATAACTTATCGATATCCTGAACTAGAAAATGCCTTCAAAAACGCATTCATGAAAAATAACTTTAGGGATTTTGTCGTCTTGGATGGTGAAATAGTCCTATTAGACAGTAAGGGATATCCTAATTTTCAAAAACACCAGAAAAGGATGAATGTGACATCAGACCGCAACATTCAATACCTTTCAAAAATTTATCCTGTCGTTCTTTACATATTCGATATATTATATTTGGATGGACAAAATTTGACTTCTTATCCATTTATCCAGAGGAGGAAGATTTTAAGCCATCTCTTTACTACTGAAAAAAACGGCTTAATAAGAATATCTGATTTTGTAGAAGAGGCTGGATTAAATGTTTTTGAAACGATACAGAAAATGAACCTTGAGGGAGTAATTGCCAAATTAAAATCAAGTCAATATGTTGAAGGAATAAGGTCAAAAAGTTGGCTTAAGATCAAAAATGTCAAAACCCAAGATTGCATTATCATAGGGTATACAAAAGGAGAAGGCAATCGAAAAAATTATTTTGGATCTCTTTTACTTGCAGCAATTGATAAATCTTCACAAAATACAACTACAATTAATAACCCAAAATTAATATTTATTGGTCATACGGGAAGCGGATTCAGTTGTGGTGTCCTATCTGATATTTATGAAATATTGAGGGATTTGGTTGTCTCATCATCCCCCATCGATTATGTTCCCTATCTTAATAGACATACAATATGGGTTAAACCTAAAGTAGTAATTGAAGTTAAATTTACGGATTGGACTAACAATAAAATAATGCGTGCTCCAATTTTTCAAAGAATTCGAACGGACAAATCCCCTTCTGAATGTACTATCGAAAACACGATAGATACCATTATTCCCATAGTCAAAATAAATGAAAGATCGAGAGAAAATGATCTTACTTCTAATATCTTTAAAAACAATAATAGTAAAATGAATGAGATCTCTGGATCAAAAGATGGACTACCTGTATCCAATGTTGAGAAGGAATTTTGGCCACAGACAAAGAGTCATTCGTCCGTCACTAAAGGTGATTTAATTGAATATTATTCAAAAATGTATACACATTTGTTACCATTTATAATAGACCGACCATTATCACTAAGCAGGTATCCAAATGGTATAACTGGGGATGCATTTTATCAAAAGGATTGGAAGACCAAGAGACCCGGATTTGTAAAAACCGTTAAAGTTTATTCTGAGTCAAATAATAGTGCAATTAATTATATCGTTTGCAACAATCAGCAAACCTTGCGGTGGCTTATAAACCTTGGATGCATAGAAATTCATCCATGGAACAGCAGAGTTTTTGACTATGATCAATGTGATAATGTGAATAATGTTGAGAATGATAAATGTGGTTTGAATTATCCTGATTTTATTATTTTTGATTTGGATCCATATATCAATATTGATACTCAAGACGAATCTAAAGAACCATTGTATAACTTAGAATCTTTTAAGGCAACTGTTGAAATCGCTTATAGTCTGAAGCGGATATTTGAAGATCTAAAAATAAAATCATTTGTAAAGACGTCTGGAAAAACAGGCTTGCACATCTTTGTACCAATAGTTAATTATTATACATATGATCAAACGCGACAATTTGCCAAAGTCATTTCTCAAATCTTGAATCAACGTGTACCAAACAAAATTACTACTAATTGGAAAACATCTGATAGAAAAGGTAAAATATTCTTTGATTATAACCAAAATTCATTTGGAAAGACGCTGGCTTCTGTTTTCTCTGTGAGGCCAGTAGAGGGAGCAACAGTATCAGTTCCTCTTGAGTGGGAAAAACTGGATGAAATCAATCCACAGGAATTTACTTTATTCAATGTGCCTGATGTGTACAGAAGGAGTAATCCATGGGTGGGTCTTTTATCTAGTAAACAAAATTTAGAAGAAATTCTTGGGAGGATTTCAAGTTTAGATATTTGATACCTATTTTATGACATTTTGCTTCTCTGAATACTTGCTTTTAATGCTTCAAGAAGATTATCGTTATTATCGGGAGATTTAGGCACCTCCTCTGCCTTATATGTAATTCCTTTTGATTTTGCATCAATAATACCTTCCAACTGTTTTGAGTATTCATCTGTATAATTTGTAACATCAAACTGGTTATTTGATAAATTTTCAATCAACATTTTCCCAAGTTCCAATTCCTTGTCGTCTATTGCTGCACTGGATATGGCAGACTCAGAACCAGGCATACCCTCTATTTCGTCAATTGGTGTGATATCTTCTTGATACATCAGCTGATGCATTAACAAACCTTTCTGATAAGGACGAATACTCACCAAGTGTTCCTTATCTTTGAATACAACCTTGCCTATTGCTATCTTGTTTGTTTCTTTAAGTGAAATTACAAATAAGTAATATGCCTTGTTAGATGCCATGGCGATACTTTCCTTATGTTTACTTCTTGCTCCTTTTTTTCCTCTTTTTTCGGAAAATGGGGAAACATAGTAACTTTTTTCAATAAGGATAGTATCGAAATCTTTTAAATCAATAAATTCTTTTATATCAATTGTCTTAGTAGTAATTGCTTTTATGTTGTCTAAATCCTCTTTCTCGATAATAATATACTCATCGTTTGCTAATTTGTAACCTTTTTTTATCTCTTCATAAGAAACTTCTCTTTCCTCTACAGGACACCACTTTTTATATTGAATTTTATGTCCTTTACCATCTAATTGATTAAACGAAAATTCACTACTGTTGTCTGTAACTGTGAATAACTTTACTGGAATGTTGACCAATCCAAAAGATATACTTCCATTCCAAACACTCCTTGTACCCAAAGATGATCTAAAATATTAGGATGTTCTGTATATTTAAGGTAATACTCAAATCGTCTATCATGATTATATCTAATTTGATCAACTAAGTTTCAACAGTCTCTATGTTAGTTATACTAGTTATTAATTAAAAATATTGATGTCTTTACATAAAAATTGTTATAAGATAATAATAAATACAAATATTGTATTTTGTATTTCTCCTTGTGTATTTCAGATGTGATAATTTAATAGCAATTCTTCTTCAAAGTGAGTTTAAAATTACTACATTAAAATCCAATTTTTAGACGACTTCTTTGATTCAATTTATTATTTAGTAATCCTTTGAAAATATATAACAAATAGAACTTATACTTCCCTTGCTTTAGAACGATTTTAATAATGCTACTTAAATAATTAAATTGATTTTTCTTCAATCAATAATTTTTTTCCACAGTCAATACAAAACTTCATGGGAACTCTGTATATAACACCTTTTTCATCAGAAATTTCCATAAATATATTGGTACATGAACTGAGATTAGTCAGGTCATTAAGATAAGCTATGTCTCCTTTGGCATCGGTTACGTAAATGTATCTCCTTTTACATAATTCTAATAAATTTGTACATTCTTCATGCATGTCAACTCTATATTCTTGTAAGGTTTATACCTTTTTGTTAGGGTAGAGAACTGATCATTTGAGTAGTCTAATAATAAAAGAATAACTTGCACTTGGTACTTAAAGGAGATTGTTCTACAAATCTAATGCCTGTGTTATAATATTCTAACCTTTATCATGCGTACCAAAATCGATGTCTTATCTTTTTTGCGACATCCATACAAATATAATCTTAAATGAAATTTAAAAATTTAGTCAGGTATTATTAAATTATCCAAGAAATGAGGTTATTTTCTAATGGGACTAAACCTCTAATCCTCATTTCATTGGTATATACGGAGTTTACTCGCCAATGCCGTATCGAGGTATTTTTATATACATTTTATAAATAGGATGTTTAGATTCCTACTGAATAAAATTGATATAATATTGCTATGGTGCATTCTAAGGGTGCTTTGAATTTCAGCTTATGCAAAAATGAATAGCAGAACTATTTAGCTTTGGAATGTATGATGTAACTTTGTCAGCTATCATGGTCGTCATGTTTTAGATTCATGTTAAGTTCATTCTTTTTACTATCCTCCTCAGTTTTGTTTTAGATTTATCCAAATGTTAGTCACGCTTTTGCAAACCCCTCAAATGATAATTATACTCCAAATGATACTGCAGGCGCATGGAAAAAAACTCTTACCTTCTTAGATAGTTACTTAAAGTCATAGTTCATACTCGTAGAAAAGGTACCTCTATTTTTTTTGATTTGAGATCTTTATAGTATTTTTCTTTTTTCTTCTTCTTCATATCCATAGTTATATTTGACAGAAAATTTAGTTTGTCGATTTGCCGATTATTCTTCAAAAAAAGAGATTCTACAAACTTGATTCTAATTTCTTGGAATTCTTATCGGTGTTTAAATAAAGCGACCGTGCATGAGTTCTTTGGCACCAAGTCCTTTGCTACCTACTAGAACGTAATAATCTTTTAATCCAATCTATTGAACCAATTCCATTACTCTAGGTATAATAACTTCTATTTATTTTTACATCCCTAGCCTAATAAATCGAGGCTGTTGGACTCTATCCGAGTTGGGTCCATTCAATAAGTCAGGGAAACCAAATATATGTTCTTGGAAAAGCCCGTGAATGATTGCCCGTTGCACGTCAATGAATATTAAAGCCTTAACTTAAATACTACAATAACTTTGATATTTGATTACATTAGTGCTATAGACTGCGCATTCTATTCTACACATACCCTCCCTTACTTACATATGCCCTTGTTTTTTACAATTTATACTATAGTATATTAGATATTCATACCTTAATTGACTGGGAGAATGAATGATATCTACTCCAAAAGTACATTTAATTTCTCTTTGTTTACAGAGGCTTGTGAACTAGTACGAATAACGGCAAGCAAAAACAAGAAGATCGATATTATAGCAAGGTATCTATTATCCTTGGATGAAGATTCATTATACCAAGCTGTTTTGTTTTTCTCGGGAAGAGTCTTTTCTCGAGGCTCTCTATATATTTTGAACATAGGTTTTAAGACTATTATGCAATCCATACTGGAGATATCTGATCTAACTGAGGAGGATATTGCAAAAATTCATTTAAAACATGGTGATATGGGTAGCATTGCAGAATATGCCTTGACCAAAAAGAAGACCGTAACGCTTTTTAGTTATGTTGAAAATCAGTCCGATAGCCTTACGTTAGGTGAAATTTACACGCAATTTAAAAAAATTGCGAACCAAAGTGGACCTAACTCCAATAGTGATAAGAAAAATATTCTCAAAGGGTTACTTCTGAGATGTTCGCCATTGGAGGCTAAATACTTGGTAAAAATAGTTACGAATGAAATGCGGATTGGATCTTATGAAGGGTTAGTAGAAATGGCCATTGCAAAAGCATTTGATAAAAGTGTTGAAAGTGTTAGAGAAGCATTACTAGTTTCAGGTGATGTTGGTAATGTGGCGTTGTTATCAAAGAACGACAAATTACAATCAGTAACATTAAAGCCATTTGTACCGATGAACTTTATGCTAGCTGATGTTATGTTTACCGGTGACGAAATATTTGAATACTTTAATAAACCTATATTTTGTGAAAACAAATATGATGGTATTAGGTTACAATTGCACAAATTTGGACATAATTGTAAACTTTTTTCTAGAAATCTCAGCGATATCTCCTATGCATTTCCGGAATTAGTAGATTCTGCATTAAAAATAAGAGAAAAGAAAATCGAAAGGGAGAGGAATACAGACACAATTGACATTGTTTTAGACGGTGAACTTATTGCATATAAAGACAAAAAACCTTTACCATTTCAAGAACTACAAAAACGTTTAAGAAAAAAAATGATAACGAATGCTATTTTAAAAGAAATTCCAGTTCAGTACATTGTTTATGATATCCTGTTTTATGAAAACAGGTCTGTCATAAGAGAAGATCTGACTGCCAGAAAAAAACTACTGGCTTGCTTATTGTTAGGTGACGACAATATTGTCATTCCAAAGAGCTTTCTTGTTAACACAGGTGACGAAATAAATTTGAATTTTAGAAAAAGCAGAAATGAAGGACATGAAGGTCTTATACTAAAAGATCCCGAGTCAAAGTATCATCCAGGAAAGCGGGGTAAATACTGGATAAAGCTGAAAGAGGAGCTAGATACAATTGACGCTGTAGTAGTTAAGGCTGAATATGGTCATGGAAAAAGAGCTGGTACACTTTCAGACTATACGCTCGCAATAAAAGGCCTTAAACTTGGTCCAAATGAACATAATAATACTCTCATACCAAACTCTACTGACACTTTGAGGATTATTGGTAAGGCTTATTCAGGACTTTCAAACAGTGAAATAGATTACATGACAAATAAACTGAAAACACTCATCATAAAAGATGAAGGTAGTCAACTCACAGTAAAGCCTGAAATAGTTCTAGAGGTATCATTTGATACTATACAAAAAAGCGATCGCCATGATAGTGGA
This sequence comes from Candidatus Nitrosocosmicus sp., assembly GCA_031177355.1. GTDB lineage: Archaea > Thermoproteota > Nitrososphaeria > Nitrososphaerales > Nitrososphaeraceae > Nitrosocosmicus. The sequence goes on along the minus strand of JAPSGR010000012.1, from coordinate 29,456 downwards.
TATGCATTACGTTTTCCTAGGATAAAGAACATAAGATATGATAAGAATGTTAATGATATTGACGATGTAGAGAAAGTTCAAAAAATTTATCAGGCTCAATTTCATATAAAAAATAAAATTAACCAATAGGTTGCTTGTTAGGTTGACTCTTCAAACGGCAAAAATTATCATAGGTTAATCTACATTTAGGTACTCATAACCCACCAAGACAACACAAAACAAACCTATTCTCTAATAAATTGACATGAAGGACACCAAAAAGTTGACCTTGATGTCGTTTTTTTCTCAGATAATATTTTTGATCCGCATTTCCAGCATTGTTTTCCAGTCCTCCTGAAAACCCAATGTGTAGTATCCCATGTAATCTTTTCATGACTTGAAGAAGGTAGTCGTGTTCTACCATTATTGATATAGCCGATATTGAGTATTTTTGGAATATTTAATACAAGTTGCTCTAAATCATGTTGTGATAGTGAAGTCACAGATATGAAAGGGAAAATTTGATTTAAAAATAGTATCTCTGATTTGTATTTATTTCCTATCCCAGATACTATCTGTTGATCCAAAAGGGCTTTAGAAATTACCAGACTCTTATCTCTATTCGATTTTGCTACTAAATTAGATAGTACTTGGTCTTTATCATAATCATTTTTTAATCCATCTGGACCTAATAACGAAATAGGCGGCTTAGTTGAAGGGTCCACAAATGAAAATTCAATTATTGGGCCATTGAATTGGACCAAGACCTTATCGGCAGTTACGATTGTTAGCCTTGCTCTTGAATCTTTTCTAACATCTATTATCTCGTTCTTTTCAGTTTGGTCATGATTCTTTAGTTCTTTTTTTGGTTGTTTATAAAAGAAGGTACGATGTGATCTTGGCGGTGGTCTAGCACTTCCATTTTCATAATTTTCTCTATCATAAATTCTCCATTTACCCCACATCATCATGTGATTTCTTAGATAAACCGTGGATGAAAATCTTATCACAATATTTTTCCCAAATGTTCTAACATATTCTACAGAAGATCCTATTATTTTATTTTTGAATTCGTTGCTAATTTTGTTATGTATTATATTCTCAATTGTTATTCCATTTGATAATGCTACAGAAATTTTATCTGCTGCTATCTTAACTTCAGGACCTTCAGACACCTTGATACTGCTGATTTATTTATAATATACCTTTTATTTATGATCCAATTTATCTTGAAAATACATGAATCAAAACATGGAAAACCCACTAGAACAAATTTTGACTAGAAATTCTAAAACGATCAGATAGTATTTTGCAACTAGTTGAGAATTCAATATTCTTTTTCTAGTATAAAAGGTATAATAAAACAAGGTATGTTTTAAACCCAGACAAGAAATTCTGCCAATCAATTCCAACAGCGGTCCAATTAACTTTCATTTCCATATCAGTTATCACTATGGATAATTATGCCTTGTAACCAAAAAGAGAATTGGAAACAGAGATACTCTGTCAATAGGGAAGTCACAATCATCAATGCAAAATATCTTGTGAGCTTTTAGTCAAACATTTTTCTTACCATGTAATAGCGTTAATTTTCAAAACCGAAATGATACAGGAAACAACACAGCAACACAGATCTATACCTCTCTCTTTTCTTTAAGGTTTTTAGGTGAAATAGACACTATGTGGGTTCATTTGTAATATATTGGTTCATAATTATAATACATTAAGTATATTTTCGAATTATATTTAATAACGATACTTTTGGGTAAAACGTAAACGTTATAATTCAACTCTCCATTTGCTATCTAATTACCTCAGATACGATTATCAAAGAGGTTGGTTGGTAGCCATATAGTAAACGCCTGTTCTGAAAGATCTTTTAGACTTGTAACGAATAATAACCATGTAATGATATTCTAGTTATTACATACAAACCATACTGTAGATTATTGAACAATACAAATGAAATCAATAATATCATTTTTTTGATGTTTAACCCTGAATTGTTAATCCATATATAGTAATTTTTTCTCCTTATTTATATGCGAGCATATTAGTATCCAATTAACATTGACTTGAAAATCAAAGTTTTTGTGGCGTTGTAATGGTTTTACCTAATTGATCTCCTTTTGCCATCATAACATGTCCTTTTACCATATCCTGAAACGGTAATATCGCATTTATGAGGGGCCTAATTTTTCCTTTTGAGGTCCAAAACAACACCTCCTCTAATTCCGCTTTCGTTCCTTGAGTAGCGCCTACTATATTTAATCCTCTGAAGAAAAGATATCGTAAATCAATACTGGAATCATATCCAGTTGTAGCTCCTGTAGATACAAGTGTACCTCCCATCTTAAGTAGAGCCACCTCCTGCGGAAATACGGTTTTACCTATATGTTCAAATATTATGTCTACCCCTTTTTTATGGGTAATGTCTCTTACCTTCTTGTACCAGTCCTCTTCTCGGTGATTTACCACATTGTCTGCGCCCAATTCTAAACATTTATCCATTTTTTGCTGATTTCCCGCAGTGGCGATGACTGTACAATTATATAATTTCGCAATTTGGATTCCTGCCATTCCTATTCCACTTGTTCCTCCCATTATCAAAACAGTCTGTCCCGGTCTAATCCTAGCTCTATCTACAAGCATATGCCAAGAAGTCAACCCAACCATAGAGATAGCTGCCGCATCGTTAAATGATACGTTATCGTTGATTTTGGCGACATTTACTTCTGGTAGATGTGTATACTGACAATAACCTCCCCACAGCGGACCTGTTTGAAAACCCCAAATTTGTCTTTTTTCGCAATCATATTCTCTTCCTGAGGTACATAAACTACAGATACGACAACTCAGATTTCCATGAGAAACTACTCTGTCGCCTTTTACAACCGACGTGACCTCTTCACCGATCTCTTCAACCGTTCCTGAGATATCTGTTCCAGAAATATGTGGCATTGGAACCTTGATCGGCTTGCCCCAAATAGCCCATAAATCATCATAATTATACCCTGCTGCTTCTACTTTGATCAAGACTTCGTTTGGTTTTATCTTTGGAACATCCATGTCTTCTATCTTTACTACTTTTTCGGGATCTTTGTTGTGTTCTCTAAAAACAGCGGCTTTCATAATTTTTTCTCCTTTTCAAATATGACCATATTATTTGGATATATGCAAGTGCTCACAGTTATAACAAAATATAAAAGATCAAAATATATCTTATCGTTTGGATCGCCAAGAATAAATGAGTGTTTGGTAGGTTAATTTCTAGGACGATCTCAAATAATTATAATAAATCATACTCTGATAGTTTTATGTTGGGTAGGTTGATGGGTATTAAAAAGACTAAATCAAAGAAATGGATTCATTTTGTAAATTAAGAGTTAGAAAGGCAACCACCACTGAAAGTGCTGCGACATTTGTCTTGATTTCATTTTTTTATCGTTCCTCAAGAAGGATTGGAGGCCACCTTTTTTATCCATCACTATCAAGTTTATCAATGTATCTCGATTTTTAAATTTCAATGGGATTTATTTTGAGAATAACCGCAGTTAAGTCCACTGCGATATTAATAAAAAGAATCTTGAGACGATTCTTCATAAGAGAAATCTTTTGTAATACCACGGGCGTAAGCGCGTTTGTGTCTGTTGTCTTCACGAAATTCAAAAAGCTCTTTTCAAGAAGTCGATTATATCTAAATTACTCCTCTATTAAATATAATGCCATTGCTAAATAATGGTATCGAGTTAATTACTAGAATTTATCCAATATTGGAGAGTTCAGTGGGACAAGCTATGCTTGTCTTGGTATATACGGGAGTATTGACTTGTCAACTACTAGTTAATTTCTCGAAAGTAAAATGAATAAACCCAAAATCAGAAATCAAGGAATAATAAGAGTGGCTAGGTTTACTCCAACGCAACCTTGATATCTATAAATATATACACAATTATTCATTTAGAGAAATAAATGATAAAGTGAAATATATAGTAATATTGTTATACATAAATCTATGAGTAAAAGGTTTTAATATTCAAGATACACTGTATATAACAAATGGCATTCTCATTAAGCGGTATTTCTAAACATAATCTCAGGAATCCAGTTTTATCTGCTACGACAAGCGATTCAAATTCCTGTTCATATGCGAACTGTACCTTAAAGCCAATTTCGAGATGCACTAGATGTCTACAGTATTATTGTTATGATCATACTTACGGACACGTTCATACTATAGAAAACTTTGAGGTCTTGTAATCATTTTCTTGTTTAATTAATTTTGATGATCTGACAAACAACCCACTTAAATTGTGGTTATTTTATAGAGAAAATACGTAGAATTACTTATTTATGTATGTGTCTACCGTCCAATATCTCATAAATTGGTCTATACATCCTCTTTAAATCTTTGTTAACTATATCACTTCTGAATCAATCGCTTGTGTTAATATCTGAATGTAGTAAGTAATGTAAAATTTGACTAAATATAACTATTATATTGAATATATCTAGTCAATGTATTTCCTAAGTCTTCTAACTCTGGGGTAGTAAACAATGATTGTAAAACATGGTTGTCAAGTGGTTCCATGTTGATTAATATTTCCTTAGTTGGCCTATTAGCCCATTTAGACTCCCTTTCTATTACTATGATAGTAATGTCAAGGTCTTCAATATCAAACTCGCCGAAGGGTAACTTTGACATCAGATATTTGCACTTTTCAACCAATACAAGACGATTTTCTCTTTCTGATATCATTATAAATTGTTATGTTTGATATACTATAATTTGATTTGAAACAATTTTTACTTAAGAATCTACGTTAAGATTCAAATATTTTGAGTTTTTTTTGCATTTTGTTTGACATATATTTCGCCAATGAACTTTGACGTAATAGTAGTCAATGCTCTACGATTGAGTGTATCACTGGGTTGGATATCTTTTAGTATAAAATATTTTTATCAACAACTTACCAAAAAGCTTGATAGATTGTTGTCTTAATATATACAAATTATTAATAACTTGGAATATGGGTTTACGTGAATTGAATGCTATCAAACTATTTGAAATATTCAAGATTGATATCCTGGGGTTTTAACATTTCCGGCCGTCTACTTGTAGTGTCTGAATCATATCACGGAAATGGGTAATGTATTTGTCGTAATAATTGGAACCAGTTGTATCGTACCGAATTATATACAAGCTATATTCTGTAGGGATATAGACCTCTTGAGTTTTCAATACATTACCATTTGGAGTTAGTCTTTCGTATATTATTTGGTATGCAGGAGTATTTTGTATATCCTTTCTTATTGATTCTTTAATACTAACGTTTGATTGAGATAGATAATATTCCATAAATTCTCCTATGCCTTTGAGGGATCTATCTTGATATACAGAAATCTCTTCAGCTTCCAATTCCACCACATTTCTAAAACCATCTGGTGTATTGGGTCTTATCTCAGCCATTACGAAAAGGGTGGATGGTCCAGATTTATACTTTTGATTAAATTCTCTTACAATCCACTTAGCAGGATAATCTATAGACAAACCGCATATATTATTGGAATATGTATTGACTAAAGGTATATTCTGAGCCATAACGCTTGAAATCAATGACGATAGAAGTAACAATGTAATAGACAAGTGGATAGTGATAACGTGATTACATCTCATTGATTTCAATGAAATTCTTCAAGAATATACTTAATTAACATTTTTGAGTGCTGATATTATAGAGCGAAATTAATTTGAAATTTGAATCCAATTGACTATCGTATCCCAAATTATTGTATTCAGGATTTGTCGCTCAGAATATTACAAAAGAAAGTTAAAGTTCTTTAACCCGATACAGTCCAATTATTATTTAACATATATTCTTGATATAGTTATGAGAGATGATCAATCATCGCAGGATACCCCTATCATTGTCTTGATCATATTGACCAATTCACTTGCATTTTGTGTTTATATCAATAAATCCTGCACCTATAGTTATGAGAAAAGTAATATAGTATGGTACTAATTTCCAATAACATGATTACACCACTGAAAATCCAATGCAGGGGTCGGTTATGAACAAAGATATATCATTTAAGCAGGCAGGAACAGATGTCAACAAGCCCAAAACTAGCATTGTTTGGAACTTGGTTTGTAATGTATTTCAAGCATGGGAAAATAATTTTCAAAAGCATGATGCCCGTAACTCGTAAATGTACCACTTGATAAAATGACTAGATCTCTTTTTTAATAGCGAGATATAATTAAGGTATGACATCGCGAGGCAGACATCAAATTCATTTCAGTTACATCAAAACATTTGATCGTGGTCTATATTAACTAAATTTAATCACAATTTGAAAATGAATGAATTATAAAAGTCTTTTATTTCACAATTGTTTTGAGGGAATAATCAAAATTATTTGGGTGTCTCTCTTGCACGGTTGTTTAATGCCCGATCACCAATTTAGTGGAGTGTCTTTTTCGTCCTATACCGAAACGATGTTTTAGAAATCTATGTATGTTACTATAAAAATACACAAATCGAATATTTAGATTGTCTTGTATTTTATTTAACATTTGTACATTTAATATAGTTTATTTGCACATAGTAGGTAGAATGCATTGTCCACATTGTACAATTACTTTTCAACCACAAATGGAAAAAAGGTGGAGATGGAACAAAAAGACAAAGATGAATCACGAAATCTATCACCAGTTCTGTCCGAGCTGCCATCGGCTAATCCTAGGTATATATGAATATTCAGACGAAGTCCCACCTCCAAAAGAGAATGAAGCCATGGAGAAATTGAAACTCTTAAAATTCTAATTTTTTATCCTTATTAGAAAACTTTTCAGTATGACAAGTGCACAATCCTCTAAGCCGTCTGTCTATCATATCCAGACACTGACGTCATCATACACTAAACATTTGTTAAGATTGCAAAATTTTGCAAATAATAGGCAAAAAATATGTTAGATTTTGATCGAAAATTTTTGTACTATAAACTGCATCATATAGGTTATAAATGATAAACCGATCTAATATTTGTCTATGCAATGTCCCCACTGCTTTTTGGAAATGCAATTAATTGTACAAAACAATGATGAGATTAGCAAATGTCCGGGATGTGAGGGATTGTGGTTATATGCTGAAAGCATAGAGAATATAGTTGACCTAAATATCGAACAAAGTAATACTTGTAACAAGAGTGAGCTTGAGGAGAATGTTGCAATAGATCTTCAATCCGATAAGGATTATTTTTTTTATAAAAAACCTTTTAGTAAAAATGCCAATCCTGACGATCTATATGGTTTTGAATAGTAAAGTGGCTTTGATACCTATAAGAGTATTAACCTGAGGTAACAAAAAAATGTTTATTTTTTATTGATAGGATTAGTCACTTCTTCCCTCATCGAACGGATGTATTTTAGTCCAATCAGAAGAATTACTATCGTATTCAACTATGGGTTTACTTGCATTAAAGTTAGGTTGATTAAATTCTGTAGCATTTCCAATTGTATTATTAAGTGCTTTCTCTTGCCCTACTGTTATGTTATTATTATCTGTAAAGGTCATGTTTCCCTCACCTGGCAAAAAAGACACATTTGGGTTGCTATCTGACTTATTATCAAAAACTCCGAGTGGGCCACTAGTAGCATATGCATTTACCCCATAACCTACCAGTATGGGTACAATTAAAACTAAAAATAATGTTCTATACATGTTGTTATTTTTGCACAATTTGTTAAATAGTTAAGCATTTCGACCCCGGACCTTTAAATTATCAAAAGTCTGAATTCCTATGCTTTATCAAAGACCATTGTTTATCAAGGCATATATATCAATAAAAAGTATCTACCATTCTATATTTTTTTATCATACCGCTATTAGTCTTTGTACTCATGTTTCTTTGCATAAATATTCTCTTGCCAAATAAATATTTGGACAATCTATAAACAACGCCTACATATACATTAATTTATCATGAAATTCATCACATAACTCTTTTTTTCGCATTTATCCATTTCTCAATATCCTTCCAACCCAATATCTTTTTTTGGTTGTTAGTATGGATTAATTCAAATACTACTTTTTGCAACATGATCTGGAGCAGAATTGTTACTCTTCATTAATTATGTAAAGTTTTGCTCTATGTTTTTCATATATTCTCAATATGGCGAATTTGAATTTTGAGGTTTTTTAACTCGAATGGTAGAATTAAAGAAGTTTGTTTAAATAACTCTTGGTTTCACACGAATTGTTCTTCTTCCAAAGGGCTCTAGTTCGTAAGGCATTGCTATTTTGCTAAAACTGCACGTTACTATTGCTGTTTTTGATTAGAAGTAATCTCTAGTCAGTAAAATAGATATATGAATTGGTCGAGATCATATCACTTTTTTTAATATATTTTATTAGACTGACCTCTGGATAATAGGTTCATGATAAATCTTTAAAACAAAACAAAATTCAAATTTTTGATACCCAAGTGGATATTATTTATATTCAATATTAACAGAGATGTTTATAATAACATGAAAGCCGTTTCTCTTTATTGTTAGACACAAATTATCATGTGATAGATTTAATGAAACCTACCGACTTTGATGCGAGAGAGGTTTATATACTAAAAGGATGAATCAATGATGCTAATTTGACTATATGGTTATAATGTACTTTTCAATTTAATTAAGTCTTGGAGTGACTCGTACCGTCTAATAAATTCTACTCCTTCTGGAGATATAGTATAATGAGGAACTTCGTTATGATTTATACTTGATAGTAAATTTCTATCTGTAACCATGATGACCAGTCTATAAGATAAGAGTAATAACAATATATGTTTATTTGAAGTAATTCTATATTTAGTTAATGGGATAGGATGATGGTTTAAATAAACAAGTGCATCATACAAGGAATCATAATAGCTTTTATGTTTCCTTATTTTGGATTTTTTGCTTCTTATCATCACCGACATGACTCAATTAATCATGATTGATACGCGACTAAATTTTAAATCCCTAGTGTAACTAAAATATCTTAAATTATTCTATATAATTAAAGCAGAATATTTTCGCATCGAATTTACGGAATACCGCTAAAAAGTTATAAAATTGAGTAACTAATAATCTGATACCGAGTATTAAAACATAGTAACTCAGAAGGCACGCCCACTCTACTCGATGGTAGTTTCTAACAAATTAATTGAATTTCAGGCATTAGAATTATTAATGTAACGGTGTAGTTGACTTTCTGGGGACTCGGGTTTCTTTTATTCAATATTTTTATTGAATTTCATTTTATTCCATTGACTTGTATGTTTTAATGCTTGATTTTGTCGTTATTTGGTTGATACCCATTACAACAACCATGGGGAGCAATTACTCCTGATGTTTTTCCGAATACATCAGGACCTTCATCAGAGACTATCATACATCTTCCGCCCATTGAATCTACCCAGTAAATACAATTATAACAAAAATAACCAGAATCTAACTTAGATGTTTTAAACTCGTCTCTTTCAAGATATGCTGCTTGTAGTTTTGATTGTTTTTGAAACTTAGTTATATTTCCAACAACGTCAGCAGCTTTTTCAATTATATTCTTCTCAGACATTTTACTTTATCTCTTCCTCATTAGGTGTCCATAATGAACATATTCCATGTGGAGCTATTTCGTTGGATATATTACCATGTAGGTCCTGGCCTTCATCAGTAACAATTGCACAATGATTTGGCTTTATAAAGTAAATACAATTATAACAGAAATACCCCTTATGTGTGTCGGAATCTTTAAAATTACTCAGTTCCATATATCCGGAAGAAACCTTTGTCAATTTATTTAGCTGAGTTGCTTCTTGTGGAATTTTTTGTGTGGACATAAAATTAGTGGTACTCATGGAATATATTTTAAAACATACTATAAATAGATAAAATCATTTAATTTTGGTGCACATAACCATTTTAATCATTGCTGTAGAGATATGGGTTGAATATTCGTCACAATTGATTTAAAGTCATTTTCGGTTGCGAGAGATTTATGTTTGATGAGAAAATATGTCATTAATATATACATATTAATTTATCAATTAATATTTAAGAGCCGAATCTTTTCGTTTTCATCATTGCTATAGTAATGCGTCACCAGGTCTACAAAGACACTGTATGCTATTATCGATGGATAATAAAGTTAACTATTATGAAAGAGGTTATATACTTTTAATAACATTGTTGACTAAGATGTCTAATGGTCAAAAATATCGCTCCTACTTGTCGTGAATGTGGATCTGTTGTTACCGATCATGTTGAACCAGAAGTGCGAAAGGAGGGTGAGATTAAGGAGGGAAAATATATTGAAAACAATTGGATTTGTAACGAATGTCTAAATCAAGGAAAAGACAGACAATAGCATAGTATACTATTTTGTTGTTAGGACAACACTTTATTATTTATTGAGTAAAATTATATGTCTACCAATAAGAAAATGGATAATTATTATAACTATGTACTTATAACTAAGGTGTGAAATACCTGTTCATTTTCTTTGTTTTAGTTGTTTTACATAGGTAAATCCTAATGGAAGTTTTTGTCAATATTTTTAATACCTTTGGATTGGATTTGTTGAGAACTGTCATTGCGTTATTTGTAGTCATAGACCCTCTCGGGACTATTCCACTGTTTATTTCCATTACGGATAAGAAATCAAAGAAAGAGAGAAATGAAATATCTAAAACGGCTGTAATAACTGCAGGAATACTTCTCATGGTGTTTGCTATAGCAGGAACACAAATCCTATCAATTTTTGGAATAACAATAGCAAGCTTTATGATTGCAGGTGGAATATTGCTATTCATAATATCTGTCGAGTTACTTACTCATGGCAGTTGGAGATATGGAGAAAATATATCTGATGATTCAGGGGTAATACCTTTGGCTTTTCCTCTACTGGCTGGACCAGGCGCTATAGCTGCTGTTATACTATCTTTTCAAACCTCTGGATTAATGATAACTATGGTTTCAATTGTAATTGTTATTGGATTAACATATGTGATATATTATCTTACTGATCCTATTTATAGAATCCTTGGAAGACGAGGATCTTTAATAATTACGAGGGTGTTTGCTATTCTTGTGGCCGCCATTGCAATTCAATATATTGTTAATGGATTACAGTCCATTTTAGTAAATAATTAGATAAACTAAAATGTTAAAATGGAACTATATCACAATATGTATCTATTGTGATGTTGTAGCTTTTGTTTATTGTCAAGTTGGTACTTAATTGATAACTTGTAAACCATAGTTTTCTTTTGATACTGTTGATTACAGGTACCAACCATTTGCCATAGGCATTTTCAAAGTTTGGATAATTCAGGCATCTCAGGTACTGTCAATTCAATCAAATATTCATTTCTATATTGCTCGCAAAGTTATTTAGTAAACATACTCATTCACCATAAGGATTTAGGTCTGCGTAAATGATATTTGCAATCACCTTCAAACGTTATTTATAACAAACTTTATGATAAATATATTAAAATTAATATTAAAATTAAAATTTGATCTCATTTAAATAAATATCGTTTCTGTCTTTGATCCGATCTTGAATACATATGAACAGAATTTAATTATACTGCGAAGATCATTACAATACCATGACAAATTACTCTAAAGATGTTATAGATGGGCTAGTAGCATGGACCCAAGAACTACAGAAATGCGATGGAAATCCTGACTGTATCAGACAAAGTGGACAAGAATTAAGGAAAAGTCTGGATGATATATTTCCTTCGTCTGCTAAATTGGAATTCGATAATGATAAAATTAATTATATATTCTCAACTATATTTTTTCTGTCAAATAGATTAAATAAAGCACTAATTGGTTTATCTGAGGTTGATGATGCAATAAACAATTTGGTAACTGACAAAAAACAAGAGGTTAATGGCGATTCAAAAGACAAAGATTTAGGTGAATTTGAATCTGTTTTGAATAAGATACTTTCAGATTATTTTTAACCCAATTTGGTTAAATCACTCATTCACAAATAATTGTCTAAAATCATCATTTAGATGCAATGGTTCTGTTGAATATATATTGAATACATGATAAGGTAGAGATAATGTCATTTTTTTAACTTATCTTCTTATCCACAGCAATTGTACATAATCCCTTAATATAACTTGATATTTGGCCAGAAGGTGTGGTAACGAGATTTAGAGGTAGATTAAAGTTCAGAATTAGATTTTTTTTCCTTTTAGGCTATTAGGTATAAAATAATGGAATCTTTTATTCAATCATCCATTGAAATTTACTTCGTATATGACAATTTCAGATCCAATATGTGAAGGCCATAATAGCATTAATATCTTGATATGCTTTATACTCTGTTTTTATATTTTATTCATGATACTTTTTTGAAAGTAAGGAACTTGCCTAATCTTGATTATAGTTTACTAAACTCTCCTAGTGACATCAATAAATTAGTAGATTACATCGGAGATTCCCAATATGTGTTATTAGGGGAGGCTTCGCATGGAACGTCAGAATTCTACAAGTGGCGTTCTGAAATATCAAAGCGTCTAATAAGAGAAAAAGAATTTTCATTTATTGCAGTCGAGGGTGATTGGCCTGATTGTTTTAGGGTTAACAAATACATAAAATGCTCTGAATCCCACGGGAATGCATTTGATGTCTTACATTCGTTTAATAGATGGCCAACTTGGATGTGGGCTAATAGAGAGATGGTTGAACTAGTAGAATGGTTAAAATCATTTAATGACCACAACAACGCCAAAGATTATAATTCCGAGTCGGAAGGAGTTGGATTCTATGGATTGGACGTATACAGCCTCTGGGAATCCATGGAAGAGATAATTAGGTATTTGAAAAGAGTGGACCCAAGTGCTCTGAATACTGCAATGACTGCTTACAATTGCTTTGATCCATACAACAGAGAAGTTGACGCCTATGCTAGGACTGCTGCATTTGTACCAGAAAACTGCGAAAAAGAAGTAATTCATGTCCTAACTGCTCTACGGAGTAAACAAGATTTCTATACAAAAAAAAATTATGGTAGAAATGAAGATTATTTTCAGGCTGAACAGAACGCAATAACTGCGAAAGAAGCAGAGAAATACTACCGTACCATGCTGAAAGGCGATGTTAATTCCTGGAATTTACGTGATACTCATATGATGAACACATTAGAACGCCTAATTGATTTTCATCGAAAAGCAAACAAGAAGAAGCAACCAAAAGCAATTGTATGGGCTCATAATACCCATATTGGCGATGCGCGGTTTACTGATATGAGTAATTCTGGAATGATCAATCTTGGTCAACTAGTGAGAGAAAAAAAAGGTGATCATAATACTATTCTGGTCGGATTTAGCACATATAGTGGAACAGTTATTGCTGCAGACAGATGGGGTGCAAAAATGCAAACTATGAATGTACCTCCTGCAAAAGAAGGGAGTTGGGATAAACTATTACATGATATTGATAACGATAATAAAAGTCAAAAAGGCAATAGTAGTGATAAACTACTATTGTTTAAAAAAATAGAAGATCGAAAAAACATTTCAACTAAATCCTACAAGAATATTGAATTTTCGTTTGATATAGAGAAATACAATACGAGAAAGGAACAAAAAGAGAAAGAGACAGAAATCATGACACAAAGAGCCATTGGAGTAGTGTATAATCCTAAATATGATAGTTACAGGAACTATGTTCCTACTAAACTACAATCACGTTATGATTCTTTAGTATTTATTGACAAAACTACAGCTATAACTCCTTTGCATGTCCACTATGAAAGAAATAAGGATGTACCGGATACATATCCTACGGGTCAATAATTAGTTTAGTTTAGTTTGTTTGATAATCTTTTATAATTTTATGAAATTGCCTTTACTTCTTAACTTGCAACACGGTATTGACTGCAAATGGTTTAATTGTTGAAAATACAATAATTCTTGAGGGCGCAGAAAATGACATATCCAGTGGGGCTAAGCACCACTAAAATATACGAGAAAAACTTTACATTTGGACAGATAGGGATGGACCTTCTGTTGTGTTGTAATCTATTTGTGTTATGTAATTACATTAAAGCCAAAGAAAGATGGGGTGTATTATGGAAGTCACTTAAGACAAACTTCGCAGCTATAAAAAAAAGAAGTCAATATGTCAATGACTTTAGGCACATTGAATGATTAAAGAGTGCTATGATACTTGCTGAAACAGGGATTTATACAACATCTGTTTTAGAAAAACAACGTATTACTCCTTTTCTATGCCGCAAAGAAAAAAGGTTAGTAGATCAGCAATAATGCATTTTTGATAACTTTTCCAAGAATCCGATATCAGTCATTCTAATTGTAAGAGAAATATAAGAAGATAAAGGACCCATCAAAACAGATACAGACGTAGATATTATGAGATTTTAAAAAGAATCGCTAATCTAGAGTTGAAACTTGTAACGAGATGCATATTTGCTTTACTATTAGAAATATACAATTTATCCACATTAATCTATTCGTATACTATATATCTGCTTAGAAAACCTGCTGATTTAGGATTGCAAAACTCGTACTTTATGTTAAATTGCTGTAGCATGATGGAGAGAGTTTCGAAAATTATATCTATAAAAGCAATTATTCTTACTAAATAGATATGAGTAAGAAAGAAAACGGACAAATTGATTCATCTCTACGAAATCTCTTTGAAGACAAAAATCTTGCTTTTGTTGCTACAATCATGAAAGATGGGTCTCCACAGATAACTCCTACCTGGGTGGATATAGAGGATAATCAAATACTTATTAATACTGCAGTAGGAAGAACAAAACAGAAAAACGTTGCACGAGACCCAAGGATAGCTATCTCAATCGCGGATAAGAATAATCCTTATCATATGGTCACAGTCAGAGGTGAAGTGATTGATCAAATTACAGGAGAGGAAGCAGAAAATCACATTGATAAAATGGCAAAAAAATATCTGAACAAAGATAAATATCCGTTCGGTACACCTGGAGAAAAAAGAATCCTCCTGAAAGTAAAACCTACAAACGTAGCTTCTATGTAAAGTATATGTATGGTATTATGGTAATCAAGTGATCTGATTATTTTTAGTGAATGAATTTAAACCTCTGCTTGCATAGTCTAATACAAATAATATATTTTTGTGTTCGCAAAGTATGGTCAATACATGGTTATAATATTCTGTATTCTGTAGTACCACCTTCTCCTATCAAGAAATGGCAGTTAGATTGAGATCTGAAATGACTAAAGATCTGCAGTTGTATTATACAAATAGAAATCCTTATCATGTTTATACGTTAATTTCCTTATGAAATATAAGTTGCTTAAATTAGTATTTTAAGCCGGGACTAATTCATTGCACTGACTGCTAATTGAGATCTTGTCCTGACTTACTCGTGTAATGACGTTTTAGCTAAATTGTCTATTCACTATCTTGTTTATTTTTTATTGGGTGCTTGAATTAGACAATAACTCTACTGACTTATCCAAATTCACGTTGATGCTGTCAACATGGGATTGCAATTCTTGTATAGGTACTCGATCTAGTATCATTTGGCGCAGTTCTTCTCTCATCATAATTTCGGTCGTTTCCATCAATGGCCTGTCGATTTCAGCTAGTGGTGCTTCTACATATTCATAATTATCCAAATAAGCAGCAGTTGCAAGTTCTTCTGCTCCCGTGTAATTTTGATTGCTGTATTCAACTAATGTTTGATTTAACAAACTTCTTATTACAGAAATAAACTCAAGTGGAGTTTCAGGCTCAGATGATTCAGCTGGTGTGTTATTGCTAGATAATTGAGCATGTATATTTGGCAAAATCAACAACGTATCTATCATGGCCAGGGATAACATTGAAAACATAAACAATCCTAATATCTGATTTTTCAAGGGGACAATTCGGCTCATTATATATTCGTCAAAAAAATATTACGCTGGTTTATTTAATTGTGTTGTTATTTATATCAAATGAGAATAAGATTTCATTATTTTAGGTGCGCCGAATGTATACGCTTTTGCATGATAAACATATGGGTGTTATGACTAATTCGTTACGTCATGGCTAATGTTATTTCTTGTGCGCTAACTGCCTTGTAAAATTCTTTTAGCATGATATAAGAAATTGATTCTCTCTAAGTAGATGCATTATCCCTCTCTGCATCCTGTTGATTGCTATCACTTAATGAATCACTAACATTGTAGCTATTGTCTTCTTCATCTAATCCCTCCTCTTTATGTATTTTTTCTACAATTTTATCCTGATTATAAACTTCCTCTTCCTTTTCACTCATTATTCTTAAATAAGGAACATAGTATTTAAAATATATAGAAGCTACTAGACCAGTGAATTTAATGTCTGGGAACCATAAGTATATCTCAAAATAAGAAGGTAAGATACCATTCTAAAGCCTTTATCTTTGAAATAGAATGATAAAATGCTCTACTAGGATTATTATTCGTATTCCCAATGATTTATTACTGTTTCATGGATACAGGCAACTAAAAAAGGAACAGTGGACTGGCTTTTACAAATAGAACATCAAAGAAAGAGAGAGCGGCACGTGAAGACTCTATGGCATCAAAGAAAGGAAACGAGGAATTCTTTTTCGCTTGACACTTATTTATATCATATCAAATCGGGCATTAACTTACTTTCGTTTATCTTTAATACCAAAAATTATGCATCACCTTCATTCACCTATTCTATCTAGTCAGTTCTATTGACATTAGAAATCGGACTTTATAGCCCGTCCGGAGCAAGCAGGTATGCCTATTTTTTTTTGATCTATTTATAATCAAGTCTTTTGCATGAAATTGCCTACGGTCATATACTATGTTTTATAATTTAATATTGATTAATGATATGAGTTATGTTCAAAGAGACAAGAATTATACAGATCCGAGTCAATCAGGAGTAGATTCATCTGTGCAGCGAGCCGGTGATTTAACTCATGAACCACCTGTTAATGAAACAACAGACAAGACTACAACATCCAAACTTGCAAATCTTCTCGAAGATCTCGAATTTCCAGCTACAAAGAAAGAGATATTAGATCACATAAATAGAAAGTCTCCTTCTATGGGTAACCGAATTAATGACGTGTTTGAGAGTATTAATAATAATCTCGAAGACGGAGTACAATATAAAAATACATATCATGTAGGATTAGCATCCAAATTGGTACAAGTTAGTTAAGTGGCTCTCTCTTTAATTCGTTACCAAAATATATTTCTTCAAACGTAGCGTGAATCTTTTGCTTCTTTAATATAATTTCCTAAAGATCAATATTCCAATCTTTAGGGTCATAATTAGTTCGAGTTATTATGCAAAGTTATCTTGAATTTGTAATGTATTGTAATGGGTAGATATGTAACCATAATTCTCAAAATAAACCTACATTATCTTATTTCTTGGAAAGAGAGCGATTTCACATACACACAAGATGTTACTCATATGATAACTCCAAAGTAATAGAAAATTATGATATAAAAATGAATATCTATTGAAATAGATAAAATTCTTTACGAGAGATAAAAAAAATGTTCTATATATTAATAAACATGACCAAGCAAATAGAACTGTTGTCTCAATCCAATCCAATTTGTAATGCGGTAGTATATGTTTAGCCTATGAACTATTACGCTTTATATATTATAATATACGAAGGATTACATATGATTAACTTGAAATTATTTCTTGTTTTGAGTCTAGTTATGGCAGGTTCTTTGATTGGGTTACTAGTAATACCTGCACAAGGATTGAGTCATGATAATAAAACTAAAACAGGGTTGGACCATCCTGCAATGCCGATGGGAGACAGAACTCAGGGTGTAAACAACTCATTACTTACGATCAATAATTCTGCGACATCTTAATTTAAATTGATCAGGTATCTGAAATATCGCAACATATTCTTTCATTTTTTTTATTGTTCGTTGAATTAAGCGACGAAAGACTGACGTATTACAAAAGAGAATTATAATCATTACAGATTATTCTTTTTTGACAAGATGTTAAACACTTTGACTTTGCCATATGAATATATGTCATGTTCTATTGATTGAAATGCAAAACTGTCTTTAACCAATTCCAGCACGTTTTCAGAAACAATGATTTGATCATCTTCTGCTTTTCCCTCTAATCTGTTGGCAAAATTGACATTCGAACCAATAAGAGTAATTTGATTTCTGTATTCTGTTTCCAATAAACCTATAAGAACATCTCCAATGTGGATTCCACATTTTAGACTAATATTAAATTTATAATCATTAAGGTGTTCTTTGATTAGTCGTTTAGTTAATTGTTTATTGACCAACTTGAATTTTTCTCTTAATTCCAGTGCGGTATTAATTGCGTCTATTGCCATTTGATTTTCTTTTGATTGACGGTATCCATAAAAAGCCATGATTCCATCTCCAATGAATTTATCTATTATTCCATTATTCTTTAGTATGACCCTTTCAGCTTCGCTGAAAACATTTTTTAAAAGGTCTACGATTATAAAGGGATAGTTATTTAATCTGTTGCATAAAGTGGCAAAGCCTGCTATATCCCAAAATACTATTACCAATTTCTCGGTTCTTAATTTGTGCTCCTGAGGGCTTAATAGCATTTGATAGATAGTTGGATCAAAATATTTCTTAATGTTTATAGTCTCTAATCTACTACTATCTTTAACCTCTTTTACCTCTCCTTGTTGCTGCTGATCATCATCATCATTACTTGTTCCTTTTTGTCTTTTAAAAGATACATCTAAATCCTTCTGGTCTCTTTTACGTGTTGATGAATTAGTCTCATTAGACTTTCTTTGCATTCTAGGTTCTTTGTCTTGATATTTTAAGGGCACATCAGCCAGTCCTTTATTATTTGTCTTAGCAGTATTAACTCTATTGAAGCCATTACTAATCGAATTCATTATTTTAATAATGATCAACATAACGTTTAACTTTCAAAGTATTTTTTAAAACATTATCTATTAATTAGTAAATAACGAGTGAAAATTGCCACTGAATCATGTAAGGATTATTTATACTATTAAAATACAATTTATAATGCGAAAGTGCAAAAGACCGATTTACATAAGAATGATAGCAAAAATATCATAGATGAAACAGTAAATGCAGATAATAGTGGTAATTCTGATAGTAAATATAGTTTTGAAAACGTCTTTGATGTCGGCATTGTAGGTGGGGGTTTTGGAGGCCTGTCTGCTGCCTTACTGTTGGGAAGGTATCTAAGATCGACACTTGTTTTTGATATTTTAAAGGATAGAAATTATATAGTACATGGATATCTTGGATTTGAAAACTATCCTATAACCCAAGCAATCCAAAAATCCTGGAGTGATGTATTACAGTATAATTCTGTAAGAAGAATCGAAGAGAAAGTAGAAAGTGTGGAGATAGAAAGAGATAGTAACTTTTTTTTGATCAAGACATCCAAGTCATCGATTTCAAAAGGTAATGAAGATCATCACGTTTTAGAAAAACAGAATAATAAAATAAATGAAAAAACTTTCAAGGCGAGATATCTGATTATAGCTACGGGGGTAGAGCACTTAAAACCTCGAGTAAAAAATTTTGAAAAATTCTTAGGAAAGGGCATTTGGCACTGCCCTCATTGTGACGGGTTTGGAACTTTAAATAAGAAATTAGTCATAATTACCTCTAATAATTCCAGCGACGGAGGATTAGCCTATGCCAAACTTTTTCTTGGTTGGACTAGAGATATTACAGTATTTTTACAACAACCAAACTATGATGGTATGGACAATGCGAAGGATGTTAACTATGCGATAAGCAACCCATTGACAAAAAAACAAATAAGTGAAGCAATTGCCTTGGATATCAAAATTATTGAAAATGATGAAGTTATAGAGGTCGTCGAAGATGTAATATCAAATACAATAAAGGGAGTTCTTACCAAAAATAGCGTATTTTATCAAGCAGAAATTATCTTTTACCATTTAGGTATTGATATTCACAATAAGATTGCTTGTCAACTTGGATGTGAATTGGATGAGGGATTTATAAAGGTAAATGAAAAACAACAAACTAGTTTACCAAAAGTTTATGCTGTCGGAGATATTGACACAGATAGACACTATGCAGTATTGGCTACTGCAAGTGGCACTATTGCGGCAGTAAATATCTACGAAGAATTATTAAAAGAATCCATTTCGACAACTAAGGATAAATCTAAATAAATAGGAAATTACAAAAGTTATTAAACATTTGGAATAATTATAATAAATACATTTTTACATCATCGACGGTTCTGATATACTTTGTAGAGCTAATTCCTCTAGATAATTCGAGATAAATAATCAAATTCAACAAGTAATTCTCAATTGACCTTGCTCATATTTTTTTATTACTCTTTCTCTTATTCTTCCTCTTCTTTTTATGATGTCGATAAAGAATTACTGTAATTATTCCTCCAATTATGACAATCGCTGCGAAATCCAATACAAATGAATATTCTTTATAGAGTCTGTTCCATACCTCGCCTAGAAAGAAGCCTATTGTTGTCAAAAATGTGCACCATACTAAAGAGCCTGCAAAAGTAAAGACAATAAATGCACTTAGTTTCATTTTTTCAATTCCTGCAGGAATTGAAATGATCTCTCGGACACCTGGGGCCATTCTTCCGAAGAAAACAGCAGCTTGACCGTGTTTATCAAACCATTCTTCCGCCTTTTCTAATTCTTCTTCTCCAATTCCTATACGCTTCCCAATCTTAAGAACAGCGGCTTTACCAATTCTTCGGGATATATAGTAGATTATTAATGCACCTACAGTTGACCCAGCTGCACCTGCCAAAGACATACCAATTACACCTTCCAAAAACCCCAAATCTTTGGTAAAAGCGGTAATGCCTGCCAATGGAAATATTAATTCACTTGGGATTGGTGGAAAAAGATTTTCAGCTAATGCTGCTGTAAAAACTCCTGCATATCCATACTCTGCTATCCAATTAGTGGTAGCATTTACTATATTAGGTATTATTCCAAAATTAGAGTAATTTCTGGTTTTTTCGTTATGTAAAGTAAGTGATGCCGTTAACCTTTCATGGGATTCAGTTACTGTGAACAAATTATTATAGAATAACATAATGAAGAAGAATAGAGAAATAATTGCAAACATAGATGAAAGTAACATTAAACGGTTCATATTATAGTCAAATGTACAAGTTGAAGTTAAAAGAAAAGTCTTTAGATCTTAACACTGGGTCAATATAATGCTTCATATCTTCGATCATAACATCTCGCTTTTATTGCTTATAAGTTTACAAATGTGTCAAGAATCGCCATGCTTTTTTACCTATTTTAACATTGTCTGCAAATTGAATACTTTTCATAGATTCAACTTAAATCATGACCAAACCTAACAATTACATTGAAAATATTCTGCTGATACCTAGCAATACTCACAAAACTATATACATTTTATAAAATCTTATATCTTTCTATTTCATTAGGAACATTACCAAAGCAATTATAAGAATTAAAACATTGATCAATACGATAATATGATTTTACATTATTTCATAATGGGGAGTTTCTGTTGAGTATGATATAGACATTAGCATTTTGCTTAAAATCTAGACAACTATAAACTTAGTATATGTCTTATCCCGACATAAATAATTGTATTTAAAAATACCTTATTCAAAGGATATAATCATCTTAACTAAATGTGCATGTATATTTTAAAGGTATCACCGATCCAGTGTCAATCAAATGAAACAAATATCGATACTTCATATTGCATTTGATAAACTGAAGGATACTAATCTATACTGGTGTCAATAGGAGAACTAATTTAATCATCCATCCTAATTTTATTTAATCAATTAACATAATCCGATTAGTAGTGAGTATTGTAGAATGAAATCGTATATGCGGAATTCTTTTTCAAACGAATATTACTATTTCATTGAGAAAATAATTGATTCATAAGTATAGCAAAACAAAAAAAATTAGTTGTTGGATTGGGCTAATGCGTTACTACCTGAGTTAGATTGGAATTGGAGGTTGATGTTGTTTCCAGAGGCTATTGAACTACCACCCGAGATTACTTGGCTATTTTGTTTTGATTTTTGTGATTGACTGATAATTTGTTTTGCCTTGTTACTTTTTTTTGCTAATGCATCTTCTGAAATGGCTAATGGAGCTAAGACCAATGCAAGTGCAAGAACCACTGCTGTTGATACTAGTAATGTTTTAGTTATGTTCATACTTGTAAATTCTATTACTATAATTCAATATATATTAGCTATTTTAGAGTTTTTTATAAATATGTTTGAGGAATTTCGAACAGATAAGAATTATCCTCGATTTATCTACTTATTAAGTATTTTGCAGGATATCTATTTTTATCATTGTCTCGATTACCCCAATAAAACTATTTATATTCTAAATAATTCTTTAATGACTATTCAAATATCGATCAATCACTATATCCTCATTTTTATTATTCAAAGTAAGAGAATATATAAAAAGTATAATCTCGATGAATTTTCTCTTATATTTTTATTAAGTTAAAAACATGCTTTATACATTATATATTCATATCACCAATTAATTAGGATGATTGCATATATAGGTTCAATAAATAGTGAGTCATTGAAAATGAAACTAAATCTCAAATATGTTAGAATACCTGTGATTGTCTTGTTAGCTGGTGCAATATTTTTTACAGGCATTACTGAATTTAATAACAGTTGGTTGTTATCGGTTGTGAACGCTTTTGCTCAAGAAACCCCTCGAGAAAATGCTATAAATACTTCAAACAAAATAAATATTAGTTTAGACTCTGTAAATTTTGCTCCGTTGTCAGATAATACTTTTAATCAACTTAAAGTTCTTGTTAATTACCAAACATATGACCCCAATGTAGTACACACCCCAATGGGTGGAATTATGAAAGTTTATCAATCCGATGGGACCCTTTTGAAAACGTCATCCATTCCAAAGGGATATGTAGTAGGACAATCCGGAATTGTTCAATTTGCAACTTCATTTGCCGACAAAACCATCCAAGATGTCAGAGTCGAGATTCATATGTTAGATACGCTAGATAATATAATTTCTAACACTATTTCAACAGAAGTCTTCTTGACAAAATAGTAACCAGATTACGAAGCCTGGAGGAACAGATTACAACTAGTTCTGAAGATACATGTATAACTGAAGGGTATTCAGATATACTTCACAGGAAGAACCTAGAGTCTAATTATTGGTGTTCTTTTTTCCGGTATTCTTAAATTTAGTTTGGTATTGTTAAAGATTGCTACTAAACAGAAGGTTATTGTTTTAGGAAATTCGACACTAGTAACATGGTCTTTATATATCCATGATTTTCATTCAAAATCCAAGCTTTGATGTGTACCAATTGTTAGTATTGAATATTAATTAATGAGATAGTATAAAATGGCTCAATTACTCATGTAAATAATCTAATTTATATGATACAATATTTAATCTCGACCTTTTCTTATACTAAAAATAGGCCAATATATTAAATTACTTAGTAATCAGATTTTTAGATTCAAGATGATCCATTTTTTTTATCTGAAAAGAAATGAGGTATGTCCTGTCTTAAAATTTACCTCACTGCTTAGAAACTAAAATTATAATTCTGCAGTTATTTCGTGTGGGTAATTATTCACAAGTTTAGATTATTTTTGAAATTTAAAGAAATCAATCATTCGATCTCTACATCAAATTGTTGATTGATATCATACTCGCCTATTCTTTGAACAGTAATTTCTATTTCCCAGTTTCCATCTTGACTTAGATAGTTTCCTATAAGATAATACTTTCCTGTATCAAACTTTTCCATTGCATCAACTATCGGTCCCAAGTTTTTGACAGGATTGTTAAACTCTAAGTACACATTTCTAATATTTTCAACTACTGTTCCATTAGTATATGCTGCAGAAAGATTAAAGGTATTTTGACCGACCTTGTTAGGAGTTATATCAAAGGTAAGGATTACATTATCAGGCGTTGTAACATTCTTTGAATATCCTGATGAAACATCTGAAGTATTTTGTTGTTGCTGTTGTTGTTCTTCACTTGTAATATTGCTATCTACCACTGAAAAAACATAAGAGCCTTTAGTGATGTGACCATCTTCTCTTGATAATACAATCCAATCTGTCGTATAAGTACCTGTTGCCATTTTAGATTTGTCTAAAGAAACAGAGAGTGATTTTTCAGAATCCACTAATTTTAAATCATCGTTATCTACTCTTTCATTATTAGAATTTATAACCTTAATACTACTTGCTCTTGGCTCAGGGGTTTCTGTAAATGAAATGGTCGCTTTGTCAGGTACAGATTGTACTGAATCAATTATCTCGTTAGGACTAGGCTCATAGGTAATAGGGCTTGCATGACCATATGCTTGCCAAAATAATAAACCATTTCCTGATATAAATAAAATAACAAAAAAGGTAACAACTACAGCATTCATATCATGTTATCGACTAAAAAGTATATTATACTTATTGTACAACTATCGAATTACAATAATATACTCGATCAAGTTATTAAATATGGTATTTTATTTGAAAGCATTAGTAATTAGTTCTGATAGATCTTTCTACTGTTCGGATGTTGTACAACAAGTGTTATAATAAAGAAAAACTACAAAATAATTAATGAGTATAGTCTTTCTAACATTCTTTGGAGTCATGATTGCAGTTTCGATGCTAACAGCTCCTGTTTTGCAAATGTCTTCTGCTCATCAGCGGGCCCTTTTTGAGATTAATGGTAAAGATTATTTGTTTGTAGTAGGTTCTGCAAATGAACCATTATATGTTGACGATAAAACTGCGGCAACACTTGATGCTTATTGGCCAAATGCTACTGATCCAACTAATACCAGAGTAAATGGTACTCAACCAATAATTGGAATAGAAGATATGTTACAAGTAGAAGTTATAGCAGGTGATAAAAATATGACATCTAACCTAGAACCTGCATATGGTGAAGTCGGAAGCTATGAATCAGAGACATTCTATCCTACCGTTGCAACAACTTTTGATTACCGGCTATATGGAAATATCAATGGCACGGCATTTGACGTGACTTTCTCATGTTCACCTGCAGGCGAACAAGGGATATCAGATAACTCGACTGTACAAATATCTGAAGGCGTAGAAAGAAAAGCACTTTTGGGGGGATTTGGATGCCCTGAAGAAAGAATCGGTTTCCCTGAACCATATATTTCTCAGTATAAGATAAACCAGGAGATCAATAGAACCTCCAACTGATTTTTTTAGACTGCTATAACGCCACTAAAAGCTGTTCATATGTTGACTTTCAAGATAGTATCCTATTTTTTAGTTATATCGTTTATTTTTTCTCTTTATTTAATTAATTTTAATATATATGCACAAGTCCAAGTTGAAACCGCTGTAAGTAATGCTGCTACATCTGAAGCAGTAACATCTGTAAATGATGCAATATTAAAATCCCTAATAATAATATCTCAAGTAGCAATTTTAGGTATAATATTCAATTACTTCTTTTTTAGCAAATTTCTCAGCAAAAAAAGAGGTAATATATTATCCAAGCAAGACAATGTCTATTTTCATACAAGGATTTTAAATCTAAAAAGAGTCACATCTGTAGTAATAATTTGTTGCTTTTCTATAATTGTTTTTTCTACTGGTTCATTACTGCTTCAATCGTATCAATTAGCTCAGAACTTGGAAATCGATATATTATCGGCATTTGATATATTAGATACCACTTCTGTAGGTCAAGTTTGGATTTTTAGAATTGTGACTTCTTCGACATTAATCGGAGTAATGTTTACTTTATATATCATATATAGAAAAAAGAAGAAAGCAAATCAGATAAAAAATGAGAACCTCGATAAAGAATCTGCAAATATAATATCCTTTAGCAATAGCATATCCAATCAATTATTATTGTTAATTGTACTCGCTTTATCTGCTATCAATCTCTTTTCAAACAGTATGGTAAGTCATAGTAACTCGCTATCCTCATTCCCTACTATTGCAGTTTCCGTGGATTGGGTTCACTTTATGGCCGTTTCCATATGGTTAGGTGGCTTGTTTTATCTTTCTTTAGTTGTTGTAAAAAATCTCAAACCTATTGATGACCTGGATGATAAACCAAATACTACAAATACAATTCCTAACATTTCTAATAGAATAATAAGTGTTCACGACATGTCTATCGCTCTCATGTATTTTTCTTTTATAGTTATTATTGCTCTTTGTATAATCGGAATATCTGGTCTCTATTTAGGTTATGTGCATCTTCAGGATTTAGGTTCAGTGTTTGATACAACGTATGGACAAATACTTGTTTTAAAGCTAGCATTGGCCTTTCCATTGATTTTTATTGGACGATATAATCAGATTAAAATATATAAATATACATCAATAACATCTAATTCGTTAAAAATTCTCGATAAAAAAAATAATGCTAACCTTATTCAACAATATCACAAAAAAAGAACACTTTTATTTAAAACACTTAATAGATCTTTAAAAATCGAGTCAATTTTAGGCATAATTGTTCTAATAGTGGCCTCTTTTCTTTCAGTGACCTCGCCGCCATCATTAGAAACAATGAGTCATGATTCGTTTACTATGCACCATAATACCAATATACCTGAGCCAAATGATTCATTTCTCTTTTATCTGGTCATAGCTCTATCCGTAATTATATTTGTAATTGGGATAGTCAATTTTAGGAGAAATCAAAAGCAGATTAAAACAGTATTTGCTATCACCGATAGTAATTGCTAGGTTCATTTTCCTGTACACAATATGGATAGCCTGACAAATCTAATAATAGTGATGATTTTAGCAGCTAGAATAATATACTGATTACCTTAACTATATGAAATAAAAAACAGTTGGCATTATGTATGTACTTTTATTTTATTTATCTTCTTAATCTTTCATACCCATAATGTCATTTTTCATTTTTTTTCAAGGATCGTGGCTATTCTCACAGACAATGAGTAATTTTATCAATCCAAGATTAAAGTATTAATTATATTTGATTACTAATGGCAATTAGATATGTTACCTTAAAGTGATATAGCCTATCTATTGATGTTTGTTGTTGTTGTTGTTATCCAAACGATGTTTGTATGCAAGTATGACTATAAATAGTATGTTACTTCAAATCGACTAGAAGTCTACTTCTATGAGGTAATAAAAATATAAAAATAATAAAAGCATCCCATTTGTATGATGGTATTAATGAAAGAAAAAACGTTTTCATCGGTTTTGAAAATGATGAAATAAAATATGTTGATATTAAAAGGCCTACGGAAGACGAGGGGGAATTAATTATAGAAGGTGATGATATTGTTGTAACACCTGCTTTTATTGACTCACATAGTCACATTGGATTACAGCGTTCTGCCGAATACAGTGGACAATATGAAGAAAATGAACAAATGGATCCCTTTACTCCTTTAGCAAATGCGTTACATAGTATCTATATGGATGATCCAATGTTTGAGGAATCTATAGAACATGGAGTCCTTTATTCAGGTGCCTTTCCTGGGAGCGGCAACATTATTGGAGGAAAAATTGTTCTAATAAGAAATTTTGCCAAAGATATTGATGATGCTTTCATTGGCGATATAGGAATAAAAGCCGCATTAGGATTTCATCCAAGAAGTACTACAACTTGGAAGGGAAAAAGACCATCAACTCGCATGGGTCTTGTATCTCTACTAAGAGAAAATTTAATCAAGGCCAAAAAAACACAAAATCTTTTAAATGAAGGTTCAAAAAAAAGGGATGACATTGATCCCGAAACTGAAGTATTGATGGACATCTTAAATCAAAAGTACAAAGTAATGATGCATGTCCACAGAGAAGATGATGTACGAATTTTAATTCAATTAGTAAAGGAGTTTGATTTAAAAGTAGTTGCAAATCACTGTCTTGACGTTCATAGAGTCGAAATTTTTGAAGCATTGAAAGCAAATTCCACACCTATTATTTACGGGCCTATGGACTCTTTTTCCAATAAAGATGAATTGAGGCACAATAGTTGGAGAAACGCTGAACTTTTGTTGAGATCTGGAGCAAAATTTTCTCTTATGAGCGATCATCCTATCGTTCTTCAAAGAAACATGTTTTATACTGTGAGACACTTATTGCGCTTTGGACTTTCAAAACCCGCCGCAATTTCGAAAATCACTTCAGTAGCTGCTGATATAATTGGTGCGCAAAAAATAGGCCAGGTTAAGCCAGGTTATAAGGCATCATTTATAGTTTGGAATGGAGATCCTTTTTCATTTTCAAGTTTTCCTATATTAGTAATAGGCGAAGGACAAACAGTATATAAAGACTAAACTATGATTTTCTATAGAACTAACTGTAAGATAAGATAATTTATGTTACTTACTTGACTGGCAAATCAGGGTTTCAGGTTAGTAAGACTAGATCTGCATGCGGTATTGAGAATTGACTTGAATTTCCAATATTGTTATTATGATAAGATGATGTGATACTGGTTTTAATTGGAATAATTCTGGTTTTATTCAATTAACTACAAGGAAATCTTGGAGTCATTCGATAATTATTGAGTATATAATATTCACTTTAACTACTATACTTTAATACTAAGCCGAATACTGCTTTATTAATCCAACTATTATATATGAGTCCCTGTTTTACAGCGGGACGATAACTAAAAGGGTAATTACTGATAAAATTTTTTCGCTATTGATTATTTGCTTGTTAGTTGCGATATGACAATGGATAATAGTTACCACTAATCCTGTACAATAGTTATGGTGCTTCAATAAATTATGAAAAGAGGCTGTAATGTTAATCTAGTCCCAATGCACCACTCAAGGTCTTGCCTACTTGTTCCAAAGGATTGGCTGTTGAATTATTTCCTTGATTCTGATTCGATCCTGATTGTACTTGAATCTTTTGATAATCAGCTACTACATCCTTTATTTGACCCATAACTGTATCAAGGTTTCCCATTGTATTCCAATGTACAAATATCATCGGAGGTTTTTCAAGAATTGGATGGTTATGTACTGCTGTTACATTTAGGTTTGCTTGGGATAATGAAGTTAAAGCTGGTTTAAGTTCCTCTTGTAATAATGCAAATTCGCCCATTACTATAACCATTGGGTTTGATGCATTATTGTTGCCATTATCTCCTCCAACTGCAGACGAAAGATTAGATGGGGCGGGCATTGTTTCTATTATGGAATTAATGACCAAGAATTTGTTTAGTATCGTTCCATTCTGTCCTATAATTAGCGGATCTGATCTTAAAATGACAGTATCACAAACATCCTGATTTGGATTGTTAATCGGAACAGCACTTTTACTTATTTGTGCACTAAGGGCTTTGCAATCAAGTGCATTAGTTTGATTCCCTTGATTTTGTCCATTT
>JAPSGR010000071.1 GCA_031177355.1 Candidatus Nitrosocosmicus sp. | reverse complement strand
GTATGCTAGTTTGATTTATTGTTGAATTTGTCTGGCCTTGGTTTATTGTTGAATTTGTCTGGCCTTGGTTTATTGTTGAATTTGTCTGGCCTTGGTTTATTGTTGAATTTGTCTGGGCATACACTTTATCCAAAACATTAGTTGTTCCTATCAACACTATCCCAAAAGTAAATAGGAATCCAAAAAGTATATGTATTTCCATCTTGCTTTTCATACTTATCCTTCATTATTCCTATACTTTGTTAATCTTTATATCTTTATATCATGCTCCTATGATTATTTAAATGATAACCGCTTACAATCATTACTTTTAGTTTTATTTGGATTAAGATACAACCCATTGAAATCAAAGATCAAGCTATATCAATACGGATAGTGTACCGTAATACTATGTCAATAGTACGCAGTAGTGCCATCCGGTAATTATAACCATGCTTCAATAACCTATCTCTAGGAATCATAAACTTCTACCAATTTAAAAAATGGCTTAAAACGATATTTTTCATGGTAATTTTAATTTGTAATGTTGGCTTCTGATATAGCCAAGTAATTTACAATTTGTATTAGAAACGAGATTCTTTATTAAAAATTCAATTGCCGGTTTTTTTTGAATCCTTTAATAGTTACTTTCATTAATTTTATGTCGCTATACCTGATTTTATTTGATTTCTTCTTCCTAACATTGGATAATACTGAATTATTAACATTAGGCAGAATCAATATTTAATATAATTTCAAATCTATATTTATTTATGACAACTAAAACACAGTTACTTGATGCTTCTATAAATGTTCTAAAGAACTCTTACTGCCCCTACTCGCAGTTTATGGTAGGAGCTGCCTTGTTGACAACTGATGATATAATATTTTCTGGATGTAATGTAGAAAACGTCTCGTTTGGTTTATCAATGTGTGCTGAGAGGATTGCGTTGTTCAAGGCAATTTCCGAAGGATATCAGAAGTTCGATGCCATTGCTATCGCATCGAATACTGATAAACCCATCTTTCCATGCGGCGCATGTAGACAAGTGCTTTTTGAATTTTCTCCTAGATTAAAAATTTTCACTAATTATGATAAAAAGGATTATGTATTAGTAGACCTGTTACCGTATTCGTTCGATTCGATTAACTGATGATTATATCCTTAATCTTATTTTTATTCTCGATTTTATCATTCTCATTTTAAGGATATTTGGTCAATATCTTATTTTCTGTCGAAAAGATTGCAGTGTTGGAATAATCCATTAATACTCGAAATCAATGGTTATATCAATGTTGTTGGAAGTCGAAAGTTCAATCGGATACTCTGATCACTATCAATCTCATTATAAGTTACTCTCTTAACACAATATGTAAAGTGAACATATTGATTTGCTTCATAATACAGAATCGGAACTACCTTTAACTTTTTGTTTCTTGCCGTTATTTATCCCGCTTTCCAAACTATTTAGGTAGGCAATCGTAGTTCCCAAGTTTCCAAATCCCTTCGAGTTAAGAGTTGCGGAAGGAACCATTATTATAGTATTTCCATGGATTTTCGTTGTTTCATAAAGCATGTTAGACTGCCTTAGTGCGTAAGCAACAGGATTGTTTGAATAAATCTTTGAAGCATCTAGAAACTTTTGAGCTACTAGTATCTCTGAATCATCATACGTTACTCTAGCCTGCTCCTCACGTTCTGCCTGGGCTTGCATTGATATAGCTGCCTCTAATTCTAGAGGTATAATTACTTGCCTTATTTCGACCCCTGTAACCATAACTCCCCAATTTTTTGCTTCTTTGGAAATTATTGATTTAATATTTTGACTTATCTCTTCTCTTTTGGAAAGTATTTCTTGAAAAATTGATGAGCCTGTATTATTCCGTAAAGTGGTTTGTGAAACTTGCTTTATCATTTCATTAAAATTTTCAACATTTAACAATGCATCATTAGCTCTTTGTTCGATTATTTTGTATCTGAGTATTGCGTCTATTGTAACAGGAACGTTGTCTTTTGTTAGCATTTTTTCTGCATTAAATTCTCTCACCTTGTCCAGAATATCTATTACTAATATGTTATCTATTAAAGGTAACCTTGTATTTATTCTTGGTTTAATTTGACCTTTATGTACTCCCACTCTCAAAATAATGGCTCGTTCATACTGATTTATGATTATAAAAAAGGAAGAAATGATCATGATTAAGCTAACTAAAAGTAATGAATACGATACTATTTCTAAAAATGTCATCAAGTAAAGAATGATGAAACTATGAGAATTATTGCTCCTATGATAATTTGAAATCCAGATCCCTTTTTTGTCGATGTTTTTAAGGGAATAAAATTATCAATATTTTTTGATGTAGACATATTAAGTTAACTTATAAGATATAAAAAAACTTTAAGAATACCTAATAGCGCAAATAAAGAATAGAAATTGTCCGGCAAAGATTTTCAAATTTGACTAAAGTTATGTTATAAAAATTGAATCTAGCTACTAAAGATCCTTCAAAAATGGGAACTACTTTATCTATAGGATTAAAGCTAAACTAGAGAATAGACAAAATCTGTATAATGTTTTGCTATATCGGATTCATTTAAATTATTTTGTAATAATTTAAAGCTTCAAATTAAAGTTAAGGAAAAGGGATATTCTCATTTGGTCAATTAGATCTTCGATGAGTGCCTAAAACGATTTTGTAGAAATGAATTAAAATTTGAAGAAATTATATCTTCTATCATTACCGTTAGAGACTAGTAAATATACTAACAAAATATTAGCGAATAGTGCAAAAATTATAATGAAAGTAGATATATTTAAATAAAATGTAAGGGTTTGCAGCCATGCCTTAATATAAATAATGTCAAAAAAGCGATATACTTAAATTATATATTATCATATTGATATTGTAAGGTTTTGACTTTGCACAACAATATCGATAACGAAAAAGCGGCAGAAAGACAAGACAATGAGAAATCATTTTTTCAATTAGCAAAGGAAGACAACAAATCTAATTCAAATTCAAATTCAAATGATCAATTTAGCAATTCTTATGATATTAATCTCCAATCCATCCGTAATGATACAGGCATCTTTACTCCTAAAGCATTGGAGGAGAAGACAATAGTTGTATATGGCGAGAATAAGACAACGGAACTAATTGTACAGACACTTAATAATGCAAAGATCAGATGGGATAATTATGCTGATTCGCAAGGTCCTACTATAGCTATGGGTGTAGAACAATTGCGAAAAGGCATGAGACATGCTTATGAAAGAGGTGTCAAAATCAAATACCTAACTGAGATTACAAATCACAATATCAATTATTGTAAAGAACTAATGAAGATAGCAGAGGTACGCCATGTGGATAATGCGAAAGGTGGTATGGCGGTAAGCGAAGGAGAATACATTGCTACGGCTAAATTGCAAGAAGCCAAACCAGTATCTCACCTGATTTATAGTAACGTTAGGGAAATAGTCGAGCAACAGCACCACGTTTTTAAAAGCCTTTGGGTAAACGCTATATCTGCAATCCAAAGAATTAGAGAGATTGAGAATGGTCACAAAAGAATAGAAACTAAGGTGCTAGATGACCAGGATGAGATAAACAATAAGATAAGGTCTTTGAGTAATGAAAACGATGAAATACTAATTTGTTCAGATAGCAGCTTACTAAAAATAGTACACGAATGCTATTTCTCCGTATATCAGGAAATAATGGAAAAATATGACAAAGGTAATCACAAGGGTGTAAGATGGATTACAGATTTGAGCTGTAAAGAAGACATAAATGTAGCCAAGTTGTTCGTTGATTTGGGCATTAAAATACGAAGTGTTAGAAATCTGCCTCCACTAAACTTCCTTGTAACTGACCAAGTCTTTTTTTCAAATGTTGAAAAAATCGATCGTCATGAGGATAGGAAAATCATTAAACAGTTATTTACTACCAATGACGTCTTATACATACATCAGTACCAAATAACATTTGAAGAATTGTGGAGAAATGGCATAGATGCTACGGATATTATTGAAGACATAGAAAGGGGACTTGATCCTGAAAGAGTAGATATAATTCAAAGGTCAAATAACGCCGAAATCGAATATCTTGATCTGCTCAAATCAGCCCATAGAGAGATTATGCTATTGCTTCCAACTGTAAATGCACTTCAAAGGCAATGGGAACTTGGGGTATTTGAATTGATAGCTCAAGCAGCAATCCACAGGAATGTAAAGACCCGTGTGTTGATTCCTAGTAACAAAAAAACTGAGATACTTATGGAAAGAATTCAACGACAAAGTCTTTCGATAAACAACCTAAATAGCAATATCAATACTGTCATTGAGAATATTAGTGTGAGATCTATTCAAAAATTAACAGAAACGCGATCTACTATTCTTATAGTTGATAAAAAAGTATCACTAGTGATGGAACTTAAGGATGATTCCAAAGAAAAATTTCACGAAGCTATAGGTATATCGACATATTCGAATAGCAAAGCAGGTGTTTTATCATATGTTTCAATATTTGAGACCTTATGGAATCAAACCGAATTATATCAACAACTGAAAAAAAGTGAGGATTTGCAGAAAGATTTTATTCGTATTGCCGCACATGAGTTAAGAAGCCCAATACAACCAATCCTGCTAACTTCTGAAATGCTCAAATCCACTATAAACTCAAAGGAGTGGGAAACTTGTCTGCAGCTTCAGTCAAGCAGACGAGAAATAAATGAGTATGTTGATTCTATTATAAGGAACACAAAAAAAGTCGTGTCATTAACAAATAGTATTCTAGATATCACTAGAATAGAAACAAACACCTTGATTTTGAGAAAAGAGATTGTCGATCTTAGACTATTTTTACTTGAACAGATGCTAGAATACGAGATTCAACATACTGGGAAAATAGAAACGACAGATCTACAGACTATGAGACTTATTAACAAATGCAGACCACGACTAGATTATTCCCAGTTAAAGGGTGATTTAATGTGCGGTTCTCTTTTGGCTGATCTGGATAAATCACGTATCTCACAAGTTATTTATAATCTATTAGATAATGCATTTAAGTTTACTAATGGTGGTGATACGATTCATATTACACTAAGTAAAGAATACTTAAACGGTCGACAATATGCCGTTGTATCAATAAGAGATAGTGGAAAAGGCATTGATAGAGATATCCTATCAAGATTATTTACCAAATTTACTACTAGATCCGAGAAAGGGGTAGGTCTTGGTTTATTCATAACAAAGAGTATCATAGAAGCTCATGGTGGATGCATCTGGGCGAGTAATAATGTAAATACAACTGGTGCCACCTTTTCGTTTACATTGCCATGCAATACATAGTATAATAATACATGTGTATTCTTAGCCGTTTTATTTGACCTGTTATATGTCTAAATAGTTTTTATAATTCACTGATTACGAAAGCCATTATAAGAAATAACGGTCTTATCTTTATCCTATAACCAACTAACTGAGTCCCGTTTACCATGACTATCAAATGCAATTTGAGTCAATGGGTTCTAAGAAAGCTAAAATATTTTATTGCACATCAGGAATATGTTGAGACAGATTAAATCAACTCTATTCTATATAGGATTATTACATATTCTCTCGATCTTTTGTTTGTATCTTTTTCATTATAGTTTTGAACAAGCGCTAGCATCCCCTTATTTTTCTTCTACAAATAAGAGTATGAGCGAATTTGACAACAATAATAGTAAAGTTCTGATAATCTACGATGTAAATCTTATAGATGTTATAGATTCTATAAAAAAGAATAGTGTTACAATAATAATAGACAACAATAGTATTTATGATATAATTGATAGTAACAATAATCACTCCAGCGTGGATGAATTCATCAAAAAAAATCCCCAAGTGACAATAGTCAACGCAACAGGAAAGTACCTCATTCCAGGTTTAATTGATATGCATGCTCATGTGGCAGGGGTTCTTAAAAATTCTTTTAATTACTCACTAGCTGTCGAAACTCTGGATTCACTTTTAAATAATGGGGTAACAACAATAAGAAATCCTGGTGGGCCCACCCAAGAATCAGTAGATCTAAAAAAAAGAATAACTTCTGGTGAAATTGATGGTCCTCAAATTCTTACTGCTGGACAATTGCTAAATTCTCCCTCACAATCAATACCTTTCGTAGAAAAGAGTGTCAGGACAGAAAACGAAGTGAGGGCTGAGGTCAAAAAACAAGCAAATCTTGGAGTTGATTTTATAAAACTATACGTTGGTCTGACACCTGATTTAGTAAGGACTGCTATAGATGAAGCGAATCTTCATAATATTAAAGTAATAGGACATCTATATGCTACGAGCTGGACCGACGCTGCATCTATGGGTATAGACTATTTGACTCATGGTGTCCCAGTCAACTTAGATACCTTATCAAGTGAAAGTAAAAGTAGTTTTACCGCTATTTCAGGAGGTCCTTTCGATCATTTTTTTTGGTTAAAATTAGTTAATTTACACGGTAAAGAAATTGACAACATGATTCAATCATTATCAAGAAATAATGTGTCTGTAGACCCTACTTTGAGTATTTATGAGGTAATGCTTCAAGGCCATCCAGATGCAGAATTCTTTTGGTCTAAAATTGCTGCACTAACAAAGAAAATGTACGATAATGGCGTAAATCTTTTGGCAGGGACTGATATTCCTAATTTCGGGCTAATTCCAGGAGAAAGCCTACATCATGAATTAGAGCTGCTATCAGAAACCGGAATCCCGAATAGTGAAATACTAAGGATTGCGACAATAAATGCTGGGCGGTCTTTAGGATTAGATGATGAGATAGGCACCATAGAAAAAAATAAACAAGCGGATTTGGTGATACTCTCGTCAAATCCCTTGGTGGATATCCGTAACACAAAAGATATATATCTAATAATTAATAATGGGAAAATAGTTTCTAGTTAATGTTACATTATAATTAAACTAAATATTTCAAACAGTCTTCAGTTCTTCTAAGGAATTTCCTCATATTACCATAATAATACATTTATGGGCACTAGTGTTTAGTATTAGTAAATCAATAAATTAAGATTTATAATAAAAATTCAGGAAGGTAAAGACATAGATAATTTTTTATGACTCTAAATTAAACATGATAATACTTTCTTGGGAATATTATAACGAATAATAGTTATAGATTACATTGATATTAGTCAAAAAATAAAGACAGTATGATCCAGGTAACTAAATGGTCCTATGGATTACCGGAGTCTTCTCATAGATCTCCTTGTATTATATAAGATTGACAGACTTGAATTATTTATACTATGTAAGACAATGACCCCATGAAATAATCCTTATTATCATTTAATATTCTTATTTCTTATCAAATCCATCTTATGGACTGTTCATAATCCTGTGTGGTATTTTCATATTTAATTTCAAAAAAATTCAGCCATCAGGTAAATACGTGTTTATAAAGGGTAAGTTTGTCCGATTCTATTTATCAAGCAATCAGATATTTTCATGAAGTCAAATAATAACTCACCTGATGTATCAACATTTGTTGTTACTAAGTATTACGAAATTAAAAAGGCCATTGTGAAAAACATCGTCGATGTTACCAAAAAATACAAATTTACAGTCATTTTAATACTTT
>JAPSGR010000011.1 GCA_031177355.1 Candidatus Nitrosocosmicus sp. | reverse complement strand
GCATTAGATGAGCCTGTTGCATTAGATGAGCCTGTTGCATTAGATGAGCCTGTTGCATTAGATGAGCCTGTTGCATTAGATGAGCCTGTTGCATTAGATGAGCCTGTTGCATTATCTGCCAAAAACGGACGAAGAGAAGGAGGAGTTTGTAACACAGTTGGGTCTGTGATGACCGGTTCTTCAGGCAAATTATATTGGGCTCTTAAATTTGACTGTTGTAAATTCAAAACGTCGGATGAAAAAGATGGACCAATATAACCAAAAGATGCCCATAAGATATAAATAAATAATAAGGATAATCCCATAACTATCAGAGAAATACCTATAGTGCCTATTTGCCATTTCTTTGTCGGAAGTTTTGGACGGTCATCCTCCTTTGACATAAATACAACAAAAGTTAAAGATATTAAAAAGGTTACTACACGTAAAAGTTAACATTTGAGGTCTCACTAGTGATATTAAATTATGACCCCCGAAAAAAAAATAGAATCACTAAATCTTTCTATACCAAAAGGGATATCAAAAGCACTAGGTTCCTATGTTCCAATAGTAAGAGTTGATAACCTAGTTTTCATTTCAGGCCAGATACCAATCGATATCGATTCTCCCAATAATGATCTAAAATTTAAAGGTAAAGTGGGAAAACAAATTTCAATAGAGGATGCGCAACTGGCTTGTAAAATCTGTTGCCTTAATGCTATATCAATTCTAAAAAATTTGATTGGAGATTTAGACAAAGTAAAAAGGATAGTCAAAATAACAGGCTATGTAAATTGTGATGAGTCTTTTGTAGACCATCCAAAGGTTATTAACGGTGCTTCAGATTTTCTTATCGAGATTTTTGGAGAAATTGGAAGACATACTAGAGTAGCTGTTGGGGTAAACAGCTTACCATTAAATTCTCCGGTGGAAGTCGATTTTATTATTCAATTGTAAGAGTTCTAAATATCGATTCTTCAAAGGAATTTCGTGATTAGTGACCAAATAATTTAAAGTCAGTTATCCCGAGACCCTTTTCCAACGTACTTCCAAGAGGTATTATTTTTAAGAACTTTGCCTCTACAGTTGATGGATATTTATAGATTTCCGGCAACTCTCCACTAAATCCCGTGTTAGAAAAGACTATAGGATCAGAATACCGACTTCCATCGTTAGAGCTTTGTACTGCAAAGAAATTAATATCATTTTGAGCATTCTTAAGTCCTAACTGAATACCGCATATATTCTTGATATCTGCCAATTGTACATTTAATTCATCTATTATTCCAAACGAAAGTTCTTTAATTAGCGGTTGATTAATGATTTTGTTTAAAATACTTGTAGTGGGGTCTCCAACAGCTGTTAGCTTGTCTAATGGTAGCTCGTTTCCGCATTCATTAGTTTTTGGAGTTAAACTCAATAGGTCTAGATTGTTATCTACAACATTAATCAACTTTGAATACGATACGTATTCTCCATTTGGATATATTGCATGAACATCTAGGTTATAAATTCCTGGCGATGGTGTATTTGCGATATATTCGCCGGTCTCAGTTTTCTCTAAAGCCCACAGTGTGGTATAATCTGTTTCATAATCTATAAGAAAGGCATCCACTTGTGCCGGTTCTTCTTCAAAGTCAAAAGATATTTTGTCTCCTCTATTTATCGCATATATCAACGAATTGAATTCAAACTCGTGCTCATCCTCTGGAACTTGTATCTTATCGATTATTTTGTCCTTTACAGTTAATGTGGGCTTAAGGTCTGAGATACCTCCATTGTGAAGCAAGCTTGCTTTAGGTAGTTCTAATGGTGTCGCAAATACTTTGTTAATTGGGCTTAGAGTTATTATACCGGAACTGATCATAAAGGTAATAAATGCACCTATAATTACAACATTCTTTACTTTAACATATTGAAACAATTTTAATTTATATTACGGTTGTTGATATTTATGAAATATGTTGTAATTTGTAATAAAATTTTATATAATTTTATTTTATAGGATTTTCTTATATCTTAAGCAATAGTAAAATACGGGTAGGATAAAGTAGATATTGATTATTAATTATTAAACTCTTATAACTAAATACATTAAATTTTTTTAATAATAAAAACAAGCCTCCCATAAATATTAAATTCTCCTAAATTCTTGGAATGAGCATAATTAATGCATTATTAGTTATCAAAATTGATTTGAATTATCCAAAAGATTCCTGCTTAATGGAGGACAGTGTTTAAATGAAAAATTATAAAAACTTTTTAAGTGTTTTTCTAGCTTTAACATTAATTCTTTCATCTCCTGGTTTAGCTAATTTGGTTACTCAAGCATATGCAAGTGTGAATATTAATGACATTATTGGTGGATATTTGGATGGTGTGCCTTGGCCTTGGCCTAATACAAATTCCGATCCCACACCTCAGCCTCAGCCTCAGCCTCAGCCTCAGCCTCAGCCTCAGCCTCAGCCTCAGCCTCAGCCTCAGCCTCAGCCTCAGCCTCAGCCTCAGGCCCAATTACCCCCAGATTGTTCGGAATCTAAAGTTACTCGCATAGGAGCAAGTGGCGATGATGGCAACAGACCACAAAACGTTCTCGACAATAACTATAATACAAGATGGTCAGATTATGGAAGAGGATCTTACATCCAGATTGAACTTGAGAAAAACGATGTACTTTGTGCAGTAGATATTGCCTGGCATAGAGGTGATGTTAGGGTAAATACCTTTTCGATTTCAACTTCTCAGGATGGCTCCAGCTTTACAACTTTGTTCTCTGGAAAAAGTAGTGGACAAACTAATTCATACGAATCCTATGTAGTTCAAGATTCTACGTTAAAAGCAAAGTACATCCGAGTTACCGTAAATGGCAACACAGAGAATGATTGGGCTTCGATATCTGAAATCCGTGCATTTTCCAAACCATCATCAACAGATCCTAATCCTAATCCAAATCCAAACCCTGGTCAGCAATTACCCCCAGATTGTTCGGAATCTAAAGTTACTCGCATAGGAGCAAGTGGCGATGATGGCAACAGACCACAAAACGTTCTCGACAATAACTATAATACAAGATGGTCAGATTATGGAAGAGGATCTTACATCCAGATTGAACTTGAGAAAAACGATGTACTTTGTGCAGTAGATATTGCCTGGCATAGAGGTGATGTTAGGGTAAATACCTTTTCGATTTCAACTTCTCAGGATGGCTCCAGCTTTACAACTTTGTTCTCTGGAAAAAGTAGTGGACAAACTAATACACATGAACGCTATTTGATACAAGATCCTGATCTTAAGGCAAAGTACATCCGAGTTACCGTAAATGGCAACACAGAGAATGATTGGGCTTCGATATCTGAAATCCGTGCATTTTCCAAACCATCATCAACAGATCCTAATCCAAACCCCAACCCCAACCCCAACCCCAACCCCAACCCCAACCCCAACCCCAACCCCAACCCCAACCCCAACCCAAGTAATGAAACCGATATCTTTGGTGTAAAGAAAATTTACCCCGACAAGCCTAATGGGGAAAAATGGTTCATGAACATGAATAACCCGAATTCTGATAGCCGATTCGATCCTAAATTAACATTAAAGAAAAATAGCGATGGATCGTGGAAAGTTACATCTGATAAAGTTAGAATGAATGTGTTTACTAGCACTGGATATCATCAAAATGATATTGATACATATAATCAGAAGGAATTGTCTAGAAAAGGCTATATGCAAGCTGTGAATGACTGGAGAAATCTGGAAATAACTGGAATTGTCAAAATAAATTCAGCTTCTGATTCAGACTTTGATTTGACCTGGTATGCACATGGTGGTAAACACAACTCTGATGTTCCTTGTGAAGGTACCGCATATAAGGGAGGATTATTCAAGGATGGTCGTTCCAGATTTGCTAAAGAACAATGGCATTCAGGCGGTTACGCATTCACACCAGCACAGAAAAATATTGGA
Source organism: Candidatus Nitrosocosmicus sp. (assembly GCA_031177355.1). Taxonomy (GTDB): domain Archaea; phylum Thermoproteota; class Nitrososphaeria; order Nitrososphaerales; family Nitrososphaeraceae; genus Nitrosocosmicus. The sequence continues at coordinate 47,607 of JAPSGR010000011.1, read as the reverse complement.
TCTATTGAAGATAAATGGGTAGGGTTCAAAACAATTATGTTCAATACTGTAGTAAATGGAGAGCCTGCAGTAAAGCTTGAAAATTGGGTTGACGAAAATAACAATGGTCAATGGAAAAAAATATTTGGTTATACCGATAGTGGTGGATTTGGTGATGAAGGAGATAGATGTGGAGGAAGTCCAGATGAATTAATTTCATGGGGTGGCCCGATTGTCACATTCAGATGGGATGGAAGCTCGAATGTAGATATAAAGAACTTGAGTGTGAGGGAGATAGCTGTAAACTAAGATTCTTTTTTACTTGCTTGTCTTCTATACCTTTTTTCTATAAAATTCTTCCTCATATGTTAATTAACAGAAAAAATATTAAAAAATTGTGGCTTTCATTCGATATAGGCTTATAAGATTAAGAAGATTTACTTATAATAAGATCTTTATCATTACAAAGTTTTTACTATATTTATATATTCGAATCAAGATGTTTTTGGGTTTGTACTAAAATTTGTAAAAAATGATCTTAACATTCAATAAATAGTATCCATTCTAAATATTCATGGACTACCAAAAAATAATTGATACTATTTTTGAACTAAACGATGATATTCGGTATGCAGGATTGATTGATGAAACCGGTTCATTGATAGTTGGTGGAATGCGCCATGGGATTGATTCTATTGTTGATCAGCCAAGTGAAGAATTGTATCTTACACATACAGCCCTTCGAAAATCTATGCGAGAAAGATTTGACGATACAATGGGTAAAGCTCGTTTTGTATACGTAGAGCGTGAAAAGCTATCTCTATTAACATTTTACTTGGATAAAAAAATGTTATTGATTACATTGGAACCTAACATGGAATCCCAGAACGTAATTGATTTAGCTGAGAATATTTTGGACATTGTAAGCGGAAACAAGTCTTAAACCTTCAATCCTATTCCAAAATTTTTATTCTAATATTATATTATGCATTACTACCAAATCTTCCCTAAATAATTCCAATTCAGTGGGTATTTTCGTTTTAATCGGATCTTTAAGGGAAAGAGGTTTATTTGTAATTTCAGAAAGAGTTTCTTTTTTCTTATTCCAGATTTCTGAATTGAATTTGATTATAGACTGCGTTGATAATATAAGGGATTCATATTCTTTCTCTATAGTAGGAATCTTTTTTTGATGTGAAATTGATTTTTCATTACCATAAATTTTAGACCAAAGTTCATAGGAGATAAATGGAGAAATAGGTTCTAATAGAAGTAATATTGTTTTAAAACATTTATGAATTGCATATAGAGCAGATTTTCTATCGTTCTCTGATTCAGTATTGTAAGCCCTGCCTTTGATCATTTCTATATAATGAGCAGCAAATATATTCCATGTAAATTCTCTTAGAGCGTTAGCTGGTATAAAGAAATTTAATTCTTCATATCCCTCAAGACATTTCTCTGTTGTTTTGGATAGCTCTGCTAGTATCCACTTATCTGTTGAATTTAGCTCTTGAGGTTTGTTGCTTTCATCAATGACTGTAAAATTTGAAATGAACCTTCCAATGTTCCACAATTTTGATAAGAATTTTTGGGCGCCTTGTATTTTCAGTTCTGAACATCTAAAATCGTATCCTACGTTTGTTTCACTTGCAGACCAAAATCTAAAGGCATCTGCTCCATACCTTTTAATTAATGGAAGTGGATCGATCACATTTCCCTTACTTTTACTCATTTTTTCACCTTTTTCATCCACACCATATCCCATTATCCATGCACTATCCCAGGGTATTTGGTCTGTAAGATATAGACATCTTAAGATAGTATAGTAGAGCCAAGTTCTTACAATATCTTTTCCTTGCGGCCTAATAGCAGTGGGGTAAGCTTTCTTAAAAAATTCTCTATCCTTATCAAATTTTGTGATATAAAGTGGAGTTATACTAGAATCCATCCATGTATCAAAAATCCTTTTTTCACCTTCAAACTTATCATTATTACATTTACTGCACCTATCAAATGGTGGGTCTTCTTCCCATGGCCTATAATACCTTCCTGGTTGGGGTAGATTAGGGCTATTACATCTTGTACAATACCATATTGGAATCTCTGTCCCATAATACCTTCTTCTCGATATTGGCCAATCTATGGCGATTGAGTTTATCCAATTTACAAGAATATGCCTATGCATTTCAGGATAAAATTTGATATCTTTGGATCGTTTAAGTAACTCTGACTTTATATCAACCTGTTTTAGATAATAATCTTCAAGCGAAACTATTTCTATCTGCGTTTTACTTCTTTCACAAAGCGGAGTTCTATGAGTGATGATTTCTATCTTTTCTACTACCCCTTGGTTTGTTAGCTCATTTGTTATTTTGTCTCTTGCTTCTTTTATCTTGAGATTGGCGAATTGTCCAGCGAATTCTGTGGTCTTTCCATTCATATCAATAGATCGGATTTCAGTTAAACCTAACTCTCTGAATAATTGAACGTCTTTAAGATCACCATAACTACATATCATCACTGCTCCAGATCCGAAATTCATGTCAGCAGAGTTATGCGGTATTATTTTTACATCTCTATTAAATAATGGAATTTTCAAATATTTTCCTTGAAATTCTTTATATCGCACATCTTCTGGGTTCACTATAATTGCTTGACATGCAAAAAGTAGCTCCGGTCTCGTCGTTGCAATAACGATGCCCTCATTACTATTTTGAATCAAAAACTTTATGTAAACTAATTTTGTTTCAATATCCGAGTATGTAATCTCCGCATCAGCTATAGTAGTGCCACAATCAATACAATAGTTATTTGGTCTATTGCCAAGATATACAAGGCCCTTATTCCACAGTTCGATAAAAGTTGCCTGTGTAAATGTCCTAAAGTCTGGCGAATCAGTTTGATATTTCTGATTGAAATTTGCGCTTAGGCCAAGACTAGCCAAAATTTCGATAAATTCCTCTTCAGTCTCATCTAGTGTTAGTTTGCAAAGTCTTAAGAACTCTTTTCTTTCAGTATTTCTCATCCTAACCTTATATTTTTTTTCTGTATGAATTTCTACAGGAATTCCATTGCGATCTACACCAATGGGAAAAATAACTTTCAATCCCTTTAGACGGGCAAATCTTGAAATCATATCAATCTGTGAATAGTGAGCTGCAGCTCCTATATGCCATGGCCTTCCGGAGGGGTAAGGCGGGGGGGTGTCTATAACAAAATATTTTTCATTACTTTGATCAGTTGCATTAAAATCATATATCTTATTTACTTTCCAATCTTGTAAAATTTTTTTCTCTATTTCTATTGACCAAGTCTTTTCTGTAAGCTTTGAACTCAATTTTTAATTTGTTATATTCTTTAGTCAATTAGTTATTAATCTTCCTCGAATTATTTTTGTAAATGTAATTGATTTTTCTTTATGTTAGGTCAAGCCAATTGGGGATCGATTTAATATGGACTGTTTTGCTATATTTAATCCTGTATATTACAGATAATTTTTTATTGTTTTGTCATTACTAAAAAAAGAAGCCCAAGTCAAGTCTAATGATTTCGTATATGTTGATACTTATTCTGACTTTATCAAGGGTATTTTAGAACAAAGACATAAATTTTGACGTTGAGAAAAATTAAGCTTCTATTAACTCACCTATATAGACAAATAAAAACTCACCTAAATTTTTAATTCAGTATTTCTCTCATTATTTAAATGTACGAAAGTATGTGTGCACCCTTATTGACTCCTTCATAAATGTACACACCTAATGCCTGAACATTGGATGGCATTTTGTTTGAAAGCATCGAAATTATTTCAGTAGAAAGATTTTCAACTGTTGCTTCACCATCTAAAAGGTATGTTGTATATTTCGGTACTTTTAAATCAAAATATCCCTTTGGACCATCAAATTCTATAAAATAATGATCTCCATCTTCTTTTTTCAGATATTTTTTATTGATAAAGAATTTGTGATCTATTTGATACAAAGCTTCCTTTATGATCTTCTTTGCTTCTGAAAAATCAATTACTAGATTGTTTTTCATTTCTCCTATGATTTCGACCATGATTGTTGACGTGTGACCATGAATGATAGAACACTTTTCTACCAAAGGTAGAATATGTGCATAGTCAAAGGCTAAGGATGGGTCTTCTATGAAAATCGATCCAATTTGTTCACTGTTTTTATCAAACATGAAAATACTATCCATTTCATTAATCTTTCCCAAGTATGATGACTTGCCTATGGCAATCAAATCTAATAGGGGAAACTTGTCCTTAATTATTCTGAATTCATTCATATCGGATTCGTCTTCTATTATTTTGATATACTTATCGCCTATCTTAAAATCAATATTTAGATTAGAATCATTAAAGCTGTTGTTATATTCATATTCTATTTTTAGAAAATCTAATAGTTTTGATATCGAATATCCAGTTCTATTTTCAATTAGGTTCTTTTTTTGACCTATAAATTTTAGATCCTTGTCCAAATCTATTAATTATTACCTTCTCTCTATTATAATTATTACAAATATATTTTAAAGCAATCAAATTATAAAAGTGCTAATATCGAAAGAATTGACCACTTGTTTATATTCTGCTGTCGAGGATTTCGTAAAACAATCTGATCGGGTTGTCATTGCCTTTTCTGGAGGGGTTGATAGTTCCATACTAGCAAAGATTTGCAAGGATTTAGGCAAGCACGTTTATCTAGTCACTATAGGTTTTCCTGGTTCTCATGACATTTTGTTTTCTAAATATATCTCAAAATTACTTGATTTATCGTCCACTCACATTGCTTATGAGCTTATGGATGATGATTTTAATGATAGCATTAGAAAAGTGAAACTAAGTTTAAAATGTACTAACCTTTCTCATATCGAAAACTGTATTGCATTTTATCAGATAAGCAAAATTGTAAAGAATAATGGATTAGGTAATTCATTTTTGACAGCAAATGGTTTTGATGAGTTATTCTGTGGATACGATAGATATAGATCTTATTATCATAAAGGTAAGGATTTCTTGCTAACGTATATGGAAGAAAAATTAGCTAATGAGACTCACATGATGAAAGAAATTTCTATGGTAATTGCAGACTTGAATATTAAATCATTTCAACCTTTTTTGACCGAATCATTCATCCGTTTTGCTAAAGATATTCCCCTTGAATACAAAATCAAAGGTCCAGAAGATATGCTGCGAAAACACATTATAAGGGAAATTGCGCTAAATATTGATGTTCCAAGGGAATCTGCTCTTCATCCGAAAAAAGCTATTCAGTATGGGTCGCTTATTCATAAATTTGTTTTCAAAAACAAGAACCTCTCATTCTAAATTTTATCTGATTTATGTGTATGCAATTTTTCATTAATTTTTTTGAATCTTTGACAATCTTTGATCTATGTTAGATAGATAAATGAGTCACTAAGAGTGACTCATCTTAAATATAATAATTGTATATGTGAAAGCATGGCCGATTATATTTGCAATCAATGCAATAAAAAATTCAGTAGAAAATGGAACGCACTACGTCATAATAAGCAAATACATCATGAATTAGCTATAGTTTATAATAAAGCCACTGGAGTGGATTTTAAAAATAGTAAGGAATCCAATACTACAACAAACTATGATCCTTTTTATGAGCAGGAGATTGAAGATCTAAATATCGTTGATATTTTTGGAAAGTTGATGCAGCCATTTATAGAGTTAGAAAAAGAATTAGTTGATGTTAAAGAAAGCGATAAAATTAACTATATTTCTACTCTTATTATTGGAGCGTTACGTAGTTCTGATCCAGTGAAAATAATTCAAGATGCTGTAGATTTTAATCGTTCTGTAAAAGGCAAAGTAAAAATTGTAAATTATGTGGCCAAGCATATGCAGATTCCTAATGTTCAAGCCGAGCAATACCTTAACCAGATAATAAAAAGTAGTCGATATTTTAAAAACTATAGTAAGACCAATAAAATTAGATATTAATTTTCTAACTGTATGTAAAAACCGTTAATTTAATAAGCAATACGACTGAGTCTATTTCCTTTACTGATTAAAAGAAATGTAAGAACACCTTTGCCATTCCTAACTACAGAACATCGATTTTTGGGTATATCTTCAAAAAGTATAGGATTAAGAGTATTGTCAAAACATTAATGGAGAGAGCAAAAATTCTTACAAATCAGATATTTCTATTATCTGAAATTTGTCTGCTGTACAAATATCTCTTCTTCTCCGTTTTCATTAAATATATAATTCCAATTACCAAAACTATTTCCAGAGATTTATCAATAATACCTGCCAAATCCACATCTTCAGGATGTGCATTTGGTGATAATGGAGGGGGGAAAGTAACTGAATAAATGTATAAACCTATCAAGACCAAAGAGCCTGCTAATCCTATCAAATTTAAAATTTTAGACTTTTTGTAATATTCTTTTGATATAAATTTTTTGTCAGTTTTTTTAATGGCTAGTCTGTCATCAGAGAATATCAAGAATATATATGAAATACCATAGAAAAGTTGCCCTCCAGCAGCACAAAGTAAGAATATGCTATACTCTAGTCTTAAAGTTGCATGACCTGAATATACTGCTATATGAACTATCGCTGCACCAACTGCTAAGAATAAGACCGAATATTTAATGAACTCTTCATTTGAAATGGGATTTGTTTTGCTTTTTCTTCTGCTTAAAAACATCCAGCTTAAAACTGTACCAACTATCAAAATTACTCCCAAAATTGAGCTATAAATTACAGAAATGAAAATAAATCCAAATGATTCTCCAACAGAAATGTTAAATACCGCCCTCTCACAGTTGCAGTTTAGATTATCACCCAGAATGGTTCGGGCAAGTGGAACTGTATTTAGTACTTCGGTTGGATTAGCATCATCGTTTAAAAGACTTAGTACAATTTGATAATTTCCTGCTTTGGAAAAGATATAGGGAATTTGAAAATCTCCAGATTCAACATGGATCCAAGGAAATACCGCGACCCTTTCATTTGTAAGTGAAGAATAAATTTCAACCATGACCTCTTTATTACTCACATCTTTACCTTGTCTGTCTTGTATACTAAATTGAATATATGATGTCTCGTTTGGTTTTGTGTATTCTGGTTCCATCTGCTGAAAAACATTGTACTTGTCCCCTACAGGTGTTTGTCCATTATTGTAGTGAGCTGCATGGCTAAAATGACCATAAACTGTAATAAAAGCTGACGAACTAAGAAGATAAGAAGAAAAGATTAAGAAGAGTGATATAAGAATAATTGGAATTCGTGTAACAGAATTAATATGAAAACTTCTAAAAGTAATCAATACTATATACATTATTCAAAATCGACTTATAAAACCTGCCTTATTTCATTTCAATTATTGAAATTATGGCGACCGATTAGATCTATATTTACTAATTGTCTGTTTACTCGTGGGATCTACACAAATTTTACCTTTTTATTATGTTTAGGCTATTAAATCTGCACTATGAGCAATAATGAAAGCATCTGACTTGGAGTAGCGATAAATACTACAGAATATTAATTACTGACGCGATGAAAATTTTACGAGAATAACAAGCAAAGTATAGCAGGTTTACTGTTACCTTGAATAAAAAAATTTCACTCGCTAAGAAAGAATTTATTTAACCACGTTACTTCATTTATTTTCGCATATTCAAAATCGTTTCGTTTCACAAATAGAGTTGATCCTTTTGAGAGCAAGTTTATAATATTATCTTTGTTTTACCTTTTTAAATAACTTGCATAATACTGCGACGGAAATAGTTAAAACCAATTTGAAAATAAGGAAATTAAAGATTGTTATAGGCTTGCTGGCTTCTTATATGGTTGTTGAAATTCTTGCTGGCTTCTACACAGGGAGTCTAGCTCTTATTGCTGATGCAGGACATATGCTTAGTGATACTTTTGGAATATGTATTGCCTTGATAGCTGCAATTTATAGCAAAAGAGAAGCTACTCCTATTCACACATATGGCTTTTTTAGAACAGAAATTCTTGCCTCCTTTATAAATAGTATAATCTTATCGTTACTGTCTATTATTATTATTTACGAGGCGTATAAACGGATTTTTGAACCTATCGAAATACAAAGCTTGCCGATGATACTTGTAGCTATAATTGGTTTGGTTGTGAATATTGTGGGGATGTATGTATTACGTGGAGAACATTTTCATGATCATAACGCAAACGATACTACTCATAAGAAAATACCAAAGAAGTTAGATAAGAAGAGTACTTCTAAAATTTTACCTCATCGCGAGAAGAATTATGATACTAAAACTGAGGATTTGAATATCCAAGGTGCCAAGTTAGAACTATTAAGTGATATCATTGGTTCAATAGGTGTAATACTAGGTGGCATTTTGATATCTATGACGAATATTATGATGATAGATCCTATATTGAGTATCGGACTTTCCTTATTCATTCTACCTCGTGTTTATAGCCTACTGAAAAAATCTGTACATATATTGATGGAAGGTGTTCCCTCAAATGTCTCGTATGAACTAATTCAACAGGCGCTATTACAAGTAAAAGGGGTGACTGGGGTATTTGATTTACATATATGGAGTATAACTTCCGGTCTACATGCATTGTCAGCTCATATAGTGATAATGGATACAAGCAATTCATACCGAATTTTGGATGATATCAATTCTTTACTGGAAAAGAAATTTAAGATTAATCATTCGACAATTCAGATAGAACGATTTCATCCTACAGACAAAAGTGAATGAATAGTGTCAATATTTCAAAATTAATATATACAAATATGTTAATCACATACATATGGTACTTTACCCATATCTCCATATGATTATCTAGCATTCTTAAGAAGTATATCATCAATCCTATTTCATAAAACGTTACTTACTTAATTAATAAATCAAGATGAATAGTTAAAAACTATTGTTTATTAATTTAGTTTTTTCCTCTTTTACTGAGATAAATTACCATGAGACTTATCAATTGTAGCAACTAATCATTTTTTTTCTAAACGTTAATGAAATGTTATCATAATTCGGGTATATAGCACCAGGAGAGGGATTAGATGTCTTAAACAGCTAATTAAATTCCTTGCTTGAACTTAACTTAGAGAGGATGGCATTTAAACCCTTTCTTACATTCACGCGTCTATATTTTGATAGATAATATTCGTCTTTCGGAGTTTGTCTCTATCTTTCTTGGTTTTTTCCTTTTACATTCCAAGTCAGAATGCATAGGATCAAACGTGCAAGTTTGCGAAGGAGATTGTCTTCTACACATCCTTCAATTCGGTATGTGGTAGTATAATACGATTCCAACAATTATATTCTGCCATTGTTTACCATTCTTATGCAAGATATCTCCGGAAGAATCGCTGTTTCAGCAGAAAAATTCCTCCATGACTTGGAGGCTGGTGAGCACGGTTGTATTTTTTATTCGTCCCGAGAGGAAATGCAAAAAATTCATTTTGCCTTTGTTAAATCTGGCTTAGAAAACAATTGGGGAGTTGTATATGCAACGGCTACTGAACCGGTGGAGGAGGTAAGAAAATCAATGCAACGCCACGGAATAGACACAATGCAATATGAGAAGAACGGTCAAGGGGACGGAAGCCTTCTCATAGTGAAGGGAGAAGACCTGTATATAAACGATGAAAATCCTGACATTGACCATTGGATAAATACAGCAAAATCTGTTTCAGAGATGTTTACCTCGAAAGGCAAAAAGGGGGTCAGGGTGGCCGCCGACCTGTCGTCGCATTTCTTAACCCGAGGCCTAATTCACCAATGGCATGAGCTGGAGTACGCCCTTGAGAAAAAGATGTCTTTGCCCATATCGATTCTTTGCGCTTATAATTCACGTTATCCGGATTTGTTAGAATCTGATGTCCTAAGACATTATGCCAAGCTCTACAATGAAAATAAAGATCTTGTCGACGCCCATGCTTTTGCAATATATGCTTCAAAGTACAATAGTGTGGTATTCAGAATTTAGTTTTTAAATTAAAACGTTAATTTGGAAAATATGTCTTTACCATTCATTATTTCTATGCCTGTATAGGCTGAGTTTAAGGATAATGCCACTGTCAATTAGTAACACTATCCAACCACCTAAAGTCACCGATTTAGCGGTAAACTAAACGAAAATGTTGCTCCCTTTTTATCTAGGTTATTCTGGGCCCATATGCGACCTCCATGGGCTTCTACAATTCCCTTTGAGATATAAAGCCCAAGCCCAGTGCCAACATCTGATTTTGTCGAAAATTTTGAGAAAATGGTTGATAGAATTTCTCGGTCGATTCCTGGGCCTGTATCCTTGACGCTGACCACAACCTCGAGAATATTTTTTTTAGTCTCTACAGAAATATTTTCTTTGGAGAACTTTACCGCATTCTCTAATAGGTTGACTAATACCTGCTCTATCTTTTCCTTGTCAGCTTTGACCAGTAGACCACGATTGGTTATCTCTGATGTCGTTGACGATTCTTTTTGGCTTTGGCTTATAGGATTGTCATCATCATCATAGCCTTCTCCGATTTTCTTTTCAAAGATCTGTATGTCTTTGTGTTGTAGTTTCCTCAGCTTTGAGTTAAATTCCCCTATTGTGTTAGATACCAACTTACCAAGGTCAAAAATGTCTTTCCTTAACTCTAGTCTGTTATTCTCAATTCTTGCAGTTGTAAGAATATTTCCCGTTAGCCTGACAAGTCGCTCTGCATTCCTAGATATTGTTTCCAGATAGAGTAAGTTTTTCTCCTTGTCCTCGACATCATAATCCATTATGGCTAGTTCCGCATACCCTAAAATGGCCTGAGATGGATTTCTTATCTCATGGGCGGCCATATTGATAAAGTCATTTTGAAGTCTGTCGTGGGCTTGAAGTCTTTCATTCATTTCTGTCTGGGTCCAAAGACTCTCAAAGATTGAGATGTGTGAAAGTACGGTGGGCGCACTTGTGGAATAGGTCGCCAAACCTATAGCCCGATCAAAAGTCTCCTGAGAGTCATCCTTTAGCTCCATGGCTAAAAGGTGTTTTTTGTCTGCTATCAGAATGGTTGATTTGAGGTCTTGATGCTTTACGATTTCCCTGACAGTGATCTTTGTGGTGCCATAGGTTTTTTCTCCGATTTCAAGTATATTCTTAACGCTCTCATCTATTGGTGACAGGACCATTATACGCAAATTTTCTTTGGCCTTCTGCTTTAGCATGTCAATCACACCAATGGCCCTTTGCCTTTTCACAGCCTTAAATGAAGGAAAAACCATCATTATTTCCTTCTCTGCTTTACCCATGAGGCCAAGATAAAGATCCTTTGTCCGAATGGGATCGTCTATTACCTCGGTTCTACCATATGCAATACCTCCCTCAATTTCCCTGATCCTTTGCTCTATAGGTATTGCCTTGACCCAAAGCGTCTCAAAGAAATATCGGTGCTGCTCTATCACAGCTTTGACATTGCTATAGATGGTTTGAGTGATTGGTTTTGCCTCACCCTTCAGCTGTGCGGTGGCCACATACTCAGTATCACTGATTGCCATGTTGCCTCTTACATCGTCCAGATGACGGACCTCGGCATATTGCATCAGCTCCTTGCAATAAGAAAGGTTATCTTTGGTTATTTCTGTGATAAACCGTATCCTTATATTTCTCCTTATAAAACCATCATATTCCTTTCTTATCTGATCAATACCCATTGAAAAAGAGGGAGCAAACGAATCACCAACAATATCTGCCCTCGACTTGACTCTACTCATTGTTCGTAAAAGTCCATTCATGGCTGATTCTTCCCCATACCATACCTCCGTCTTCTCCTCATGATTATCTACATCGATAGCATCATTTGTTTTGAGTCTAGTCTTCTCGAATCTGGGAAATGGAGAGCATCGAAGGTCACTAGAATCGCGACTATTACTAGGATCACCTTGCATGGCTTATACTTGTATCCGAATGAAAGATCATTCTACAAGGTATTGAATATCTTTCATTATTAAGATAGTATATATTCGATAATGGTTTGGGGAGATAGAATTTATCTATTTGTAGACATGCGATAAATATATAATCCAATTCAATAAATTTTTTCTAATATTAACAATGCGTGTCTATAAATATAATCTATTGCGTTTCAAATTATGTTGCATCTTTCATGATATAAAATCCTATATTAACATAGCAGAAAACTCTTCTAAACTTTTCCCATAGAACTAAATATGCTAAAGATCTTAAAAAATTATTATATTATATATTTTTGCTTAAGAAATTAAGTTTAAAATGTTAACGTCAATAAACACAAAGAAATCTTTAGCAGTTTTAGTAATAGCGGTCTTTGCAGTTGCTATGACCTTTGGTCCATCCGCATTAAATTTTCAAACAGCATTAGCACATTATGGTGTAGACAAAGATGATTGTAAGGACGATGAAGATTATTATGAAGATCATGAAGAAGCATGTGATAAAAACTTGAAAGAACACTACGGTGATGACTACGATGGTAACTTTGCTTCTCAGGCTATAGGCCAATCACAATCCTCTGAACAAAACAGCCAAATAGTATCAGGTGAAGATACAGAAGACTCTGGTAACAACTTTAGCTTCCAAAACCAAGAGAACTCTGGAAATAATGCATTAGCTCAAAGCGGTGGAGATGATGACGATGACAATGGTGGAAACTCCGCATCACAAGGAATAGGCCAATCACAATCCTCTGAACAAAACAGCCAAATAGTATCAGGTGGTAGTACCACAAACTCTGGTAACAACTTTAGCTTCCAAAACCAAGAGAACTCTGGAAATAATGCATTAGCTCAAAGCGGTGGAGATGATGACGATGAAGATGACGGCAATAGTGCATCACAAGGAATAGGCCAATCACAATCCTCTGAACAAAACAGCCAGGTAGTATCAGGCGAAGATACAGAAGACTCTGGTAACAACTTTAGCTTCCAAAACCAAGAGAATTCAGGTAGCAACGCTCTAGCACAAGACTAACTACCTTAATTTTTTGTTTTTTTTAGTTACCAGTTATACTAATCCTAACTAGACTAAATGATTAACAAAACAACCATAAGGATCCTGTTTCATATAAAATAATTAGCAGATCATACTATAAACAATAGCGAATTCTATTAAGTAGTGGCTAACGAGAATAATCTTTTTTAATTCACATCACTTCAATTGCCTAAAAAAAGATAATTTTCTGTTCTATAATATAATTCGGTAAATATTGTATTTAATTCAAATGTTTTAACAATTAGCGAATAATTTATCGAATAGTGGGCTATCAATTAAGATTTTATAACTTTTTGAAGTTTTGTTAAACATTTACAATGTTTGCAATTGCGTTTAATTATTATTCATTAATTGTAACATAAAATCAAATTTTCAGATATGAAACTATATTCTATAAAAATCTTATATCCAAAAGGTTTAAAAATATCTTCTAGCTAATTTAGCTCAATGAAGAGTACATTAGCAATTTTTGCTTTATCTGCTGTTCTTATGTCTGGATTGATTTTGCTTCCTGGCATAAACATGAAATCATTTGCAGTACCAAATGAACAAGGTCAATTAACCCTTGCCGATTTGAATTTCAAATTAGGTGGTGGATTCCAACAAATCTCTACTGAAGAGGCAGAAGAAAGTGATGCCCCAGTAAGGAATGTCACATTTGTGGCATTAGAGAAAAACCTCACATTACCTAGTGGTCAAACTGTCGCAGCAATGACATGGAATGGTACAATCCCAGGTCCAACAATCCGTATAACTCAAGGTGATGTTTTGAATGTTAACATAATTAATCATCCAAATAATACACAAATTCATAGCTTGGACCATCATGCATCAACAATAAGCGCAGTACCTAACTTTGGTCCAATAAATGTTAGTGATTCATTGCAATATAGCTTTGTAGCAACTCAACCAGGTTTCTTCAAGTATCACTGTGAAGGTAACGCTGTATTAACCATGGACGAACACGTATTCCAAGGAATGGTTGGAGGAGTAATTGTTGATCCACAAGTCGGTTATACAGGGTATGAAGGAGTCGGTGTAGAAAATGGTACAAATACATTGACTACAACTGATGTAGAAGCAGATGCAAAGGAAGTTCAATTGCAATTCTCGGAATATTACTTATCTGAAGCAGGTACATACGATGCAGCAGCAATGTTTGCACATGAACCAACATCAGCTTGGATAAACGGTATTCCATTTGGATATGACCCAGTAATCACCAAGACACCAAATGCAACCACATTGTTCTTTGATCAAGGTGACCATGTAAGGTTCTTCGTATTGAATCACGGTGACCTTCCAACGAACTTCCACATAGTAGGTGAAGTCCTTGACAGAGTTACAGACGGTAGCATTGTTAGCGGAATTGGCAAACAAACATACACTGTTGGTGGATCAAATGATGCAATTGTCGATGTAGTATTTGACCAACCAGGTGTCTATGCATTCGTAAACCATGATTACTCACAATTGTTCAAAGGTCAAGCAGGCTTAATAGTAGTTGATGGCCCAGATAATGGTACAAGCAACTTGTTAGGTTTGACTGATGACGCAAACCCATCTAATGCAATCCCACCAACTGGTGCAAACAGCATTCCAGTGAATGTAAAACCATACATGCTAGGTACACCCTTGGCATGGAATGGACAATAAACCATTTTTTTTAATAAAGAATTACATATTAAAATAATAAATTAAGTCTGTAACAATTAAAATAAATATAAAAAGATATTTCTTAAGTCATTTCTATTATCTTAATAACTCAAGTAGAATTCTCTCTATCGTATTGAGTTTCAAGAGTGAGTCTACATCACCTCTTTCTGCTAATACTTGGTATAATTCAAAAATGTTAGCTAATCCTTCTTTTATCTTTGCGTTCTTTTCTGGTTCCAAAGCTTTCGGTGTAGGATCAGTTGCTGTTGCTGATGTTGACGTGTTCTTGGGGTTTGTTGGGGTCTCTAAAATATCTAATTGTGCATGCACAAGCTGACTGATAGGATACATTGAATTACCTGCTATGAAAATAGCTATCAATACAACAGATATTTTGCCTAGATTATTCATATGTTATCATATTTTTTCTTATTATAAAAGTAATACCTTGGTTAGTAATCTAAAATGTTTCGTTACAAATTCAATTAAGCAATGGCATGATACTTTCTATTCCATTATTTAAAGTATAAATTGACAACTATGATTTATCAGTAGTTCTCTATTATTATTCGTCCTTCTCTATTTTTATCAAAGATTTTTTCAACTGCCTTTTTAGAGTCTTCCAGAGAAAAACGTCTCCAAACTTTAGTTTTAACGTTCTCTCTATTTGCAAGTTCAGTCAGCCTACCCAACCCTTCGATAGAGCCACCAGTTATACCTTTTATGGTAATTTGATTATTATACAATAATCTACCATCAGTAATTAAGTTACCTCCAGTTAGTACTCCAAAAGTGATTATTCTTCCTAACTTTCCTACAACATTCATTCCTTGACTCCATGTTTGCTCACCAAGTGAATTTATTACAACATCCATCATACTACCATTAGTAACATCTGATATGTTATCTTTTAGAGATGCATTATTATTGAAAACAAAATCGGCACCGAAATCCTTTACCCATGGTTTTGATGATATAGAAATTGTTATACAACCCACATTTTTTCCAATTTGTGAACAAAACAGTCCAGTATTACCAGATCCCCCAAACACCAATAAAGATTCGCCTGGTTTTAGTCCTGATTCTTCAATTGCATTAAAAGCAGTCAAACCTGCTATTGGTAAAGCAGAAGCCTTTTCCCAACTCATTTCATCTGGGATCTGTATGATGTTTTGATGTGGAACTTTAATATATTCTGCAAACGCACCATTTGTTACTAAACCAATCATCCCACCATTGATACAATGCATCTCCATGCTGTTCCTACAGTATTTACACACCCCATCAAATAACCTATTGTAAACGATTACTCGATCACCTTCAACAAATTTGCTTTTTACTTTCTCGCCCTTTCTCTTTACTACTCCTGCAACTTCGGTACCTGGTATGTGTGGATAGGGTGATATATTCATTTTAGGACCATTTATTCCATGTATTCCAGTGATAGTATAGTAATCGATTGGATTTACGCCCATACATTTTGTTTCAATTAGAATCTCATCATCACTTAAATCTGTCAATGGGTAATCAGCGAATGTGAGATTTTCTATACCTGGTATTGAATAGAAAAGAGCTTTCACATTATATTTCAGTCATAACTTAGTATAAATAATTTAATTATATCGCATTGCTAAATAATAGTAAAAATTTATTCTAAACATTCTTTCAAAATTTTAAAATGTATTGATCATCATATTTCGCTTATGAATCAATATTTGGTTATTGCATTGATATTTGGATTCGGACTTTCAATACTACAGGTACCCTATGGGTACTCCCTTGATAGCAAAAATAATAGCTATACATACTATGAAAAAAATTGTAAGAATGATTCATGTATAATAACTACTTGTGATACTTATCAATCTTGTTCAACTACTGGAGCCAATAATTCTACAAATAATAATACCAAAGAACAAATAAATGAAAGAGGGAATTTTGACTCAAAGGCTTTTGAAATGATGAATTTCTGGAAAAACTTTATGAATTTTGATTGATAGGATAAAATATTTCAGTTATTTGTTTTTCATAAATCTATTCTCATTTATTTAAGGCCCTTAGAAAGGGCAAAATTTGAAAATATTCGCAATATAGATAATTTTAAATCAATCATCTTGATTCCCATAAAGACTATATCGTCTTATGCATCGACTAAGCTTTTACAAGCGTTAATCAAAAAATTAAAAATTTATGATAATTTTATTATTTATTTTATTTTAATTAAAATTTTTAAGCAAAAAAGGAAAAACTTTATAATCTACTGTAAACCTTTTGTGACCGTTGGCAATAGATACTGGTGATACGACGTGGATGTTAATCTCCACTGGCTTAGTCTTTTTGATGACTCCTGCTCTGGGTTTTTTTGAGTCAGGATTAATCAGATTAAAAAATTCTTTATCTGTTATTATGCAAACAATAACGGGAATGGCCTTGCTATCAGTCCTCTGGTTTATAGTAGGTTATACTCTGGTATTTGGACCTGATTTCAGTGGTGTTATAGGAGATCTTTCAAATTTCTTTTATAACAACGTTCCTTTTAGTGAGGGTGTAGCTTTAGCTCCTACCATACCTGGAATCACATTCGCTACGTATCAGATGATGTTCGCAGTAATTACACCACTACTAATTACAGGAGCGTTTGCGGAGCGTGTTAAATGGAGTGGCTTTGTTATGTTTGTGATCCTCTGGAGTTTAATTGTCTATTATCCTCTTGCTCACTGGATCTGGGGTGGAGGTTGGCTAGCTCAAATAGGTGTATATGATTTTGCGGGAGGTATAGTGATACATGTTAGTGCGGGTATGGCGTCTTTGGCAGCAGCTTTAGTATTGGGTAGACGTAAAGGATATGGGCCTGAGATAATGGTACCTCATAATCTACCCCTTGCTGCCATAGGTGCGACACTTTTGTGGTTGGGATGGTTTGGATTTAATGCAGGTAGTGCTTTAGCTTCCGGACAATTGGCTGCGACTGCCCTTGTGAATACACAAATTGGAGCTGCTGTCTGTGCCCTTGTGTGGGTTATCATCAGCTGGGCTAGGACAGGAAAGCCTACAGTAAGTGCGGTAATTAATGGTGGGATTTCTGGACTGGCCGGAATTACTCCAGCTGCCGGCTTTATTACCGGACAATCCGCATTCTTCTTGGGAATTGTCCTGGGATTGGCATCATATTATGGTATCGTCTTGATCAAAGAAAGGTTGAAGATAGATGATGCTCTAGATGTAAGCTCGGTTCACGGAATAACAGGTATAACAGGAGCATTGTGGATAGGCTTGTTTGCCACTTCTGCAGTAAACGCCGCAGGTCCCGATGGTTTGTTCAATGGAAATCCTATGCAATTACCGATTCAAGCATTTGGTATAGCCGTTGGTGCTGTTTTGGCTTTTGTGGCCACAGTAGTGATATTGAAGATTATTCAATATACCGTTGGCCTTAGAGTTTCAGAAGAAGAGGAAGACTTGGGTCTAGATATATCTTATCATCAGGAGGTGGCGTATGAAAACAAATAAGTTTTCATAAAGTAACAATATACTATTTTATTATTTCATAATTTTTTTTATCAAAAATTATTTTATTAAAACGTGTAACTAAATCTTAACATATTGTTTTTATAGTATAATATTTGATTTTAATTGATGCTTAATACACTAAAAAATCATAAAAATATTGTGATACTTTCTGCGACTCTGTTTGCTACAACTATGCTGCTTTTTGGTGCCTATACATCCAATGGCATAAATGCACAAACATTGGAAAAAGTTACAATCGGTTTAAATTCTGCTACTTTCGGACCCCTTACCTCCAATCCTTCAGCTAATCAAGTAAAAGTTTTGGTCGACTATCAAACCAAAGATCTTTCTCTGATAGATACTGCCATTAATGGCGTTATGGAGGTATTTGCACCTAACGGAAGCCAGATCAAGACATCGTCATATCCAAGTGGCTTTACAATTACTCAATCAGGGATTATTCAATTTGCCACATCCTTTTCAGATCCTGCGTTAACAAGTGTAAAGGTGAATGTTACTTTAACTGATTTAAACAAGACTGAAACAATATCAAACACAGTATCAGCTGACGCTGCACTGGCCCAATAAAAATATTTCTATTCTTTTTATTTTAACCCTTTCAAATAATCTCATTAATTATAGAATATTATAATAAATCTAGGTGTAATTTATTAATTCATTATAAAAGTTTTAAACGAAGATTGTTAGAATTAACAGATTTAACTAACAATGTTTAAATTATATTTATTATAAAATTAGGTAAGCCTAATGTTAGTTATATTTAACTATTGCCTTAAGGATCAAGTTTATGTCCAGTCAAACCCTTATCTGAGGAGAAAAATATCATGGTAAGATTATTAGCTTTTTTTATTGTATTTGTATTAGTTATAAACGTCTCTCTGTCATGCATCAATAACGCTTCAGCTCAAACTTCAACTTCTGCTGAACGCTCATCTATCTCCAATGAAAACCTCTTACTTTTGAACCTTAATTTAAACAGAATGGAAACTCAATTAAATATTATTTTGGATAAGATTAATAGCAATAACAATACTTTTCTATTCGAACATGCTTATATTCCTCATTCTGTAATTTATCCATCCATCAAACCAGTTGCTATTTCTCTCGATAACAATTTAGCTAGGAATCTGGAAGCTAATCTCACTGATATTGGACTGCAAGCAAGAACTACTCCTGATTCACCTCTTCTAAGAACTGAAGTCACAAACTCAATAAGCTTGATAAATGCTTTCCATTCTAAATTAAAGGATTCATTATCCAATCAAGATTTTTCTATTCTTGAATCTCAAACTATGGCCTATTTGCTTAGAGATGCTTTGAATTCATATGATATTTACTTGAATTCATCTAAATTACCTGATGCAGAAGCAGCACATTTTGCTATGATGGATTATGAAAATACCTTAGGATTGCTAAACCAATCCAATTCGATTTTTGAAATACTGAAACCAAATATGACCTCTGCAAAATCTGAAGAAGTAGAATATTTTATTTCAAACTTAAACTCTCTAATCTCCTCTAAAAGTGAAGATACCGCAGAATTTTTGAGACTAGTTATGGCAATAGAAAATGACCTAAATGAATCAAACAATATTCGTTTACAAAGTTCCACTAATGCCGTCGACCCTGCTCTCCAAGCTTATTATGATAACATTGATACTTTATTGAATAATGCACTCGCTTCTCTTCAAAATGGTGACTATACTGCCGCAGACAAGAATGTGTCTTCTGCATATTTGGATAATTTTGAATATCTAGAAGCACCTATAGAAGAAGTAAATTCTACTCTTATGCTCCAAATTGAAACAAATATGAGAGAAAACCTGCGTGACATGATTCAGAATCAAACTTCATTACCTGAAATCCAAGCTTATATCTCTGATATAAAAGCAGATCTTGAAACTTCTAAACAATTATTGAGCACCAGTAGTAGCCCATCTGCTGCTGCTGCGGCAAATCAGGGTAACTTGACTCTGCCCTCGGCTTTTGTTGCGAATACAGCTAACATTGACTCACTTAAGCAGGGATTTGGAATATATACTGGTGAAAGACGAGCTATGGGAAATGCGTCAGAAGACTTCAAGAGCCAAGTTCGTAGCGACATAGACATTATAAGAATCAAACTGGATGAAGTTATCAGTATTTACAATCAAAATGATACATCCGAAGCATTAGCCACTGCCAGATCAGCCTATCTGGACAGTTATGAAAAAATAGAGATACCGCTAAGACCTATCGATCCTGATTTCACGCTTGAAATGGAGATAAAATTTGCAGAACTACGCAATCTTATATCTGCTAACGCTCCATCTGAGCAGGTTGTATCTAAGATATATGAACTAAAAAATGGATTAGACGAATCTGAAAGATTTGTATCGGGTATAGGTGTTGTGGCACCAGTGATTGCTTTCTCTTCATCGTTTTCAATTATTTTCAGGGAGGGATTAGAATCGGCTTTGATCATAGGAGCTATACTCACTTATTTGGAAGCTTCCCGAAATGAAAAGTTCAAAAAACATGTTTATGCCGGAATCGTCCTTGCTATAGGTTTTACGGCGGTTACATGGGTAATTGCCGAGTTCATAATTGATATTTCTGGGGCGCAAAGGGAACTCATAGAGGCTATAGCCGGAATTTCAGCTGTGGCTGTACTCTTCTGGGTAAGCTTCTGGGTCCTTAATAAGATTGAGACTAAAAAGTGGATTGAATTTGTGAAGGCAAAAGTATGGCAAGCAACAACTACAGGAAGTTTTATGGTATTTGTTCTACTTGCATTCTTTACAGTATATAGGGAAGGGTTTGAAACTGTTTTGTTCTATCAAGCATTGTTTTCCTTTGCAAAATACATGGAGCTGTATGTGTTGGCAGGCATGGTATTAGGATTAGCTATTATTATTGCAGTTGTCTTTATAATCCGAAAACTAGGAAAGAAGCTACCTCTCAGAGTTCTGTTTGGTCTAACCATGGGAGTAGGAGCTTTTATGTCCATAACATTCCTAGGCAACGCTCTGCGTGAATTCCAGGAACTTGGATGGATTCCAACAACCCATTTACTGGGCATTATCCCTAGGTTTGACATTAATGTGGCAACTATGACCGGTATTCATCCAACGCTTGAAACTGTTGTAGGACAGGTAATATTGCTTGCTATCTACGTGGCAGGGTCCATGTATATTTTGTTTATACAGCCTAGACGACAAAAAAAGATCGTTGCAATGAGAAAGTCCGTAGGAGATAGAGAAAAGGGGGGATCTGCAGGAATCAAAGATTCAAAAATGTAAATGGGGAATTGAGGATATCAAATTTTTACTAATTTTATTTGAAAAGTTCGTAAAATTAAGAAAGTAGTTATATTTGTTAATTTTATATTTCTTTGTTTGATTGATATACAAGACCTTTATTCTTTTTATAGTAGTTCAGGTTATGTTGGTATATTTCTAATCAGCTTTGTTGGTAGTATTATTCCATTTATTCCAGTTCCTTATTTTCCTGTTTTAGTTACTTCCGCCCTTGATAAAAGTTTAGATCCAAATATAATAGTCTTATTGAGCACAATTGGTGCTGTTTTGGCCAAAACTATAATCTTTATTGCGAGTTATTATGGCCGTAACATTTTGAGCAAAAAGACAAAGACTAGAATGCTTCCTCTTCAAAAACTATTGAGCAAATATGGAGGAATAGGAGTTTTTGTAGCCGCTCTAACTCCTATTCCTGATGATCTAGTCTATATTCCACTAGGAATAGCAAAGTATAGTCCATCTAGATTTGCATTATTCACGTTTATTGGCAAGTTTTTCTTGGGTGCGTCAATCGTTTGGGGTACAGTTTTTCTAGGTAGACCAATAATGGAAAGATTTCTCGTTGTAACCGATTCTAATAATGAATATTCTGCTTTACTAGTTACAGTATTGTCAGTAATATTGTTAGTCCTGCTCTTATTTTTTACATTTAAATTCGATTGGGCCAAAATAATTGGAAAATGGTTTCCTTGGGCCATTGATAGCCCTGAAACCGATTCCGACAATGAGAATAATGGTAAAAGAAGATAATATTTATGTTGTATTATATAATATTTTGTTATAATATTTTTCGATTGGATTATTTTCTAATGTTTAATAACAAAAAAAATTATCATATATGATGTCCAAGAATGACTAATAATTCGAATATTGATTTCAATTTTTTATTTAAAGAAAATTTCAGAGAACTTGGGATTAATTGGGTCGATGACCTTGCACAAAATGATGATTATTTTGTTACCTTTATGAATGATTTTCAAAATTTATTCCCTGATATCAAGGTTACAGATCCTTACATGATATTGTTAAAAACGATAACAATCATTATTCAAAATGATAGATTTATCTTAAGAAAAAATGATGTATATGATTTCTTTATAATGTCATATAAATTCCTTATTGATCATTTGATTAAGAAACGGGTTAATTCTATCCCGTTTACATTATCTACATATGATAATGTTGTTTTCGAAATCTGTAACGATTTGCTCCATAACTATGATAATCTTCCTGATAATGTAAAAATTCAATTTCCAAATTTGCTTGTAGATATTTTATCTATTATATTCTTTAAAACCGATCTCACAGGTAAAAGAATATCTCTCTTTCAGTTGAAGGCATATTATAATTCTAAAAAATCGTTATTAATATCTCATAAGTATTCTTACCCAGATAGAGATTTAAATTCATTATCACACATACCTGGTAAACATATAGGGCCCTCAGGCCATCTTTTGGGTAAGATTGATGATCCATCAGGTTCAAAGATAAACTATGTTGTTGCAAAGGAAAGTACCCGCCGACATTCTACGTATACCCAAGAAGACAATATGTCCATGATACAAGAAATGGTATACAAAATCGCAGAAATCGTTCATAGAGATCCAATCCAAGTCAAGGCTTCTTTATCCACATTACCTCCTAAAGAACTACAAAAGCTATACGATATATGCAATAATTATAACAAGATCCTTAGATATGGTAAATTGACAGGGTTAAAAGATTTTAGATTAGAAATTGAATCGGAACTAGGACGTTCCTTGTCCGATAAACAAATTAGACATTCTCAAATCTCAATTAAAAAGGTTCAGTTTTACATTGAGAATATCTTAGATGGTAAATTTGAACCCCATCTAACACATGGAATTAACCATGTAAAACATAACTTTGAGTATGGTTATAGATTAGTGGGACTAATTAGCAATTCAAAATCAAAGAATAGGAAAAATGACCTTTAGGTTATATATTTATAATCTTTATTGATTATTCTTTTGATTTTATTATTGCATTCAGATCTATTGTTAAACTCTTGGCAAAATATTAGTCTAATATGGCTACAGCTCTAATGGGCGCTCCAGAACAGTTCTTTAATTTAAGAGGTAGTGCAATCAAGGTAAATCTATTATTCAATAATTTATCCAAATTCATTAAATTCTCTATAACAAGAATGTTGCTTTCACTAAAAATTTTATGTGAACTAAAATCATTGTCAGTGGCTGGATCAATATTTGGACTGTCTATTCCTATAAGATTTATTTTGATTTCTGCCAGATACTTTGCTGCGGCTTTTGATAAGCCTGGGCTTTTATTAAAATACTTACCTATATCTTTGTATTTTGACCAATTAGTGTTAATTAATATCGAATCGTTTTCCATGATTTCATAATTTTTCAGATCGTCTGTCTCAATTTTTTCGTAATCTTTCTTTTCCATCTTTAGAACTTTTACCTTGTCTCGGATTATTAGCTTTTCAAGAGAAATCTTTTCAACTGTATTACCACCTATGTTAAAATGATATGGGGCATCGATGTGAGTTCCTACGTGTGTACTACAAAAGATTGCTTCAGAAGCGAATTTATGAGTTTCATAGTTTGACCACTGCAATAAACTCACCCGTGGAGAGCCTGGAAAGACCTGTATATGTTCATCAATTTCCTGAGTTAGATCGATTATCTGCAATTGTACTCGAGAAGTATTTTTCATTTATCATATATAGTATTTTCATTTTTTCTAACGAATTTGAACTTTCTCCTAATTACAAACCGCCCGTAAAAGCCACATCTTGCATTTAATTAGAATATTACCAAAACTTAAAAACAAAACATCAAACGCTCAAGATTGAACACGATCAAAAAATATATTTGAAACTTCGGTGTTGTTAACAATAATGGTATAGGCGGGGATAAATCTTATTCTCCAAATCCAGTTACTGTAAAATAAGGTGAGACTATAAGTTGGTACAATGAAGATAATGTATCACACAGCGCAACTTACGAATCTGACAATGATTCGAAAGAGGACAATTATTTGACTCTGATATGATACTATCAAAACAAGTTTATTTATTGAAATTTGACAATAAGGGCTTACAACTACCATTGTTCTATCGCCCTCGATGGTGGGAAAATTTATAATAGAACAGAGATTATTAGACCGCCCAGAAAGGGTCTATCGTTTTAGACTTTGTTTCACATAAACTAAAATCTGCACATATTAAAGTTCTATTTATACTTGTTCATAAAAATATAACAGCGTTTAAATATTAGGTTGTCCTAACAATTAGGTAAGCCTAAATGATGTTATCTGATCAGCAATATTTATTGGACCATGAGAATAAGAACACATCAATTCTTTTAAAGGAATTATTCGATGGATTTTCATATAAAATTGTAATGTCCACCATAGAGGATTCAAAAACAGTCTTTGAGATCTGTAAGGAAAATGATCTACCAATCAGTTCTACTTACAAAAAAATAAGAAAGCTCAAGGACCTGGGTCTATTGTTTATAGATAGAATTTTAATAAATGAAAAAGGAAAAAAGGTCGTATTTTATAGGAGTAAAATTCAGTCCGTTGAACTAGTCTTAAACAAAAAACAAGTCGTCTTACAATTGAAGAAAAACGAAAAGAACTTATCTAGTTCTATTTCACAGTGAAATTTTTATTAAATGTTATTTTCTGATAAAGTCCCAATCAATAAAGTTAAAAAATAATACTGTATAATCATATACATTGACTGCATATTCAAAAAATTCTGATCTTTCCGAACAATTGTTTGTGGGGACAGCGGAAGCTGAGCATGTTGAAATGTATTTAAAAGCAATGTGGTCTATATTGGAAAGTGGACAAGAATTAAAGGTTAGTTCAATAGCCAAGATTTTAAATGTAACTCAGCCGTCAGTGGTTCAAATGCTGCATAAATTAAATGATTCTCTCTTAATCGATTACAAAAGGGGTTCGATAGTGACTCTCACAACTGAAGGAGAAAAAATAGGAAAAAAGATGATACGTAACACGCGACTTTTGGAGGTGCTAATGAAAGACGCACTCAAAATCGATGTTGATGAAGAGATGGTTTGTGGTATTGAACACCACATGAAAGATATTTTTACTGATGCCCTTTGTACCTTATTAAAACATCCAAAAATATGCCCTCATGGATATCAAATACCTGAGGGAAATTGTTGTATCAAAGAATAGTTAATTTCAAACATTTTTACTCTCTTTGTGCGTGTTATTACTTGTGCTGTATAGACCTATTGCGGTATTTGATTCAGGATTAGGATCCTTATCTGTTGTACGAGAGTTAAGAAAAATTATTCCAGCTGAGAACATTTTATACTATGCCGATAAAATGCATTTTCCATATGGAGAAAAGACAAAAAGTGAATTAAAACAAATAATGTCTAAATCAATCAAATTCTTGGAAAGATATCAACCAAAGTTAATAGTAATGGCATCAAATACACCATCAATCCAAATATACGATGAAATAAAGAACGATTTCTCCACCAATATTATTTCCACACGCCTACCATTGAAAAAAAGTATAAATCAAAGTAGGAAAAAACATATTGCAATCATGGCTTCGAGAGGAACACTCGAAAGCAAAGAATTTAACTATCTCATAAAAAAAGAAGTACCTCAACAAATTTTTGTAGAAAAAATAGATTCTTCAGAGATAATTAAACTCGTTGAAGATGGGACATTTTTGTTTGATAATAAATTAACATATCAAAAAATTAAGAATGTGGTTAAACCATACATAGATAATACAATTGATGTAATAGCATTATGTAGTACTCATTTACCACTTGTAAAAAATTATATTGAAGCCATTTTACCTTCTATAAAATTAGTAAATTCTTCGACGGAAGTTGCACGTGATGTAAAGAACTATCTCAAATACATGGGAGACTTGAATAAAAATGGGACAGGTAAGCTTGAGATTCTTGTATCTGCGGATAAAAATGATTTTCAGTCTATCCTTAGATATATGGGAGTTCGTGAGCTGATAGTCGATGTATCATTGCAGCTTTAAGGCTAATTTTTTGCGAGCGTTTAAATTACATGACATTTATGAAATACTCGTTTTTTAGATTCTATGAATGTAAAAAAGAGGAGTAAAAAAACATGAAAAAGATTCGGATCGGAATAGATGTGGGTGGAACTTTTACTAAAGCCGTAGCAATAGATGTCGTCGAAAAAAAAATCCTTGGAAAAAAATCCGTCCCAACTACCCATTCTATGGAGGGTGGTGTTTCTGTTGGTATTGTAAATGCACTATCTTCACTAATTGAAATTTGCAACATAGACCATGAAGAGATAGAGTTGATTTCTCACAGCACAACCCAAGCTGTTAATGCATTCCTTGAGGGCGATGTCTCAAAAGTTGGTATAATTGGTATGGGTGTAGGAATGGAAAAAACAAATGTTGTAAAAAGAACTCATATAAAAGATATATCTTTGAATTCTAATAAGTTTTTAAAAACTTGTTATACTTTTTTGGATACTTCTAAATATTTAGAAGGACCTGGCATTCTAAAATCTATCGAAAATTTAGTATCTGAGGGTGCTCAATCTATAGTTGTTAGTGAAGCTTTCGGAGTCGACGATCCTAGCAATGAACTATTTGTTATGAAACATTCAAAGCTCCCTTGTACAGCTGGACATGAATTGACTGGAATTTATGGATTAGAAATTAGAACATTGACAGCAACAATTAATGCGAGTATTCTTCCAAAGGCTACAAGTACTGCGACTTTTGTAAAATCAGCAGTTAGTAAGCTTGGCATTAATGTGCCTGTAATGATAATGAAAGGTGATGGTGGTGTAACTACACTGGACTCTTTTTTACACAAGCCTATAGTAACTGTATTATCAGGTCCAGCAGCAAGCGTGGTGGGGGCATTACTTTTTTTACAAGTGCTAGAGGGGATATTTATAGAAGTTGGTGGTACATCAACCAATATTAGTATCATTAAAGATGGCAAACCGGAAATGCGCTATGTAAACATAATGGAACATCCTACTTGCATTAGATCTCTTGACTCTAGAATATGTGGCGTGGCTGGAGGTTCATTGATAAGGGTTTCTTCAAAAAAGAAAATTATTGATGTCGGTCCAAGGTCCTCTCATATTGCAGGTTTAGAGTACTCGTGTTTTGCAAATCCCGAGGATTTGAAAAAAGGAGAAATTGTTACTATTAGTCCATTGAATAATGATCCCAATGATTATATCTGCATTAAAGTTCCAAGTGGAAAGCGATACGGAATAACTAACACATGTGCAGCTAATGCATTAAATCTTATACCTAAAAATGATAATGCCTATGGAAATATCGATTCAGCTAGAATTGCATTTACCAAACTAGCCACTTTTATAGGGATGTCTCCTGAACAAATAGCCCAACAAGTCTTGGAAATATCAGTTTCAAAGATTACCGATTACATTAATCCAATGATTAAAGAATATAAATTATCCAAAAGGAGGATAGTTGTTATTGGTGGAGGTGGAGGAGCCTCTGTTTTGGTTCCTCTGGTAGCAAAGAAACTTAATTTTGAGTATAAGAAGGCAGATTATGCCGATGTCATTTCTTCGATTGGGGTGGCTACAGGTATGATTTACGAAGAAAAAGAAAAAACAATTAATAATCCTACCCCTGAGGATGTTAGCCAATTGATAGCAGAAGTTAAAGACGAAGCGATTCGAAAGAATGCATCCCCTGATTCTCTATCTGTTCAGTCCGAATATGTAAGTGACCGGTCAATACTAAGAGTAACTGCCATAGGTAACGTTACCCTTGACTTGAATAGTAACGGCTCTAAAGAATTAAAACAGGAAGAATTGTTAGAAATTGCAAAAGATTTGTTTCAATATAGTGGAACTGTTTCTCTTGCCTATAAGTTAGGAAATTACTGTATTTTTACTAATTTGTATAAACAAAAAAAACTGTTCTTTAATACAAACAGACAATCAATACTTGTTTTGGACAAATATGGTAGAGTGCGCCTTTCATTAGATAACGGTAAAATAATACATAATTCGTCAACAAAACTAACTGAAGAACTTCCGTCCATTGTATCAAAATTCTCATCAAGTTCTGATCTTTCTCCAAATATCCACTTGATTGATGGTTTTCAATTATTAGATTTTTCTAGCCTCAATGCTAATGAACAAGTGATTCAAGCGATAAGAGAACAATTGGAAAAAATAAATTCTGACGTTTTATTAATAATAAAACAATGAAAATTTGATTATTCTTATAACCCTTACTTATGAAATTAAATATAACAATATGTGGATACTTCCAGGATCTTTCAATCTGTCATACATCGAAATATGCTTATGAAAATAAATTATCTAATATGGTCACCAATCTCTTCGACGACAGAAGCAATAGCAATTACTGATTATTTACATTAACAATATAGATTGTGAAATGTAAAGTGTTGTTTAGTAGCTTAGTGGTTTAACATTTTTAAGATTCTCTTTTTATTTCAATCATGTCGTGAAAGATATAGTGGTATTACCTGGGCCATCCTCAGTTCAGTTGGGAACATCCATTGCTTCATCCTTAAATGTTGATCCCATTGATGTCGAACTACGAACTTTTTCTGATGGAGAGAGTAAAATAAGGATAAATGCAAACTTGTTTAATAAAACATGTATTGTAGTACAATCTACTTTTCCTCCGGTTGATTCACATTATTTGCAAACTTTGATGATGCTTTCATATTGTATTAACTCAGGCGCTGCAGAGGTTATACCGGTTATTCCTTATATGGGATATGCAAGACAAGATCGAATTTTTTTAGAGGGGGAAGTAGTAACCATGGCTTTCATTTCAAAACTTTTTGAGTGTTTTAGAACTAAGGATCTAATTACTATTGATATTCATAGTTCCAAAGCGCTATCATGTTTTAATTTGAATGTCTTTAACATATCTTCTATTCCATTGCTTGCTCACTATGCGAAAGCCAATTTCAATCTAAACGAACCTCTCATTGTTTCTCCGGATCAAGGTGGGGCTATGAGGGCAAGGATATTTGCCGAGATTCTAAAGACTTCTTCTATAACCTTAAAGAAAAATAGGGATAGACGTTCCGGTAATATAACTATTGACGAAAATCTAGATATTGGAGTTAAGGATCGTGATATAATATTGTTAGATGACATGATATCAAGCGGGGGAACTATAATGAAGGCGATTGATGTATTAAAAAAAAATAATTGTGGTAGAATTTTTGTTATGTGTGCCCATGCTTTGTCAGATGAAAAATCTTTGGATACCTTAAAAAAATCAGGAATTTGTGATTTAGTATCTACTAATAGTATTCCTAGGTCATGTTCAAAGATTGATCTCTCTAATGAAATTGCAAAAACATTGAATTCTATCTTCGACTGTTAGATAATTACATACTACGAATGAGTATTACATGGTAAATCTTGATATAACATTCTTAGGAACGTCTGCTGCAATGCCTACGGCCGACCGATATCTTTCTTCTATTGTGGTAAACAGGAATGGTACATTATTAGTTTTTGATGCTGGGGAAGGTATGCAATATAATTTTATTCGTTCAAAAATTGGGTTCAACAAAAAAACTATGATGTTTATCACTCACATGCATTCTGATCACATTCTAGGAATTCTTGGCTTTCTGCAAACCCTTTCATTGCAGGGGAGGACATTACCTATTGATATTTTTGGTCCTGAATTGCTTTATGATTTCATAGTAGAGAACCTGAAATTGCTTCATATACACTTGACCTTTCAATTAAACATTCACAAAATTTCTGGTTCTCAGGGAGTATTGGTCGAAGAAAAGGAATATAATATATTATACTGTAAATCAGAACATGGGCCCGGTATTCGTTCATATGCATATTGCTTACATGAGAAGGATAGACCAGGCAAATTCGATATAGATAAAGCAAAAGCATTTGGTATACCTGAAGGGGAATTATATAGTTTACTTCAACAAGGAATCAATATTGTAAATAATAATAGGTTAGTTCATGCCAGTGAAATCGTTGGTAAAACAAGGCCGGGAAGAAAAATTGGTATTTCAGGAGATACTCGCCCATCTAATATCCTTTGTAATTTTTTTAAGAATTGTGATTTACTGATATTTGAAGCTACTTTCTCATCTAGTGAGCTAGCAAAGGCAAAGGAAAGCTATCATTCAACTGCTGTTGAAACTGCAACTCTGGCAAAATTAGCATCGGTTCATAAATTATACCTAACACATTTTAGCAGTAGGTATAAAGATTTGAATGCTCTATTAAAAGAGGCCCGCTCCGTTTTCTTATATACTGAAATAGCCTTAGATTTGAAACTTATTCATGTTCCCTACAGATATTAGTTTAAAAATACGATAGAAAATTAACTAATCTTTTCTATAAAGCTTTTGAGTAATTCTTTTTTATCATTGGACAATACCATACATGCTTCAACCAATTCTTTTTCAATAGTTATTTGTTTAGAGATCACCCTTTTTAGGCTTTCAATATCGAGAGTGTCTAATCTTTCGATTTCTCCACGATTATACGCTATAATGTACTCGTTAATTATTTTTAAAATGAAAGAAGGTGCATATCTTGACAATAATAAAATACCCTCATTAATGACTGAAGTATTCGCATTTCTGTTTGTACTTTGTATAGTTGAATTTAGGATATACAGCTCTAATAATTTCATGCGGAATCTAATGTCCCCTGTTTCTTCAATAGTTGATGCAATTATGAGTCCAGTATTTGTAAGCTCATAATAGGGTATACCCTCTATCTGTAAGGCTTTTGGACCTCTTTTGGTTGGAAGCCTGCCACCCTCTTTGACTACCTTTGCAGGTATCAATACTTCATCCAGATCTTTGAAAATGGCTGAGTAAATGTTTTGCCATGCAATACCATATTTTTTTGCCAATATATGGGCAATTGAGGTTCTTGTTTTACTACTGGGATCCTTTTCTAATGCTATGTGTGCAATTATGCCTCTCTGTCGCTTTGATTCTCTGGTAGATTTTGCTTGATAGGTTTTAAAAGTATCAAAAATTGCAATATGGCTACCTCTCTTCAAAGCTCATACTTTTTATCTGCGGAGGTATTTATATATATATTTTATTTTATTGTTTTATGTTATAATAGACTAATAATAAAAAAATAAAATTATTAAAAAAACTTATTTTTTAATTTGACGCATTACGTCTACTTGACCACTATGAAGCCAGTCTTTTAATTCTTCATGAGATGGCTTTGTATCGTGTTTGCCTTGAAGATGAAGATGAAGTAATACATAATTTACTTGGTTCAATAAAACCTTGTTGGCTTCATCACCTTTGCGAGCTTTTGTTTTCAAATCCCCAGGTACGGTTGCCCACCATTCATCAAATGTTCTTTTCTTTTGAGTATTAGATTGTGAACCAAATCCCTTTGGTAATGTCATGTTGCTTCTAAGTTAATCAAGCATGGTATTAAATGTTTTTTATACACGTACTTGATTATTAATAAACAATTAGCCTAGAATTGAATATTTCGCGTAAATCTTCCAAAGATATGTAAGAGATTTAAAATACTGATATATATACTAGTTTGTATACGCATTAAAAAAGTCTTACAGCGAGGCTACGAGGATAAGCGTAAATGAAATATACATCAATAGTATAATGAAATTATAATCGGAATGGATGATAATAATCAGATTTACATCTTACTCTACATTCGAGCTTGTATTAAATGATAATTTAAAAGGTAAATAGCTTATTGAAGAAGTTATAATATTATAAAATCCGGACAAGCACAGTAGAAAATTAGTATTACATTTTCTAAATATTCTCTATGCCTAATTATTCGGTTACTTTTTGTATTGAGTGCAAATCTAATGTAGGCATATCAGAAGTAAAGTTTGTAAGGTTGGCAAATAGTATAGTTACTATATTTGTATCATTCTAGCAGCCGTATTACTTTTTGTTTGATTATTAAATATATTCCGTTCCATCAGGTTGGTTACTAAAGGGAAGTTTATTAATTCTATACGCTCATTGTAATATTGGCGTCTGTTCTGAATTAATTGTCCACAGATAAATTAGTAACCTCTTTATAAATATACAACTTGTAATATATTATGTCTAATTATGCTTCAGAAAAAAATGTTCATATAATAGTACATGGTCAAAAACAATTTTTTGAATCAGTAAAATCAAAGCTTTCTAATGCTGGATTTAAGACAGAACAGATGATTTTGGCTGATATGAATAAACCTGGTAATCAGGGAGATTATGTTGCAATGCTCTGGCCACCCATGGCCCCGAAAGAGATAGTCATAAGCCAGATCATCGATTTCAAAGGAACCAATGGACGAGGCATGGGTGCTTGGGCATCAGTAAATCAAAAAGAATTACAACGTATTCCACTTGATTAAGTTCCTAAATTACTGTTTTACTCTTTCTATACCCATGGGTAAATTGTGAATCATATACCTTAGAAAATTCATATTCCTTTGGCGCTATTACATCTCCGACGACTATTAACGCAGTTTTAACAATTCTCTCTTCTTTCACTTTTTTTGCAATCGTACCAATCGTGCCTTTTAATATCTTTTGATCTTTCCATGTTGCCTTGTATATTATCGCAACAGGTGTATCATTCGTATAAACTCCTCCCATTAGTAACTCTTCAATGATCCTGTCAAGAAGGTGTACGCTTAAATAAAATGCCATGGTAGATCCATGTTTTGATAATTCTGAAATTTTCTCTCTGTCTGGAACTGGAGTTCTAAATTCTGCACGAGTTATTATTATTGTTTGTGTTATCCCAGGCAAAGTCAATTCCAAATTCATTGACGCCGCAGCTCCAAGCAATGATGTAATCCCTGGAATAACGTCGCATTCTATATTGTCTTTCTCTAGTCTATCTATCTGTTCTCGTATTGTACTAAAAATGGCTGGATCTCCATCATGAAACCTAATTGCCAACTTGTTGTTTTTGGTTGAATCTCTGAGAATCTCATAGATCTCTACTCTATCTAATTTTGCAGCGTCAAATAATTGTGCATTCTTTTTTGCATATCTCAATAGTTCTGGATTCAATAGAGATCCTGAGTATATTACTACATCTGCATTTTCCAAAAGAGTCTTTGCTTTTATTGTAATTAAATCCGGATCACCGGGACCAGAACCTACAAAATATACTGTATTTTTTTGAATCATTTTTTCTTTTTGGCTATCATTATTGAAAAGTATTTATCATTGTTTTGATTTTTGTTCTTCGCCACATCTACCAGTTTTCTTTTTTGCAATGATTCGACGTCTGTTGATACATCCTGAGCAATAAAAATGTCTGAATCTTCTGGAAAACTAGATTCCATAAGGATGTCTATTACATTATTAAAATATCTTCCATCTTTTAAGAACACGAGTGTATCACAACATTCTGCCGCGATTTTTAGTCTGTCCAAATTGTAACATGCTGGAATTATGCCTATTATCTCATCTCCTTCTCCTACTGGTGTTTTTAGCTCTGCTGAAAACGAGAAAATCGAAGTAATTCCAGGCACGACTTCTACTTCAATATCTTTATGATTATTTTGAATCTCTTTGTGAATATATATCCAAGTGCTATAGAGAGATGGGTCTCCTACTGTCAGGTAAACGACCCTTTTGCCATTTCTAATAGAACTAGTTATTTCTTTTGCATTATTCTTCCAAGATTCTCTTAATTTCTCGTAATCTTTTATCATTGGAAAAATTAGTTGTCGAACTTCAGTTTCTTCAGATATGTGTTTTTCTACTATCGACAATGCTACACTAGGTTTATTCTCTCTTGCAGTTGGGGTATAAATTATATCGGCATTCTTTATAATGTTAATCGCTTTTAATGTCAGCAATTCCGGGTCACCTGGTCCGCAACCAACACAATAAAGCACAGAATTATGCATAAGGGGTTTTTAAAAGATATTAATTAAAGTTTTTGTATTTTGAATCATTTCCTTTCGTACCAGAGAAAATAATAACTGGATTTCTTGATATCATCATTGTACCCGAACTAGTCTTCTTTGACTTTGCAATTGATACCTGAGTTATATCTAGATCTTGTATACCTGAATCCTGCATTACTTTAAGGGCCTTGTAAATGGTTTCTATGAGTATAGATGTAAGCACAAGTCTTCCGCCTTCTTTTAATTTAGATAACGCTAAATTAATTATTCTATCTGTTTCTCCTGTTGTCCCACCGATTACAATTGCATCAACGCGGGGTAAATTTGGTAAGACATGTTGAGCCATACCATGTATAATATCTGCATCTTCTAACGTTCCAAATTTCAAAAGATTTTTCTTTGTTAAATTTATTGCATCCATATCTGAATCAATTGCATATACCTTGGCTTTTGTTTGAAGAGCAATTTCCACAGTTATACTGCCGCTACCACATCCTATATCTATGGTGGTAAGCCCCTCCCTCAGACGCAGCTTGCTGATGATTATTGATCTAATGTCTTCTTTTGTAATGGGAACACTTTCAGTTCTATCAAACAATTCGTCTGGAATCCCAGGAGTTTTGTAATTCCATGTCATTTTTTATCTAATTATATAATATTTTGGTTCAGCACTGTGTATATCAATATCATAAA
Source organism: Candidatus Nitrosocosmicus sp. (assembly GCA_031177355.1). Classification (GTDB taxonomy): domain Archaea; phylum Thermoproteota; class Nitrososphaeria; order Nitrososphaerales; family Nitrososphaeraceae; genus Nitrosocosmicus. Next base: position 12,497 of record JAPSGR010000011.1, on the reverse strand, counting down.
GGTAAATAGCATGAAAATATATCCAAAAATTGCAATTGTAATTATCTTTTTCTTCTTATCTTTGGGAACTCCTGTGGCTATTCGGGTTGCAATTATCTGGGATATTGCGTAAGAAATGATGCCAATTAGTATTGTTAATCCTATTGTATTAGATTGATCGGAATTGGGTTTTATAATAATACCTAAAATCGATCCTGCTATTGCAGCAATAATGACTCTTAAATAATAAATTTTATCTTCTATTTGCAATGGTATGTGCTAATAATTTTAATCAACCACATTTAATCTCTGCTTTTCGTAACCTAAGTAAAAACATGTTATGCTAACATGAAAGGTAAAAATCCGGTTTATCACTCTTCTTTGACCATTGCATTTTTTCTAGATATCTATCCAATAGTTAATTGCTGTGGTCCATTAATTCAACGTATGTTATTATATAATAATCGAAAACATATTACTTGATGGCTATTTCAGAGATCGAACTCATATTTATCGTAAACAAAATCAAGGAGGTTATTGATAGCGTTTATTATGTAAGCAATATTTCACTTATAACTAAGAATTCTCTGATAATAAAATTTCATCATTCTCAAAAAAATGATGTCTCTTTACTAATTTCTACATTCGGAATTTGTATCACCAAATACAAATATTCAATTATTGAAGATAATGATACTCTTAAGAAAATCAAGACCGACCTTGAGCGCTCTAAACTTATTGATGCATTTGTAACTCCAGGGGAGCGAATAGTACAGTTTATTTTTCAAAATATTCAGGGAATAAAATATTACCTAATTGTCGAATTGTTCGGTCATGGAAATATAATGATCTGTAATGATTCTTATAAAATTTTGAATATTTTAAACCCAATTAATGTTAGACACAGAATTCTAAAGGTAGGGCTAAAGTATTTTCCACCACCTACTAGAGGAATAGATCCTCTTTCCATAACATATACTGATTTTTTGTCTTTAGTTGAGAAAAGAGAATCTGAAAATATTGATTTGAAAAGGTGGCTAGGCAGAAGTTTATCTATTTCAAAAAAGTTTATTGAGCTTGCGGTTAATAATTCTAAAATTCCTAACAAGAAGGTGAAAGATTTAAGTTCTTCTCAAATGAAAAGTATTTTTGAAGAGTTAACCTCTATTATAAGGAATATTTCAACAGGCATAGGACATGACCCAGGTCTAATTTTAGATGAAAATAATAATCCTATAGATATTAGTCCCGTGATTCCCACTGATGTAGATACTAATCATATTAAAAAATTTGATTCTTATACCGAGGCGATTGACGAATACCTGAATTATAATATTTTACAAAATAGTAATACTAGAGATTCTGAATTAGAAAAACAGATTGAATCTATAGAGCACGATTTGAACGAACAACAGAAAGCCAAAGATCTAGTTACCTCTAAATCTAACAAGCTTCGAAATTTTGCTAATTTGCTTATGCAAAATTCATCTGCCGTTGCTTCTATTTCCACTACATCTTCAGATAGCAGCACTATGACTTCGGAGAACCAAGATAAACCAATGGTTAAATTGATGAATGAATTTGATGCCAAAATCTTGGACATAAAAGGAAAGAACTACTTGGAAATTATGGGAGAAAAGGTGCCAATAGATATGGGGACTCTAAACATTCCAAAAGTCTCTTCGCTTTTATTTAATGTTGCTAAAGAGATGGAAAGAGGATTGATTACTATTGAAAATTCACGCTCAAAACTGCATGAACAATTGGAAAAAATTCAGAAACAAAAAAATAAAAAACCACTGTCGGAAATCAAGATTTTGACAAACAAAGAGTGGTATGAAAAGTATAGATGGTTTCTTACTACAGATGATATGTTAGCTATAGGAGGCAGAGATTCTTCGTCCAATTCAGTGCTTATAAGAAAGCATCTAACAGAAAATGATTATGTTTTTCATGCCGAGGTGCATGGATCACCTTTTTTTATATTAAAAAATGCTAATAACAAGTCAGTTGCGGATATTTCCCAAAGTATATTACAGGTGTCTCAAGCGACCGCATCATTTAGCAGATCTTGGAAAGACAACCTTTCTTCTGCTGATGCTTATTGGGTTTATCCATCCCAAGTTAAAAAAGGGGCTCCAACAGGTCAATATCTACCAAAGGGAGCATTTATAATTGAAGGTAAAAAAAACTTTGTTAAAAATTTGGAAATAAAATTGGCCATAGGGTTATCTTTTATAGACGAAAGGCCACTTTTGATTGTCGGTCCACCTGCTGTTGTCTCGAAAAGATCTGTATGTTTGAGAAATATACTTCCTTCTGGTTTTGATGTCGTAAAGGCGTCAAAAAAAATTAAAGCTGATTTTGTAGAGTATTCTCTAAAAAATGAATTTCCTGATAGTATCACAACTCACTTGAAGAGTCTATCCATAGATGAAATAGTGAGGATTCTTCCTGTAGGCCAGTTCAAACTATTACCAATGGAAAAAGGTAGTTTGAGATATGATTTCAGTATTTTTCAAAAGAGTTAATTAAATTCAAACACTGAAGATTTGATGTGTCTATATAAAAGCATACTAATAGAAAAGTAATTAAATTCAAACACTGAAGATTTGATGTGTCTAAAGATATTAGAGATGAAACGACCGGAATGACAACACGGGTACTGGTTAGCGATGTTATGAATAGCCCTATTGTCCATGCAGGACCAAACGATGATTTAATTATGATTTCAAAATTAATGACTAATGCTAAGATCGGAAGTATTATTATTTTAGATAATGATAAACCGGTTGGGATTGTGACAGACTGGGATATTGTTTCCAAATCAATTGCTTCTGGTCATATTCCTTCTGAAATTAAAGCATCAAGTATAATGCAACCACTGGTTACGATTAATGGTGAGGAAAGTATCACATCTGCAGCCCGATTATTACGACAACATGGGATTAAGCGGTTAGGTGTAACTCATAAGGGTAGTCTTGTAGGAATTATCTCGGTATCTGATGTACTTGCTGTTACTCCAGAATTATTTGATGTAGTTTCAGAAAAATCACTGCTCATAAGAGGTGAAATCGGACGCTCCCCAAGAAACGTATCTGGATATTGTGATGAATGTGGTGAATGGTCGGATTTTCTATTATATGCCGATGGATCTTATACTTGTGAAGTTTGTAGGGGAGAATAGTAATATGGTAATCTGATTTTTGATGTAATTACATAGACAGCTTGGAATTGAGGTCGTACACAGCGCTCATATTTTGTTTAATACTGCCAATATCTGAACAATAGTTAAGCTTTATGATAACGGTGGTGATGATAATGTACACATTATAAATCTGTACTTTTTCCTTCTTCTCCTTCTTTTAGCATTCTTTAGTTTATCAGTTATTTGATTAATTCATTTGTTGTTATCGATCTCGCACAATATTGACATTTCAGTATTATTTCTTTTTCATCAATAATCTCTATCTTTGAACTTAACCCGGGCTCTGTATTGGTTATGCATCTCAAATTGGGACATTTGAAAAATCCTATAATCTTATCAGGAAGCTGAATTCTTCTTTTCTCAGTTAATTTGTAATCCTTGATTATGTTAATTGTTGCATTCGGTGCAATTAATGCGAGTTTGTCTGTCTCTTTCTTCTCCAAAAACTTGTTTTCCACCTTTATGATGTCTTTTTTATTCTGTTTTACACTTGGAACGTTTAATGCCACCGTTATCACGTTTCCTTCCTGGCCCGTAATGTTTAGAATGTTGAGAACTAATAATGCTCTTGATGACTCGATATGATCTATTACAGTACCATTTTTTATTCTTCTAACTAAAAGTTGATTGAATTCTGACATTTATCCACTTACAATATCCACTTTCAACCCTTTTTGTATTACGTTTTTTTATTTTGTTTTTAGAAAAAAATTAACGTAATATTACCTCTGTTACGTCGGGTTTTTTCAAACGGCATGAAAAATATCTTTACCATATAGTTTGATCAAGTCAATAAATTATACTTTTTTTGACCTAGTTTTATGTAGATGAGATATACTGCTTTTTCATCTCTTCTACCCATAAATCCTTCTTCTTGAATATTTGTTTTCTCTTTCTTGGTTTGCATTCACTAAGTAGATAGGAACAGAGGAGTGGAAAATATACTGATGAATCCCCATAGACTATTACATTTCCTTTATGAGACGTTTTGATTTTTCCCCAACTTTTGCCTTCTTGTAGTGTTGCGCCCGACAATCCTCCTGTATCAGGTCTTGCGTCCGTAAGCTGGACTATAAAATCATGACCGCCCTCTTTTATTTTTAGAATCTGATATAGTGCTGGACCAGTTTGTTGGAAAAAGTTCTTAGGGACCCCTCCACCTAATTCCAATCCCCCAGAAATTTTACTTTTCCAAAGAATTGCTGTTGATTCCGCAATGTCCTTAATCGGATTTATGGAACTTTTTCCATCTAACATCGACGGTAACATATTTAATCCAATTGACGAATCACTCAGCGCTGGCATATAAATGGGAACATTAGATTTGAATGCCGATACCATGAAGGATTTTTCAGGGGATTTAGATTTTTCGGAGGCTTCTTTCCCTATCAAATAAGATAGGTCGGCAGTTGAACTATTTACGATATCTATATCTTTTCGGTATATTTCTTCAATATTTTGTTGTATTATAAGATCTTGAGATTGAAGGGTACCATATTCTTTTATGTACACATCATATATTCTCACAATTTGTTTTGCGTATAATATATCATCATCAACATCAAAGTGGCCTTGTCTAACTGGCAAATCATATGCAAAGTGTAAATCATGATAGGCATTTGCACCTGTCGTGACTATCCAATCAATAAAACCATTTTCTATCATGGTCGCTATCATCTTGCCAAATCCGATCGGTGTTAATGCTCCGGATATGGTCAAACAAATGGTGGCATTGGATTCAACCATTTTTTTTAGTATGTCGGCAGCCTCTGCCAACCTTCGTGCATTATATCCAGTGTTTCTGAATAGGTCAATCATTTCTGAAATGCTCATATTAGCAGAGATCTCTGGAGGGTCTATTTTTTTTCCTGAGAAACTATGTCGGTTATAGCTCAATCCCTTTAATCTATACCCAACTTATATATTTGTAATTGTCCTGTTGAATGATAACATGATTTCGGCTGATGCAGTTTATTAATATGAAAATATTTACATCCTTTGTTGAAACCGCAACAGACAAAGAAGGAAAGGATCAAAAATACCAATGTTAGGGATACTTCTGATTATCTGTCTAAATCCATAAACGATTATTCAATAAATGGAAATACATCCTTAAATCAGCTACTAAGAAATATGGCTGATTCTGGTGGCTTTGAAGGTAGACACTTGGCTAATGGAATTGAAATATTGAAAAAAATGCTAGAAGAAAAAAACTGTACCCGATTCCTTTCATTTGTTGGGGCTCTTGTATCCACTGGCAACCGTGGAATTATCCGGGACATGGTAAAAAACAAGATGTTTGATTGTATTATTACCACCTGTGGCGCGTTAGATCATGATATCGCAAAATCCTTTTCTTCATACTATGAAGGTGATTTCAGATTAGACGATCAGTTCCTCTTAAAGAAGGATATTCATCGATTAGGTAACATACTCATACCAAATGAAAACTATGGACCTCTTATTGAAAATAAAGTCCAACCTATTTTACAAAAACTTTATGATAAATCACAACCTCCAACAGAATTAGCCCCATCTGAAGTTCTAAGTTTTATTGGAAATCATCTAAATGAATCCTCATTCTTGTACTGGGCTGCTAAAAATGATATCCCGGTATTTGTTCCAGGAATAGTAGATGGTGCTGTCGGAAATCAAATTTGGCTGTTTAATCAATCCCATAAGGATTTTAAAATCGATATCTTGAAGGATCAAACAATTTTATCCGAGATAATATTTGATGCGAAAATGACAGGGGCTTTTATGATGGGGGGAGGATTATCGAAACATCATACCCTGTGGTGGAATCAATATCGTGGAGGGTTAGATTATGCTGTATATGTAACAACAGCTTCTGAATGGGATGGGAGTTTAAGTGGCGCTCCAGTTGCAGAAGCAATTTCATGGGGTAAAGTTACTACTCAAGCTAAACAAGTGACTATTCACGCCGATGTAAGCACTATACTACCATTTATCTATTACGGCTTAATATCAAAATAAAATATATTTTTTGGAAAGTTTAGTTTACGGTTACCTTGGTAATTCTTGCTGCATTGGGATCTTGTGGTTGATCCATTGAATTGGTCGTAGAATTTGCAATCTTGTCAACAACTTCCAGCCCCTCTGTTACTTTACCAAAAACAGTATACTGATTGTCCAGAAATTTAGAATCGTTAAGCACTATAAAGAATTGTGAACCCGCACTATTCGGATCGTTTGTTCTTGCCATGGATAATACTCCCCTTTCATGAGGTATGCTGTTAAATTCCTGGTTTATTGTGTATCCGGGACCACCTGTTCCCCAGGAATCTCTGCTAGCACTCTCATTCTTTGTATTAGGGTCTCCTGCCTGAATTACAAATCCTGGAACAATTCTGTGAAATACTATTCCATCATAGAATCCTTTGCGGGCTAAATCTTGAAAGTTTTTGACGTGATTTGGAGCTACATCAGGGTAAAACTGAATTTTTATTGGACCTTGGGTTGTTTCAATAGTTGCAGTAGTATTAGTAGTAGTCATATTGTTACTTGAAGATGTTGTATTGTCTATATTATTTAAAATATTAGATTGTAGGCTTGAGGTAATATCGGTTCCATTGGTTAGGTTGCCTGCTAAATCCCTAGCACCACTATCAATACTACTATTAGTTGCCGTTGTTACATTGGTGGCATTGGTGGCATTGGGATTATAATCCTGATTTACTTTGTATAACAAAACACCAAAAAATAATCCAGGATCATTGCTTTCAAAACTCTTTGAAGCATATTCTAAGGCTAATGGTTCTTCAGTATTGCCCTTGGGATACTTTATATCCTTTGTGTAAAAAGGAATAGCATTTGGTTGATACGTTGGTGATAGTGTCCCCATACTTGGATTAAAGAATCCTATCGGCTCAAATGGCATCATATTACCCAAAAGTGAATCCCAATACTTTTGCTTTGGTGTATCTCCATTTGATTCTACATATTCTGATTCACTAAATCCACCAATCCGAATAAACCAATGCTTTTTGCTTTCATCCCCTCCGCTACCTAAAACATAGAGCGGAGTAGGGTTAGCAGGGTCTAAGGAAGGAAGTTTTTGTCCTACTACATATATCAAAATATAATCTGACTTTAGATCATTGGCAATCTTCCATCCCTCTTCTTCTGGATTGATAAACATTTTTGCTATGGTTTCAATCCTTGTTTGGTTTATCGTTGCATTATCTGCTATAGAGGTTCTATTACCTAACGTGGTAATCCAATATCCATAATCCCACCAAGATGTTATCACCGAGTCCTCTGGTGTGTTTTTTGAAATCCAGTCTAGAGTTTCGATCCAGTCGTCAGTCGTAAGTCTATAGTTAGTACCTCCATTAGCTATGGATGTTGGAACATCAGCAGAAGTAATCCAATTTGTATTACTGTCATAAACCATTGGAATTGTAAGCATGATTATCAAAATTGTAGCAAATCCTATATAAGGCAAAACTTCTTTCTTTATTTTTATTTTCATTTCCTTTCTTAATTTCGTACCGTCTTTGTTGGTAGATGATATTGTTCTTTCCTCAGACTCGGTCCTGATCGATGTTATGCTTCTGATCGACTGGTAAATTCCTATGCTTGATAATATTATGATGCTTAACGACGCAAACACAAGCAATCTTGCAAATGTTGCGCTGATATAGATGCCAGTCAACCCTATAATCAGTGCAAAAATCATATTAGAGTTACTTTTGTTCTTAAACGCAAGCCAGATTCCTAGACCCGCAAAAATTATTAGGACCGAGAATTGTCTAAAGTAATCTACTATGGTAGGCGTAAAGTGCTCCGCAACTGACTCTACAAGTTTATTTTCTGCAGAAAGAAATGGATTAATGGCATTTAGATATCTAAAGGATGGTGTTTTGTAAAACCCTCCTGCCACAATAGAAATTCCAATTATTACAAATATTCCTAAAACTATTGTTGTCTTTAGTGTTGCTCTTCTCTCAGAACTTTTTAGTCTAACTATGGTGGTAACAAATAGAAACAATGTGCTTGTCATTAATAGTATGCCCGGAAGCCCGATAACAAACGACATCCCTGGTCTTGGAAATGCGCCAGCTACAGTAAGGACTGAAATTGTAAACAATACTGCAACTATTAAATTATTTTTAAGGTTTTTTGAAATGAATCCTAATGCTATGATAAAAATCCCAATAGGTATTACAAAATATTGAGATCCTCCCCATGAAGTAACTGCAAGCCCTATTAATATTCCACCAAAGATTGCTTTTGGTATTAAATATTTGTATTTCTTATCTTTTAAGGCAGATAAGAACAAATATGTACCACCGAGCCCATAAAAGAGTCCTAATGGTTCTGACTTAAACCAACCAAGGTTTCCTCTTTGTATTATTGCAGGACTAACTGCAAAGAATAGAGATGAAATCAATCCTGGAATAGTATTGCCTGTTATTACTCTTACTACTAAGAACATTAGTATAGTTGACGCTGACCCAATGATTACGGGAAACCAAATAGTAAAATCCATTAAACTCATGTTCAAACCAAAAACTTGGTAAAGAATAGCCGCCGTTATATGCAAGCCCGACTGGGATGTTCCCGCTATGTCCCTACCATCAGGATACCATGATTTATAATCATGCCAGTCAAAATACGCTCCTATTCCATTGTTTACTATGTATTCTGTAGCTCTATAATCAAAAAAGGGATCAAACTCGTTTAGATAGAATCCATATTTTATTGGATAAGCTCTAAGTATGAAAGCAATTGAAAAAGCTAAACAAAGTACTGCGATTATAAGAAGATATTTAGTTATCTTACGATTCTTCTCTGATTTCAAAAACTCTATTCCTGCCATTACCTACACCTTTATTATGATTTTTGTAACTTTATTTAATCATTCTTAGTGTATGTGTATATCTCTGTAAGTAGGTAGGTAGGTAGGTAGGTAGGTGGGTAAGTATGACTGGCTATCTATGCCACTGTCTTATTCTATTTCTAGTATTACAGTCTTGCAAACATTCACATTTTTGCAAAAATCCTCTGCATCATTAACTGTCCCAACAATTGACCCATAATGCATTGGTATAGCAAGTTTTTTGGGTTTGATCATTTCATTTGTAGCCTTTACAGCTTCTTGAGCGGTCATTACATAGGTACCAGATACAGGTACTAACAAAATATCTGGATTTACTTTTTCCATTTCCGGAATAATGTCTGTATCTCCTGTGTGATATATTGTCAAGTTGTTTTTTGTGGCTATGATGAATCCGATTTTTTCATCTTTTTTAGGATGAAAGTTCTTGTTTGTATTATATGCTTCTATACCTGTAATTGTTAGACCTTGTATCTTCTTTGTTTCTCCAGGCTTTAACGGATAGATCTCATTTTCTGGGTAATTCTTTTTCAAATTATCCAAGCATTCTTGTGAACAACAAATTATTGTATTTTTGTTAATTACGTTATCTATGTCTTCAATACTTAAATGATCAAAATGGTTATGTGAAATCAAAAGAATATCTGCGTCATTCTTATTATTGTATTCTTTGATTAACTTATAAGGATCAACATAAACTATCTTATTTTCCGAATCAAATCTAAACCCATCATGTCCATTCCATCGTATTTCGACCCCTTCAATATTGATCATATATCTAGTATAATGAAGGCAATTAGGGATGATTTAAATTTGATCCAAGTCTAGAATGTACATAGATAATTTTATTATTTTTTAGGGTTATAACGTCAACACCTTTTTTCAACGCTCGCCTCATCAAATTCTTGTCTATTGTAGCTAGAGGCTTTTTCTTTTGATGTGAAAGATTTAATAAAACAGAGTCTACAGAAAGATTTGCAATTTTTGTTTCAAATTTAGCCAGTTCCTCCCTGTCTAAATATCTAAAATCTCCTTTTTCTATCTGATTCTTGATAATTTCTAAAGAAAGATTTGCAATTTTAGATCTCTTTACTCCTGCTGCTTTTTCTAGCTGTATTAATTCGTCAACCGTTTCCGGATGAATTAACCATATTAATTTTCCAAATTTTGATTCTAACGCATTCAGATTCTTGACTGGCTCATAACACAAGACCATTAAAAAACTAGTGTCGCAAACAATCTCCATATTGCTTTAAACAGTTATTCCTGCACCTATTAATCGCCATCTGTCTGCAATTCTTCGGCTCAACGCCACCCGACTTTTAGGCATCAAACAAATAGGCTTTTTTATCTTTACTTCAATTCTTTGATTCTTTGAACTTGTAACGTTTCCTATTGTAACTGCCGTTCCTATATTTAACCTTAGGTTTTCTTTTGTCCTTATTGGCTCGACTTTTACCAAATCCTGAGTCCCAACTGCTGTATCAAATAGATTAATGTCTATAGTAATTTCCTCCACTACCGGAGGCAATGAATTGGGTTTTCCAACAACAGCTCCTATCAACGAATCACTTTTTATGAATGATGGATCCAGTTTTGAACCTATGGCCACTAAACCACCTGGTCGCACCCTGTCTACCAAACCTGCACCTGTAGCCAAGGAACCTATCTCGGAAAAAATAGATTCATATCTGTTTTTTCTTTCATTGTAAATTCCAGGTAAGATTTCTATCTCGCTTCCGATTTCAAATTCGCCTTGAATCAACGCCCCACCCAGGACACCTCCTTTAATATCTTTAATAGGTGTTCCAGGTTTATTGATGTCAAAAGATCTCAGTATGTGCATAATACCGTTTTTATTGTGAACTCTTTCAGGAGTAGGAATATACTTTTCAATATATTCAATCAAGATGTCAATGTTTGCCCTGTGCTGTGCTGATATTGGTATTATTGGTGCGTTCTCGGCTACACTATCTTTTACAAATTCCTTTATTTGATTATAATTTTCTATCGCATTTTCTTTTTCAGTAAGATCCACCTTATTTTGAACAATTACAATGTTTTCGATGCCTAATACCTGCAATGCTAATAGGTGTTCTCTTGTTTGTGGCTGAGGTACCTTTTCATTTGCAGCTATAACTAGTATTGCACCATCCATTAGTGCACCACCAGAGAGCATATTTGCCATCAAACTCTCGTGTCCGGGAGAGTCTACGAAACTTACTACTCTTGATAATTCTGCCTCAGAATCACAGAGCCCACACTTGGGCTGTACTGAATAATTCGATGGAGGTGGACAGTTTGGACATTTATAAAAGGCAGCATCAGCATATCCTACTTTTATAGTAATTCCTCGTCGAAGCTCTTCACTATGACCGCTTGTCCATACACCTGTAATAGCTTCAATAAGTGTCGTTTTACCATGATCTACGTGTCCTGAGGTGCCTATGTTAACACACGGTTGATAACCATATTTTTGAATATACCACTCAGGTAAAGTATCCTTCCAGTGCAATACCTTTTGTATTTTTTCATTCAAATATTAATTTACTTAAAATGTTATTAAAGTAAGACATTCATACAGTCGAAAATAAAGTGAGATAACCAAACCAATAGCAATTGCTACTGCTACTGATATTATAATATATATGATATGTTAACACTAAAAAAATTTTGAAAACTTTTAGTTGGATACTTGCGAATTTCGTGATTATCTTAAGTTGAGGCGGTATCTCCAGCAGCAGCGGCTGGATCAGCAGGCTGTTCTTTTTCAGGTAATTTTGAGTCAATTAGCTGACAATTTAATTGGTATATTTCTTCTGTGATAAGATTTCCTCTAACCAGTTTTCTCTTTCTTTCGCCTGGCTCTAGATTGCGCATCCCTACTCCTTTGGTCATGAGAACATATTTCTTTGTAGCTCCATGCAGATCTGAACGCATAGGAGTTCCTGATTTATCGCTCCCTCCTGTTAGTTTTACTTTACCTTCCTTAAATCCAAAAATAGTGGATTCCAATGTATCTCCCAGCTTAGAACCTAAAAGAGGCTGGGCACTCTTGTCTTTTAAATCCTGATTAGTGCTTTTACCTGTTGAATCAGAGATAACTACTTTAAACTCTACCAAAGTCCTTTATATTTGAATTTTCAGCCTTAATTAACCTTGCTAAAAAACTAACTTTTAGACTGGAAATATATCTGTTAGCCACTATTCGAATCTTTTTAAAGATCTAAAATCCGCTTTTATCCCAATTTGATTGAAAATCATCAGCTAATGAAACTGCTTTTTCCTTCATCTGTTCAATATAGTCATCATATTCTATTTCTAATCCACACTTTTTGCATATCACCTTGTTTTTATCTATGTCAAAATCTGCTCTCATATTACAGTTCACGCATCTAGCATCCATATTCAAGTCTAGGGTTTTAAATTCTTATATGTTTGTGTAAT